>NZ_JBFBJZ010000001.1:0-376044 GCF_040686255.1 Kitasatospora sp. NPDC085879 | reverse complement strand
GGAAGTTCAGGTAGGAGCGGGACGGCGTCGGGCCGCGCTGGCCCTGGTAGCGCGAGCCGTAGCGCGCCGAGCCGTACGGGTGCTCGGCCGGCGAGTCGTACTTGTAGCCGACCCGGCGGACGGTGACGATGCTGTCCCGGTGCGCCGCGCCGAGCTTGCGCCGCAGCCGCGCCACGTGGACGTCGACGGTGCGCCCGTCGCCGACGTGGCCGTAGCCCCAGACCGCGGTGACCAGGTGGTCGCGGGTGTGCACCCGGTGCGGGTGCTCGGTGAGGTGGGCGAGCAGCTCGAACTCCAGGTAGGTGAGGTCGAGCTGGATGCCATCGACGTGGGCGGTGCGCCGGTCGGTGTCCACGCTGATGCCGTGCGCGGCCGGGCGGCCCGCGGGCTGCGGCTCCTCGGCCGGCTGCGCGGGGACGGCCGCGGCGGCGGGTGCGGCCTGGTCGGCGGGCACCAGCAGCAGGTAGCCGACGAGCGGGTGGCCGGCCGATCCGCCGAGCTCCGCGCCGTACTGGGCGAGCAGGCCCTGCGGCAGGGCGGACGGCGGCAGGGCGACCACGGTGGCGCCCTCGGGCAGGCCCGCGGGCAGCGGCGTGACGGCGGGGCGGACGGCCGCCTGCCGCTCGGGTGCCGCCGGCCGGCCGCGCTCGGGCGCGGCGGTGGTGGCGTGCGGGGTCGCGGTGGTGGTCGGGTACCAGCGCTCGCCGCCGCCGGGGACGGCGGCCACCGAGCGGACGGCCCGCAGGTGCGGGGTGGCGGTGGTGACGGTACGGGTGGCCGTGGAGGTGGAGGACATGGTGGGCTCTCTTCGCGCGTGACGGGATTCGGGTGGTCGTCGTCTGCGCGTCGGGCCTTGCGCGGAAGCGGAACTGACGGTCGGCCAGTCCGCTCGCAAGGGCGGGACGCGCGCTACGCGGTCCGACAGGTCCGGTCGAAGAGGTGCGGTTGGCGGGACGGCCAGAACGGCTCGAGTTCGGGGCGGAACGGGTCCACGGTCGGGTCTCCGGGTGGGCGCAGGGCGGAAGGAGCCGGACGGCCGTCAGATGCGCGGCCCGGCGGAGGGGTTTCGGGGACGGAGGCGGCGCCGGGGCGACCCGGGCCGGTGGGGGTCCGTCAGCGACAGCAGGCGCTGCAGACGAGCGCCTGGTCGATGTGGCGGCGCGCGGTGAGCGCCGGCACGGCAGGGGCGGGCAGTGCCGCGCTGCGGAACGCGTCTGCGGTCACGTCGACTGCCTCCTCCCCCGGGGCACGGCGCCGGGCGGCGCAGCGTGCAACGGGGACGAGCCTTCCACGGCCGGAGGGCCGGAGGCAACCCCGATGACCTCGCCGTCCGCCATCCGGGACCCTTTCGTCCCACGATCCGGACAGCCCGGTGAAACGGCCTGCTGACGGGCCGGTGGCGGACGGGCCGTCAGCCCCGCGCCGTCCCGGCGACGTCGAGGCCGGCCAGCCCCGCGGCGTGTTCGACCAGCCGGATCAGCAGTTCCTTGCCGTCGTCCCGGCTGCGCGCGTCGCACAGCAGCACCGGGATGCCCGGGTCCAGGTCGAGGGCGCCGCGGACGTCCTCGGGGGCGTACACCTCGGTGCCCTCGAAGCAGTTGACGGCGACCACGAAGGGGATGCCGCGCTGCTCGAAGAAGTCCACCGAGGGGAAGGAGTCGGCGAGCCGCCGGGTGTCGGCGAGTACCACGGCGCCGAGCGCGCCCTGGGCCAGTTCGTCCCAGACGAACCAGAACCGGTCCTGCCCGGGCGTGCCGAAGAGGTAGAGGGCGAGGCCGGGGCGCAGGTCGATCCGGCCGAAGTCCATGGCGACCGTGGTGCTGCGCTTGGTCTCGACGCCGGCGGTGTCGTCGACCGGGCGGCCGCGCTCGCTCAGCTGCTCCTCGGTGCGCAGCGGCCGGATCTCGCTGACCGCCCCGACCAGGGTGGTCTTGCCGGCGCCGAAGCCGCCGGCGACCAGGATCTTCAGGGCCACGGAGGACCAGAGGGCGGCGCGGGCGTCCGCCGGGACGTCAGAGTGCACGGAGGCCATTGATCACGTCTCGCAGGAGTTGCTCGTCGGGGCGCTGGGCGAGCGGCACGGGCCGGGTCACGGTGATCAGCCCGGCGTCGTTGAGGTCGCCGAGCAGCACACGGACGATGCCGACCGGCAGGTCGCAGTAGGAGCCGAGCTCGGCGACGCTCAGGGGCTCGTCGCGGCAGAGCGCCAGCAGGGCGTGGTGGGTGGCGTCGAGGGCGGGTGCGTCGTCGGCCCGTCCTTCGGCGTCCGTGGCGCGCACCAGGGAGATGAGGTCGAAGAGTCCCTCGTCGACCGGTCTGGCCGCCCGTCCCCTGGTCACCGAGAACAGCCGCACCACGGGCCCCGCGTCGTCGTCGAACCAGCGTTCCTCCGCGGCGGTGCGCGGAGCGAACAGGTCGACCTCGGGCCCGCTGTCGTAGGGGTCGTCGTACGGGTCCTCGTGCGGGGCCCGCGGTGCGTCGTCCTCGTCGGCCATCCCTCGGCTCATCTCTCCTGGGGGGCGGTCTCGGTCCGGGGCTCCGCGGCCAGGTGCTCGCCGACCCGCTTGACCAGCAGGGCCATCTCGTAGGCGATCTGGCCGACGTCGGTCTCGGCGTCGCTGAGCACGGCGAGGCAGCTGCCGTCGCCCGCCGCGGTGATGAAGAGGAAGGCCTCGTCCAGCTCGACCATGGTCTGCCGGACCCCGCCGACCCGGAAGTGCCGGCCGGCGCCCTTGGCCAGGCTGTGGAAACCGGAGGCGACGGCGGCGAGGTGCTCGGCGTCCTCGCGGGCCAGGCCGCTGGAGACGCCCGTCGCCAGGCCGTCGCTGGACAGGATCACCGCATGCCTCAGGGTCGCGACGCGGCCCACCAGGTCGTCCAGGAGCCAGTTCAGGTCTCCGGACGGCTGTGTCGTTGCGGTCATTTCTCGGTTCCTTCCGCTGGGGCGGGTGGTGCGGGTGGTACGGGGTTTCCCGGACGTACGGGGTACAGCTGGGGCCGCGGGCGCGCGGCGGGCAGAGCAGGTGGGACGGGTGCAGAGGGTAGCGCCACCCGGGGCCGTACGGGACCCCCGACCCGCGGAGACACGGGAACCGGCGGCTCCGGCGTGTCCGGGAGGTCCGGCACGACGGTCAGCGAGGCGGGCTGCAGGCGGTCGCCGCGGCCCCGTGCGAAGCCGCGCTGGAAGGAGGCGAAGGCGGCCCGGGCCTCCTCCGGCGAGCGCTCGCGGACGGGCTCGGCGGCCGGCCGGTCGCCGGCCTCCCGCAGCTGGGGGGCCAGGCTGGCCTGCCGGACGCGCTTGGGCAGCAGCCCGCCCGCGACCGGCGCGGCGCTCCCCGCGGGCGCGGCGGGGGCCGCGGCAGCGGGCCGTGCGGCCTCCTCGGCCGGCGCCGGCTCGGCGGGGGCGTCCGGGCGGCGGTGCCGGCCGGTGCCCACCTCCTGGTCCGGGACGGACGCCGGGCCGCCGGGGCGGCGGCGGGGCAGGCCGCCCGGCGTGGCGGCCGGGTCGGCGGCCGAGGGCTTCGGTCCGCCGTTGATCCGCGGGGCGCTGCGGGCCCGGGCGCCGCGGCCCGCCGCGGCGGCGCCGGACCCCGCGGCGCCGGCCCCGGCGGGGACGGCGGCGGGAGCCGGGCGGGCCGGCTCGGCGGCGGGCCGGCCGGAGAACTGGTCCGCCATCACCTCGTTGGCGTCGGCGAGCAGCTCGCGCGGGATGAGCACCACGGCGGTGGAGCCGCCGTACGGCGAGGGCCGCAGGTGGACCCGGATGCCGTGCCGGCGGGCCAGCCGGCTGACCACGAACAGGCCGAGCCGGTCGGTGTCGGCGAGGTCGAACTCCTGCTCCACCGCGAGCCGCTGGTTGATCTCCTCCAGCGCGTGCTCGCCGAGGCCGAGGCCGCGGTCGTCGATCTCCAGGCAGAAGCCGTGCGCGACGACCTCGCCCTGCACCGTGACCTGGGTGTGCGGCGGGGAGAAGACCGTGGCGTTCTCGATGAGCTCGGCGACCAGGTGGGTGACGTCGGCGACCGCGCTGCCGAGCAGGCCGGTGCCGGGGAACGGCCGGACGATCACCCGGGCGTAGTCCTCGACCTCGCCGACCGCGGCCCGCACCACGTCGACCATCCGGACGGGCTTGCGCCAGGCCCGGCCCGGGGAGCCGCCGGAGAGGATGATCAGGCCCTCGGAGTGCCGCCGCATGCGGGTGGTCAGGTGGTCGAGCCGGAAGAGGTCCTCCAGCTCCGTCGGGTCCTCGGTGCGGCGCTCCATCGCGTCCAGCAGGGTGAGCTGGCGGTGCAGCAGCACCTGGCTGCGGCGGGCGAGGTTGACGAAGACCGCGGCGACGCCGCGGCGCAGCTCCGCCTGCTCGACGACGGCCTCGACGGCGACCCGCTGGACGTCGTGGAAGGCCCGGCCGACCTGGCCGATCTCGGCGGGGCCGAACTCCAGCTCGGGTGTCTCGGCGGCGACGTCGACGCTCTCGCCGCGGCGCAGCCGCAGCATCATGTGCGGCAGCCGGGCGCCGGAGAGCTCCTGGGCGGCGTTGCGCAGCGCGATGAGTTCGCGGACGTGGCCGCGGCCGATCCGGTAGGAGATGAGCACCGAGAGGACGACGGCGATCAGGCCGATCACACCGGCGACGGCGCCGCGGACGATCTGGTTGACCGCGTACGAGTTGGCGCGTTCGCCGATCCGGTCGGCGAGCCGGGTGTTCAGGTCGGCGTAGGAGGAGAGCACCGGGGTGGCCGCCTCGCGCCACGGGTCCTTGGGGTTGGCGTGGACGGCGGCGGCGCGCTGCACGGCGGAGTCGAAGTTGGCCTCGGCGGCGGCGAGCGCCATCCACGGGTCGGAGCTGCGCAGGTCCGCGTAGTCGCGCTGGTCGATGAGGTCGAGCTCGCCGGCGTAGACGCTGAACAGCGCCTGCTGGGAGTGCATGTTGTCCAGCGCCACCTGGATCATGTCCTCGTCCGGCTTGGCGGTCACCCGCAGCGCCTGCATCGCCGCGGTCTCGGCGGCGAGGTACTCGCGGGCGCGGACGAGCTCGGTGAGCAGCATGGTCTGGCGGGGCAGCTGGCCGCCCTGGCGGCCGGCGAAGGAGGAGCGGAACGGGAAGACCGTGTCCACCAGGTCGCCGTAGGCGAGCAGCTCGTGGTTCCAGCTGACGACGTCGCGGCCGGCCTGGCTGCGGATCGCGGGGAGCTGGTCGGCGGCGGTGAGGATGTCCTGGTACTTGGTCCGCTGCTGGGCGTCGAGCCGGTCGAAGGCGGAGGTGTCGCTGAGGTAGCGCAGTTCGCGCAGGCTGCGGTCGGTCGCGGCCTGGGCGTGCTCGAAGGCGTCCTTGTCGGCCTGCGAGCCGGGTTCGGCGAGGCGGAGGACGGCGGTGCGCCGTTCCTCCTGGAGATCCAGTGTGTAACGGTCGACAGGTTTGACGAGGTCATGAAAAGCTGAGCTCACGTCGAACTGGCTGCGGACGTCCCCGGTGGTGACCAGGGTCGCGTAGACCCACAGCCCGGTGAGCGCCACGATGGGCACCATGAGCAGCGCGATGATCTTCGCGCGGATCGAGCTGCTGCGCAGACGCATGGAGTCCTCGGTCGGGATGGAGCCAGGCGCGGACAGGGTGCGGTTCGGCGGGTGGTCGCGCCTCCCCGATCGGGCATGGGTGTCCCGGCGAAGGGGCCGGGCGGTCGGATCTGCGTGACTCTACACCGCGCTGACCACCCGTTCGAAGGGTCGCACCCATCCCCGACGGTGCCTGTCCGATTGTTCCGGGATTGCTCCCCGGGCGAACCCTCTTTGCTGTCACCGGGGGGTGCACGCGGTGCCGATCGCGCCGGGGCCGCCTCGGCCTCTGGGCAGCGCCGGGGGGCATCCGGTAGCTTCGCTGGCGATCCGTCCGCACGGTCGGGCAGGCCGGCCAGGCGGGAACGACGGGGATCGGGGGCGGTGTGCGCGAGGTCAGCAGCCCCGCCCTGTCCGAGCCGGCCGCGGGCGGGCTGGCCGATTCGGTGTTCGACACGGCCGAGCAGAACCCGGGGCTGATCCAGCTCTCCCGGCTGGTCGACGGGGTCTGGCAGCCGGTGACGGCGCGGCAGTTCCGCGACGACGTGCTCGCCCTCGCCAAGGGGCTGCTCACCCGGGGCGTGCGCTACGGCGACCGGGTCGCCGTGATGTCCGGGACCTGTTACGAGTGGTCCCTCTTCGACTACGCGCTCTGGGCGGTCGGCGCCATCCCCGTCCCGGTCTACCCGACCTCGGCGCCGGAGCAGGTCCGCTGGATCCTCGCCGAGACGCAGGCGGTGGCCTGCGTGGTGGAGCACGAGGACCACGCGATGACGGTCGGCGCGGTGTGCGACGCGCTGCCCGAGCTGACCGGCATCTGGCAGCTCGACCGGGACTGCGTCGGCACGCTGATCGAGGACGGCCGGGGCGTGCCGGACTCCCTGGTGCACCGCCAGCGCCTGGGCGTGACCGCGGAGAGCATCGCCACCGTCATCTACACCTCGGGCACCACCGGCCGTCCCAAGGGCTGCCTGCTGACCCACGGCAACTTCGCCGCCGAGGCGGACGCCCTGCTGGACGGCTGGGACGAGATCTTCCGGGACACCGGCGGTGCGCCGCCGGCCACCCTGCTCTTCCTGCCGCTGGCGCACGTCTACGGCCGGATGGTGCAGGTCGCGGCCGTCCGCGGCGGCATCCGGATCGGCCACCACGGCCAGCTCTCCACCGACAGCCTGCTGCCCGCCCTGGAGTCCTTCCGGCCGACCTTCCTGCACGCCGTGCCCTACGTCTTCGAGAAGATCTACCAGCGGGCCAGGGAGCGGGCGGAGGAGGCCGGCAAGGTCGAGCTGTTCGACCAGGCCGCGGAGACGGCGGTCGCCTGGGCCGCGGCCCGCGAGCGGAAGGCGCTCGGCCGGGGCGCCGGGCCGAGCGCGGCCCTGCGGATGCGGCACGCCGCCTACGACCGGCTGGTGTACCAGCGGCTGCGGGCGGTGCTCGGCGGCCGGGTGCGCAACATCATGTCCGGCGGCTCCACCCTGGGCCGCGAACTCGGCCTGTTCTTCGCCGGGGCCGGCATGACGGTCTACGAGGGGTACGGGCTGACCGAGACCACCGCGGCCGTGACGGCGAACCCGCCGGGCCGGCCGAAGTTCGGCACGGTGGGCCGGCCGGTGCCCGGGGCGGCGGTGGCGATCGCCGAGGACGGCGAGGTGTGGGTGCGCGGCGGCACGGTCTTCTCCGGCTACCTGAACCACCCGCGGTGCACCGAGGCGGCGCTCGTCCAGGGCTGGCTGGCCACCGGCGACATCGGCGAGCTGGACGAGGACGGCTACCTCACCATCACCGGCCGCAAGAAGGAGCTGATCGTCACCAGCAGCGGCAAGAACCTCGCGCCCGGCGCCCTGGAGGAGCGGGTCCGCGCCCATCCGCTGGTGGCCCAGTGCCTGGTGGTCGGCGACAACCGTCCGTACGTGGCGGCGCTGATCACCCTGGACGCCCAGGCGCTGGCGCACTGGCTGAAGCTGCGCGGCCGGGAGCAGCTGGACGTGTGGGGCGCACTGGCCGACACCCAGCTGCACGGGGAGGTCCAGCGGGCGGTGGCGGCGGCCAACACGGCCGTCTCGCGGGCCGAGTCGATCCGCGCCTTCCGGCTGCTGCCGAAGGAGTTCAGCGCCGAGGACGGCCTGCTGACGCCCTCGCTGAAGATGCGGCGCGGCGCGATCCTGGCGTACTACGCCGGGGACATCGAGGAGCTGTACGCGCCCTGACGGCCCGCCGCGCCGCGGGGTACGCGGGCGCGGCGGGCCGGTGGGGGGTCAGGCCGCGGCGCTGAACGACGGCAGGTAGCCGCCGGACTGTCCGGCCTTGTTCGGGTGGTAGCTCTCGTCGACGGGCAGCGTGGTGCTGTTCAGCCACTGGGTGGCCGAGCCGCAGATCTCGTGCTCGGTGAAGATGCTGCGGACGTCCTTGAAGGTGAACCCGGCGTCGGCGGCGCGCTTGGCGATCACCGAGTCGAGGGTGTCGGCGGCGCCGTTGATCGCGGCGCGCTTGGTGTCGCCGATGCCGAAGATGCAGTTGCCGCCGATCTTGTAGAGGTGCGGGTAGCCGAGCACCACGACGCGGGCGTTGGGGGCCTTGTTGCGGATCGCCGAGTACACCGCGTCGAGCTGGCCCGGCAGGGTGGTGGTGGCGTAGGACTTCGCGGTGGCGACCGCGCTCAGGCAGGAGCTCTCGGAGTTGAGCACGCAGGTCTGCATGGTGCTGGCGAATCCGGCGTCGTTGCCGCCGATGGTGATGCTGACCAGTGTGGTGCCGGAGCTGAGGGCGGAGAGCTGGTTGTTCAGCACGTCGCCGGTCTTCGCGCCGGAACAGGCCACGAAGCTGAACGAGGTGGGGGCGTTGGCGTTCTTCCAGAGGTACGGATAGGCATTGGTGCTGCGCTTGCAACTGCCGCTGTCACTGGTGTAGCTGCCCGCCCCGACGCCCGCGGAGTACGAGTCGCCGAGGGCGACGTACCGGGCTCCGGCGGCCGAGGCGTCGGTGGCGGTGAGGAGCGTGGACAGGGAGAGCGCGAGTGCCGTGGCCGCGACGGGCAGGACTCTGGCTCGAGGCATGGGGGTACCTCCGGGTGGGGGGGTGAATGCGATCCGGAAGTGGGGGTGACCCGGATCACACTGTTGTGATACCAGGCAGTAGCCTCGCCGGATAGTGCCCATGCCAAAGTTGTTGACGGACCGGCAGATGTGGCACCGTCATGTCATCGCGGTGCCATCGGAAATTCGGTTGAATACCTTTTCTGGGAAAATGATTGACGGATCGTCAAGGATTCCTGGGAGTCACCCGAAGAGCACGCAGCCGGCCTGCGGGAGCTCCTCGATGGTCTCGTTCGCCGCCGCCGGCACGCCGAGGTGCGCCACCGCCGCGGCCACCGCCGCGCGCGCCTGACGGACCCCCTGCGCGCCCCAGCCGAGCAGCTCCACCGCCAGCCCGGGCGCCACCAGCAGCCGCCGGTAGTGCCGGCCCGAGGCCGGGTCAGGCAGCGACGGGCCGACCCGGCGCAGCGCCGCCGCCATCCGCACCCGGGCGCACTCGTGCCCGCCGTTGGCCGAGCCGACCCGGTCGTACAGGTAGCCCAGGTACCAGGGGCGGCCGATCACGGCCTGCGCCTCCTCGCCGGCCTCCCGGGCGAGGGCGGCGGCCGGGTCCCCGGCGTCCTCCGGCTCCAGCGAGCCGCCGGGCAGGCTGACGATCCCGTCCTTCGGGTTGACCAGGGTGAGCACCCGCCCGTCCGGGGCGAACAGCCAGCCCCAGGACTGCTTCACCGGCAGCCCCGCCGGCACGTCCTCGCCGGGCCGCCACGGCCAGCCCGCGATCGGCCGGCGCCGGACCCTCCCGAGCAGGTCGGCGATCTCCGCGCTGTACTCGATGCGGTTCACGCGTGTCCCCTCCGGTCCCGGGCCGCCGGCGCGCCCGGTCGGCGGCCGGGGAGCGGGTGCGGCGGGCCGCCGCCCGCTCCGACTGTTGATCTTCCCCGAACATCCGGTCGATGAACAGCCCTGACCGCCGCCCGGGGCACACCCGGAACACCGCCGTGGCCGCGCCGCGACCCTACCGCCCGTCACCGACGGTCCGCCCGGCATCACGGATCGGCATCGGCCGAGGCGGTCGGGGCCCCGAGCTGTCGGTGCCGCCCGTTATGGTCGGTGACCATGCGACTGCTGCATACCTCCGACTGGCACCTCGGCCGCTCCTTCCACCGGGAGAGCCTGCACGACGCCCAGCGCGCCTTCCTCGACCACCTGGTGGCCGTGGCCGAGGCCGAGCGGGTGGACGCCGTGCTGGTCGCAGGCGACGTGTACGACCGGGCGCTGCCCGGCCTGGAGGCGGTCGCGCTCTTCGACGACGTCCTCGTCCGGCTCGCCCGGCTCGGCGTGCCGACGGTCTTCATCAGCGGCAACCACGACTCCGCCCGGCGGCTCGGCGTCGCCGCCCGGCTGATCGACCGGGCCGGCATCCACCTGCGGACGGATCCGGACGGCTGCGCGGAGCCCGTGCTGCTCGCCGACGGGCACGGCCCGGTCGCCGTCTACGGCCTGCCCTACCTGGAGCCGGCCCTCGTCCGCGAGCGCTTCGGGCTGGCCGGGGGCGGCCACGAGCAGGTGCTCGGCGCCGCCATGGACGCCGTCCGCGCCGACCTCGCCGCCCGCCCGGCGGGCACCCGGGCGGTCGTCCTCGCGCACGCCTTCGTCACCGGCGGCGCCCCCAGCGACAGCGAGCGCGACATCACCGTCGGCGGCGTGGCGAGCGTGCCCGCCGCGGTCTTCGACGGCGTCCACTACGCCGCCCTCGGCCACCTGCACGGCAGCCAGCGGCTCGCCCCGCACCTGCGCTACAGCGGCTCCCCGCTCGCCTACTCCTTCTCCGAGGCCGACCACCGCAAGACCATGTGGCTGGTCGAGCTGGCCGCCGACGGCTCGATCGCCGAGGAGCGCCGGATCGACTGCCCGCAGCCCCGCCGGCTGGCCCGGCTGCGCGGCCGGCTCGCCGAGCTGCTGGCGGCCGAGGAGCACACCTGGGCCGAGGACTGCTGGGTGCAGGCCACCCTCACCGACCCGGCGCGACCCGCCGAGCCGATGGAGTCGCTGCGGCGGCGCTTCCCGCACACCCTCCAGCTGCTCTTCGAGCCCGAGCCGGTCGAGGGCGACCGGCACCCCTCGTACGCGGCCAGGGTCAGCGGGCGATCCGACCTGGAGATCGCGGAGGGCTTCGTCCGGCACGTCCGGCCGGGCAGCACGCTCGGCGCGCACGAGCGCGACTGGCTGGCCGAGGGCTTCGAGGCCGTCCGCCGCGAGGCCGAGCTCGCCCGGGAGGCCGCCCGATGAGGCTGCACCGGCTCACCCTCACGGCCTTCGGGCCGTTCGCCGGCACCGAGGAGGTGGACTTCGACCGGCTCGCCTCGTCCGGGCTCTTCCTGCTGCGCGGCGCGACGGGCGCGGGCAAGTCCAGCGTGCTCGACGCGGTCTGCTACGCCGTCTACGGCGAGGTGCCCGGCGCCCGCCGGGGCAACCCGCTGCGCAGCGACCACGCCGCACCGGGCCTGCTCACCGAGGTCCGGCTCGACCTCACCCTCGGCAGCCGGCGGCTGGAGATCACCCGCAGCCCCGAGCAGCAGCGCCCCAAGCTGCGCGGCACCGGCACCACCACCGAGAAGGCGCAGACCCTGCTGCGCGAGTGGGTCGCCGACACCGGCGACGGCGAGCCCGGCTGGCGGGCCGTCAGCCGCTCCCACCAGGAGGCCGGCGAGGAGATCCGGCGGCTGGTCGGCATGAGCCGGGAGCAGTTCTGCCAGGTCGTCCTGCTGCCGCAGGGCGACTTCGCGCGGTTCCTGCGGGCCGACACCAAGCAGCGGGCCGAGCTGCTCGGCCGGCTCTTCGACACCCAGCGGTTCGGCCAGGTCGAGCGGTGGCTCGCCGAACGCCGGCTCCGCCAGGAGGCGGCCGTCCGGGACGGCCGGCAGCGGCTGCGCGACCTCGCCGCCCGCGCCGAGGAGGCGGCCGGTGCGGGCGCCGAGCCGGCCGACGGCCTGGTGCCGGCCGAGGACGGCACCGCGGCGAGCGCCGCCGGGCTGGTCGACGGCGTGCTCGGCTGGGCCGCGATCCTGCGCTCCCAGGCCGCCGAGCAGCGGGCGGTGGCCGACGCCGCCCTCGACGCGGCCCGGGAGGCCCAGGCCGGGGCGGACGGGCGGCGGCGCGCCGCGGACACCCTCGCCGAGCGGCAGCAGCGGCACGCCGCGGCGGTCCGCACCGCGCTGCGGCTCACCGAGGAGGGCGCGGCGCTCGGCGCCGAGCGCCGCGTGCTGGCCGCCGCCCGGGCCGCACTGGGCGTCGAGTCGGCGCTCCGGCTGCGGGCCGCCGCCGAGCGGGCGCACGCCGCCGCGGCCGAGACCGAACGGGAGCGCCGGGCGGCCCTGCGGCCGCTCCTCGGCGCGGCGGTGCCGGTCCGTACGGGCGGCGGGGCGGCCGGCTCCGGCGGCACCGGCGGGGTGCTGCTGCCGCATCAGGGCGGCCCGGCCGAGCCGCCGCCCGCCGAGGCGGACGCCGCCGCGCTGGCCGCCGCCGAGCGCCGGCTGCGCACCGCGGTCGGCGAGCTCGCCGCGGGCCGCGAGGCCGAGCGGCGCCACGGGGCCGCGGGCCGCGAGGAGACCGAACTGGCCGGCCGCCGGGACGCCGCCGAGCAGCTCGTCGAGGACGCCCGGGAGTGGCTGTCCGACGCCGACGACCGGATGAAGGAACTGCAGACCCGGCAGGCGGCCGCCGAGGCCGCCGCCGAGACGGTGCGCCGGCTCGACGAGCGGCGGGCCGAGCTGGCCGGCCGCCGGGCCGCCGCGGACCGCCGGGACGCGCTGCGGGCCGACCTCGCCGGCGCCGAACGGCAGGAGCTCGACCTGCACGCGCAGGCGCTCGCCGCCCGCGGGCGGGTGCTCGACCTGCAGGAGCGCCGGCTCGCCGGGATGGCGGCCGAGCTCGCCGGTGCACTGCGCGCGGGCAGCCCCTGCCGGGTGTGCGGCGCCGCCGAGCACCCCGCCCCGGCCGTGCCGGGCGAGGGCCAGGTGACGGCCGAGGACCAGCGTGACGCCGCCGCCGCGCAGGCCGGTGCCGAGCAGCGCCACGAGGCGGCCCGCCACCGGGTCGGCGAGCTGCGCACGGCCGAGGCGGCGGCGCTCGCCGTCGCCGGGGAGACGGGATCGGCCGAGCTCGCCGAGGCACTCGCCGGGGTGGAGGGCGAGCGGTCGGCCGCCGTCCGGCAGGCCGACGGGCTCGGTGCGGCCGTCCGGACGATCGAGCAGTTCACCGCGGAGCGGCGCCGCCGCGAGGAGCAGCTGCGCGCGGGCGGCGCCGACGCGGCCGCCGCCGACGCCCGGCTGCAGGACCTGGCCGCCGAGCGGAACCGGCTCGCCGCGCAGATCTCCGCCGCCCGCGGCGACGCCCCCTCGGTGGCGGACCGCGCCCGGCAGCTGGAGGACGCCGCCCGCGGGGTGGCCGCGGCGCTGACCGCCGTGCACGCGGCCACGGAGACGGCCGCCCGGCTGGCCGAGGCCGAGCAGGAGCTGCTGCGGGCCACCGCCGAGGCCGGGTTCGGCAGCCCGGAGGAGGCCGGCGCGGCGGTGCTGCCCGCTGCCGACCGGGCGGCGTTGGAGGCCCGGCTGGACGCGCACGACCGGGCGGTGGCGGCGGTCGAGGCCGAGCTGGCCGGGCCGGAGCTGGTGGCGGCGGCCGCCCTGCCGCCGGCCGATCCGGCCGCGGCCGGGGCGGAGCAGGCCCTGGCCGCCGACCGGTTGCAGCGGGCCGCCTCGGAGGCGGGTGCCGCGGAGCGGCGCTGCGCCGCGCTGGCCAGGATCGGCGCCGAGCTGGCGGAGCTGGCCACGGCCCTTGCCCCGGAGCTGGCCGAGTTCGGCCGGATCAGCCGGCTCGCCGCCCTGGTGGCCGGTGCCCCGGCGGAGAACGCGCTGCGGATGCGGCTGGAGTCGTACGTACTTGCGGCCCGGCTGGAGCAGGTCGCCGCGGCGGCGAGCGCCCGGCTGGTGCGGATGTCCGGCGGGCGGTACACGCTGGTGCACAGCGACGGCCCGGTCGCGGGCACCAAGCGCTCCGGTCTCTCGCTGCGGGTGGTGGACGCCTGGACGGGCCGCGACCGGGACACCGCGACGCTGTCCGGCGGCGAGAGCTTCTTCGCCTCGCTGGCGCTGGCGCTGGGCCTGGCCGACGTGGTGACGGACGAGGCGGGCGGTATGCCCCTGGACACCCTCTTCATCGACGAGGGCTTCGGCAGCCTCGACGAACAGACCCTGGAGGAGGTCATGGACGTCCTCGACGGGCTGCGCGAGCGGGACCGCGCGGTGGGCATCGTCAGCCATGTCGCCGACCTGCGCGGCCGGATCCCCTCGCAGCTGCTGGTGCGCAAGCACCGGCACGGCTCGACGCTGGCGATCGCCGCCCGCGAGGACGCCTGACACCGCCCCGGCTGCCGGGCTGCGGTGACGGCCGGTCAGCCGGCGCAGGCGATCCGCTGGGCCTGCTGCCAGGTGCAGACGGCGCACAGGGTCGAGCCCGCGCGGTCCGCCGGGTACTCGGTCGGCTCGCCGCACAGCACGCAGTCCGCGCGCGGGCCGTCGCCGGCCGCCGGGGTCAGCCCCTGCACGGCCTCACCGGCCGCGGGGGCCAGCTCGCAGACCGCGTCGGGGCCGGTGGTGGTCGCGGGGCCGGGGGTGGTCGCGGGCTCGGTCATGGTCGCCTTCCGTCGTGGTCGTCCGGTGCCCGGGCCGTCCCGGGGCGGGGATGCGGGCGTCGGCACCGTCGGCAACGCCGTGGGTGGGCCCGGTATGCCCGGGCCGGGGCGGCCTCGGGTCAGCCGAGGAAGCTGAGCCGGACCGTCCGCCGCGGGTTGTCGACGTTGGTGTCGACCAGGACGACGGACTGCCAGATGCCGAGGGCGAGTTTGCCGCCGATCACCGGGAGGGTGGCGTGCGGGGCGACCAGCCCGGGCAGCACGTGGTCCCGGCCGTGGCCGGGGGTGCCGTGCCGGTGCCGCCAGCGGCCGTCGGCGGGGAGCAGGTCGCGCAGGACGGCGAGCAGGTCGTCGTCGCTGCCGGCGCCGGTCTCGATCACCGCGATGCCCGCGGTGGCGTGCGGGACGAAGACGTTGAGCAGTCCGTCACGCCCGGCGGCGGCGGTGGTGAGGAAGGCCGCGCAGCGCTCGGTGATGTCGAGGGCGACCTCGCCCGCGCCGGTGGTGATCTCGAAGGTCAGCGTGTGGAAGGTGTCCGCCATGGTGCCATCCTGACGCATCGCCGCCGCGGACCGGCGGACGTCCGCGGAGTGGGACGGCGGACATGACGAAGACCCGGCGGACTGTGACCGTCCGTCGGGTCGTCGGCCGGGTGTGCCCGGCCGGTGATCGGCGCCGGCCGCGGGCGGCCGCTGCCGGGCTAGTGCCGGCTGCCGAACAGGCTGCGGCGCAGGCGGCGCAGCGGAGCGAGCAGCGACACACGGGCGGTGCGCCGGGGCGCCGTCCGGTTGCCGGCCGTGCCGGTGCCGCGCGGCGTCAGCTCCCTTATCAGGCCGAGGGCCTCCGCCGTGTCGACCGCCGAGAGCGCGGGCGCGCCGAGTACGGCCAGGTGGCGGTCGATCCGGCGGCCGGTCGTGCCGACACCGCACTGGATCGCCGGCACTCGCGGCCGGGCTCGCACTTGCATCTGTTCCATCGTTTCCCACCCCTACGAGGCGCCAGGGCCGTGAGGCGAAGACTATCCGTGAGTGGCTGTCCGCGCGCAAGCGTCCTGGTGTTCTGCCACCGTATCGTGCGAACGGATCTGACACTTCACCAGATGACCGTGGCCTCGGTCACGACTGGGCATCGATCAGGACCGACACAGCACCGCAGGTCGGGCATATCGGGCACGCTTCAAACCTGCCGATCGCAGCACGCCGGCTGCCGGAGCCGCGTACGGCTGCACGGGCCCGGCGCGCGGGGGGCGGGGCGGGCTCCCGGGGTGCTGCCGGCGGGCTGCCCGCGCGGGTGACGCGACGGGCGGGCGGGTCACCGGTGCGGGTGAGAGTGGAGGTGGCCCCCGCGGGGCCGGACCGGCCGGGCGGGCGCCGGGCGGCAGCATCCGGAGGGGTCCGTCGGCGGCCCTGCGGGAACCCGCTCGGGCCGAGTCGGGGCCCAGGCGAGGCCGACACGAGACTGCCTTCACAACTTGAACGCGACCGAGGGATTGACGCGGCGGAAACCTACAAGCAATATCTCTACAGACACGGAATTCCGAGCCACCCCTCGGGACTCCCTGTCGAATGAGTTCGACAGATGAAGAAAACTTCCGACACCTTCTGAGTCACTGTCCGGCCGTCTCGACGCTGCGGCGGCCCGACTCAGGTGCGGTGACGGACCGGCGGTCGGTCGTTGAGGGTCGGCCGGACCGCCAAACCGGACTGCCGGTGCCGCCGCTCGCACGGCGCGGCACCGGCGGTCGCGTTTTCCGGCCGTTTTCCCCTCGTGTTCCACGTCGCGTTCCGCCTCGCCCACCCCCTGCGCAGCTCCGCCACCAGCACCGTCCCGGTCTGGACCGGTCGGCAGCGGGCATACCCCGACACCCCGGCGATCACTTTCTGTCAACCGGCCGTCCACCTGTGCTGGCTACAGTGGGCAGTACCGGGCGAGCAGCCGCCGACCCACTGTCCTGCGCGGAGTGACACGAGAGTGAGCCCCCTCCTCAGCATCGTCCTGCCGGTCCACGGAGTGGAGCGCTTCCTCCCCGACTGCCTGGACTCCCTGCACGCGGACAGCGCCGCGCCCGGCGAGGTCGAGATCATCGCGGTGGACGACCTCTCCCCCGACGGCTGCGGGGCGGTCCTCGACCGGTACGCGGCCCGCGACCCCCGGCTGCGCGTCCACCACCTCACCGAGAACCAGGGCCTCGGCGGCGCCCGCGAGGTCGGTCTGGCCGACGCCCGCGGGCGCTGGGTGTGGTTCGTCGACAGCGACGACCGGCTGCTCGACGGCGCCCTCGACGCCGTCCTCGCCGAGCTGCGGAGCGAGGAGGAGCGCGCCGCGGCCGGGCTGCCCGCCGCCGACGTCCTGCTCACCGACTTCGAGCACGTCTACGGCGACGGCGGCACCGAGCCCAACCCGTGGCGCCGGTACCTGACCGGACCGGAGCTGGCCGCCGGATGCACCGCCGCCGACCACCCCGACCTGCTGCGCGCCGTGATGGCCGTGTGGAACAAGGTGCTCCGCCGCGACTACCTGCTGGGTCTGGACGTCTCCTTCGGCCGCGGCTACTACGAGGACATCTCCGTCACCTACCCCGCGCTGCTCGCCGCCGGGCGGCTGCGCTTCCTCGACCGCCCCTGCTACTCCTACCGGCGCGGCCGCCCCGGGGCGATCACCAGCACCCCCTCCCCCAAGCACGCCGACGCCTTCGCCCAGTACGAGGCGATCTTCGCCTTCCTGGACCGTCGGCCGAGCCCGCTGCGCCCGGTCGTCTTCGAGCGGACCGTCCGGCAGGCGCTCACCGTCTACGACACCCCCGGACTGGTGCCGGCGGCGCTCCGCCCGGACTTCTTCCGCCGGATCGCCGCCCACATCGCCCGGCACCGCCCGCCGGGCCACCGCTTCCCGCGCGGTCCGCGCGGCCTGCCGTACCGGCTGGCGGCGCGCGGCGCCCGGCGCCGATACGACGAACTGCGCCGTGCCCGTGCGCTGCCGCGCGCCGCACTCCGCGGCACCCGCGCCGCCGTACCCCTGGTGCGCCGGGCGGTGCGCGGCGGCGCCCGGTTCACCGTGTACAACGCCTTCCGGCGGCTGCCGCTGGACGAGCACCTCGCCGTGTACGCCGCCTACTGGCACCGCGGCTACGCCTGCAACCCCGCCGCCATCTACGAGCGGGCCCGCGAGCTCGCACCGCAGATCCGCGGCGTGTGGGTGGTGGAGACCCGTGCCCAGGCCGCCGCGCTGCCGCCGAGGGTCCCGTACGTCCTGGTGAACACGCCCGCCTACCTGCGGGCGATGGCCACCGCCACGTACTTCGTCAACAACGTCAACTTCCCGCACACCATGGCCAAGCGGCCGGGCACCGTGCACCTGCAGACCCAGCACGGCACCCCGCTCAAGAGCATGGGCATGGACCTGAAGGCGTACCCGGTCGCCGCGGACGGCATGGACTTCGGCCGGCTCCAGGAGGCCGTCGACCGCTGGGACTACCTGGTCTCGCCCAACCCGCACACCAGCGAGCACTTCGCCCGGGCCTTCCCCGGCCGCTACCGGATGCTGGAGACCGGCTACCCGCGCAACGACCGGCTTGCGCTGGCCGGCCCCGAGGAGTGCGCCGCCGTCCGCGAGTCGCTCGGCATCCCCGCCGGGCAGCACACCGTGCTGTACGCGCCGACCCACCGCGAGGCCCGCGGCGGCTACCTGCCGCTGCTCGACCTGCCCGAGCTGGCCCGCCGGCTCGGCCCCGGCCACACCGTGCTGGTGCGCGCCCACTACTTCCACACCGGTGGCCCGGGCGACCTGGCCGCCGGCCCGGACGCCGCGCGGATCGTCGACGTCTCCGACCACCCGGTGGTCGAGGACCTGTACCTCGCCTCGGACGCGCTGGTCACCGACTACTCCTCGATGATGTTCGACTACGCGGTGCTGGACCGGCCGATCACCGTCTTCGCCCCGGACTGGGACGAGTACCGGGCCGTCCGCGGCGTCTACTTCGACCTGCTCGCCGAGCCGCCCGGCGCCGTCGCGGCCACCACCGCCGGGGTGGCCGACGCCCTGCTGACCGGCGACCCGGAGCCGGAGCTGCGGGCCCGCTTCCGCGAGCGGTTCTGCCCCTGGGACGACGGGCACGCCGCGGAGCGCGTCGTCCGCGAGGTCTTCCCCGCGACGGCACCGGCCGCCGCCCGCGCGGACCACCGGGACGGTCACCGCCCGGCGCCACCCCTGCGCACCGGGTGACGGTCCGTCAGCCTACCCTGTCCGGCTGCGCGACCGCGCCGGTGCGCAGCGTGACGAGAATCGCAGCCTGACCGCGCCGGGAGGGAGTGGACGCACGCCGGGGTGCATGTCGTAATGTGCGGACTGATCCCGGGCCGACCGGTCGGGACACGTCGGCCGGCCAGGGAGGGCCCATGCTCAACCTCATCACGAAGCTCGTGCTCAAGCCGCTGGCGAAGACCGTCTACCGGCCGGTCGTCGAGGGCCTGGAGCACATGCCTCGCAAGGGTGGGGTGATCCTGGCCAGCAACCACCTGTCCTTCATCGACAGCGTGGTGATCCCGCTGACGGCCCCGCGCCAGGTGTACTTCCTGGCCAAGGCCGAGTACTTCACCGGCACCGGGCTCAAGGGCGCGATCTCCCGCGCGTTCTTCACCTCGGTGATCAACGCCGTGCCGGTCGAGCGCGGCGAGATCCGCGCCGCCGCCGCCTCCCTGGAGCAGGCGCTGGAGATCCTCAACGACGGCAAGGCCTTCGGCATCTACCCGGAGGGCACCCGCTCGCTGGACGGCCGCCTCTACAAGGGCAAGACGGGCGTGGCCTGGCTGGCGCTGACCGCCGGCGTGCCGGTCGTCCCGGTCGCCCTGGAGGGCCCGCAGGAGATCCTCCCGGTCGGCCGGCGCATCCCGCGGATCCGCAGGGTGACGGTGCGCTTCGGCAAGCCGCTGCACTTCCCCGAGCTGCACGGCCAGGCCCGCTCGGCCCGGGCCCGCCGCCAGGTCACCGACGAGGTGATGGCGGCCATCCACGCCCTCTCCGGCCAGGAGCTGGCGGAGGCCTACAACGAGGCCCCGAAGGCCGCCTGACCCCGGCCCAGGAAGGCCGTCAGCCGCGCGTTCAGGTCGGCTGCGCCCACCGCGGGCAGACCGTGGTGGGTGGCGCCCTCCAGCACGGCCACCTCGGCCTGCGGCAGTGCCCGGCGGGCGGCCTCGGCCACCTTCCGCGGGTCGTGCGCACCGCTGCGGCCGGCCGTCAGCACCAGCACCGGGCAGCGCACCGCCGCCGCGTCCGGCCGGCGCAGCCGCACCGGACGGGCCCGGCCGGGCAGGCAGGCGCCGAGCACGAACACCTCCGCGCAGCCCGGGTCCGCGGTGCCCCCGGTCTCCCGGGCGAGGAAGGCCAGGGCACGACCCAGGGTGGGCCGCAGCAGCATCGGCAGCGCGTGCAGCAGGTAGCCGGCCCGGAAGCCGGCGAAGCATTGGGTGGGGTCGAGCAGCGCGAGCCGACCGACCCGCCGCGGTCTGCGGACCGCGTACGCGAGGGCCAGCAGGCCGCCGTAGGAGTGGCCGCACAGGTCGGCCCGTTCGGCGCCGAGGCCGTCCAGCAGCGCGTCCAGCCAGGCCGTCAGGTCGTCCGCGGTGCGCAGCGGGCGGGCGGCGGCGCTGCGCCCGAGGTCGCCGGGCAGGTCGACCGCGAGCACCCGGTGCTGCCC
Organism: Kitasatospora sp. NPDC085879; assembly: GCF_040686255.1. Classification (NCBI taxonomy): domain Bacteria; kingdom Bacillati; phylum Actinomycetota; class Actinomycetes; order Kitasatosporales; family Streptomycetaceae; genus Kitasatospora; species Kitasatospora sp. NPDC085879. The sequence goes on along the minus strand of NZ_JBFBJZ010000001.1, from coordinate 356,072 downwards.
GCCCAGCGCGGCGGCGGTGCCGTACCAGACGGCGCCGGTGGCCCCGCCGCCCGGCAGCAGCAGGAGCGGTGACGCGTCGGCCGGGCCGCAGGCGTGCACCCGGGTGGTGCCGTACGGCGTGGGGACGTCGAGTTCGGCGGTGCCGGCCGGCCAGCGGGCCAGCAGGGCCTCGTAGGCGGCGTCGAACTCCCGGAGCGGGCGGGACACGGTTGCGGACACGACTGACCCCCGACATCTCGTTGACCAATTCTCTCGCTGAACGAGAGAATAACCCCGGAGGCGCGTGGGCGACACCCGCCCCGAGCCGAAGGGCCCGCCGGCGCCGAAAGGGAGGCGCGAGGGAGCGACGGAGGAACGAGGGAGCGTGGGGGCACCTCCCAGCCGCCGGGCTGGGGGAGACCGTCGGTGCCGGGTCAGGAGGGCCCGGAGGCGAGTGGGCGAGACCCGCCCCAAGCCGAAGAGGGAGGCGCGAGGGAGCGACGGAGGAGCGAGGGAGCAACGACTGTCGGTGCCGGGTCAGGAGGGCCCGGAGGCGAGTGGGCGAGACCCGCCCCGAGCCGAAGGGCCCGCCGGTGCCGAAAGGGAGGCGCGAGGGAGCGACGGAGGAGCGAGGGAGCAACGACTGTCGGTGCCGGGTCAGGAGGGCCCGGAGGCGAGTGGGCGAGAGAGAGGACGGTGGGTGCGGTGACGGAGGAGCGGCCGGAGGGGCCGGAGGGGCCGGCGATGGAGCTGGTGCACCTGCTGCGGGCGGTGACGGTCGAGTTCGACCTGATCGGCGCGGAGTTCGCGGCCCGGCAGGGGCTGCACCCGACGGACCTGCGGGCGCTGATCCACCTGCTGGACGCGGCCCGCGCCGGGGAGAGCGTCACCCCCGGCCGGCTGGGCGCCGCACTGCGGCTCAACTCCGCCGGCACCACCGGTCTGCTCGACCGGCTGGAACGGCTCGGCCTGGTGAGCCGCAGCCGGGACGAGCGGGACCGCCGCAGGGTGCTGCTGACCGTGGACGAGAAGGCGGTCGCGCTCGGCTGGTCGTTCTTCGGCCCGCTGATCGGCGCCCTGGTGGGCGCGGCGGACGCCTTCGACGAGGCGGAGCTGGCCACCGTCCGCCGCTATCTGACCGCCGCGCTGGCGGCCGCCGCAGCCGCCCGGGAGAGCGGCTGACGGTCAGACGGGTGCGTCGCCCTCCTCGCGGCGGAGCAGCGCGGCGTACCGGCCGCCGCGGTCGAGCAGCTCCTCGTGGCTGCCGAGCTCCACGACCTCGCCGGTGTCGAGCACGGCGATCTGGTCGGCGTGCCGGACGGTGGAGAGCCGGTGGGCGATCGTGATGGTGGTGCGGCCGACCGCGAGCGCGTCGATGGCCTGCTGCACCGCGGCCTCCGTCCGGTTGTCGAGCGCACTGGTGGCCTCGTCCAGGATGAGCACCGGCGGGTTGCGCAGGATGGTGCGGGCGATCGCCAGGCGCTGCTTCTCGCCGCCGGAGAATCGGTAGCCGCGTTCGCCGACCAGGGTGTCGTAGCCGTCCGGCAGGGCAGCGATCATCGGGTGGATCTGGGCGGCCTCCGCGGCGGCGACGAGTTCCTCGTCGGTCGCGTCGGGCTTGGCGAAGCGCAGGTTGTCCGCGACCGAGGCGTGGAAGAGGTAGGTCTCCTGGGAGACCACGCCGACCGCGCGGGCGAGGGTGTCGAAGGAGAGCTCGCGCACGTCGGTGCCGTCGATGCAGACCCGGCCGCCGGTGACGTCGTACAGCCGCGGCACCAGGTAGCTGAGGGTGGTCTTGCCGGAGCCGGTCTCGCCGACGACGGCGAGCGAGCTGCCGGCCGGGACCTTGAGGTCGACGCCGGTGAGGGTGGGGCGGTCCTGCTCGCCCTGGTAGCGGAATTCGACGCCCTCGAAGGTGACGTCGCCGCGGACGCGGTCCAGGTGCACCGGCCGGGCGGGCTCGGCGATCTCCACCGGCAGGTCGAGGTACTCGAAGATCCGCTGGAAGAGCGCCAGCGAGACCTGCACCTGCACGCCGGTGGAGAGCAGGCTGACGGTCGGCCGGAAGAGGCCCTGCTGGAGCGAGACGAAGGCGACCAGGGTGCCGACCGAGACGATCGGCGCGCCGCCGGCGGCGGTGAGCCCGGCGGCCCAGTAGATCAGCGCGGGCATCGCGGCCATCACGATCTGGATGGTGGACATCCGCCAGCGCCCGGCCATGTTGACCCGGACCTCCAGGTCGGCGAGCTCGTCGGACTGCCGGGTGAAGTCCGCGGAGAGCGAGTCGGCGCGGCCCATCGTGCGACCCAGCAGGATGCCGCTGACCGAGAGCGACTCCTGGACGGCGGAGCTCATCGTGGCGAGCTTGCGCTGCCGCTCGGTGGTGATCTTCTTGCGCTCGTTGCCGACCCGGCGGCTGATCCAGACGAAGACCGGGAGCAGCAGCAACGAGATGACGGTGAGCCGCCAGTCCAGGGCGACCATCGCGACCACCGTGGCGACCACGCCGGTGAGGTTGGAGACCAGGGAGGTGGCGGTCATGGTCACGGTGGACTGCATGCCGCCGATGTCGTTGGCGATCCGGGACTGCACCTCGCCGGTGCGGGTCCGGGTGAAGAAGGCGAGCGACATCCGCTGCAGGTGGGCGTAGACGGCGGTGCGCAGGTCGTGCATGACGCGCTGGCCGACCTGGGTGGATATCAGGGTCTGCAGCACGTTGAAGATGCTGTTGACCACGGCGGTGGCGATCATGCCGAGGCACAGCAGGGTGAGCAGGCCGGTGCGGCCCTGCGGGATGGCGGTGTCCAGGACGGCGCGCAGCAGGAACGGGGTGACCACGGAGACCACGGCGGAGGCCGCGACCAGCAGGCCGACCACGGCGAGCCGGCCGCGGTACGGGCGGAACAGCGCCAGGATGCGGCGGAGCTGGGCGGGCGGGGCCGGCTCGGCCCGGTCCCGTTCGGGCGGGGTCCAGTCGATCCGGTCGAGTTTCAAGGGCGACCTCCGGGGACGGGGCGGGCGGGACCGCAGGGCGGGACCAGGACTCATGGTTAGCCTAACTAATAATGAGTCTCGCCCTATTCCTGGCGGTCCTACCGCGCCACCCCCAGTCTGGCGCTCAGTTCGGGCCGTAGCTGCGGCCGGCCTTCGAGGAGACCGCCCCCATCCGACCGCTCGGCAGCAGCCGGGCGAGGGCCACCGCCGCCTTGTAGCGCTTGCCGGGCACCGAGAGGGTCCTGCCGCGCACCAGGTCGCGCAGCGACTCGTCGACCACCCGGTCGGCGGTCAGCCACCCCCAGGACGGGATGTTGCCGGTGCCCATGTCGGCCCGCTGGTGGAACTCCGTCCGGGTGAAACCCGGGCACAGCGCCTGCAGCCGGACGCCGCTGCCGGCGAGATCGCGGGCGACGCCCTGGGTGAAGCTGACCACCCAGGCCTTGCTGGCGCCGTAGGTGCCGCGCGGCACGAAGGCGGCGACCGAGGCCACGTTGATCACCGCGCCGCGGCCGCGCTCGCGCATCCCGGGCAGCGCCGCGGTGGTGGTCCGCAGGATCGCCTCGACGTGCACCTTGACCATGTCCAGCTCGGCCTGCAGCGGGACGTCGAGGAAGGCGCCCTTGTTCCCGAAGCCGGCGTTGTTGACCAGGATGTCGACCGGGTGCTCGGTCGCCCGCAGCCGCTCCTCGACCGCGGTGATCCCGGCGTCGGTCGAGAGGTCCGCGGTCAGCGTCTCGACCCGGACGCCGTAGCGCTTGCCGAGCTCGGCGGCGGCATCCTCCAGCCGCGCGGTGTCGCGGGCGACGAGCACCAGGTCGCGTCCGTCCCTGGCGAGGCGCCGGGCGAAGGCGGCGCCGATCCCGGCGGTCGCGCCGGTGATGAGAGCAGTCGTCATGGGCCGACCGTACTGGGTCGAACCGCCGGGGCGCACCGGCGCCGCCCGCCCCGGGACTGCCCCGGGACGGGCGGCGGCTGCGGGTCTCGCCGGGTCAGGCCCGGTAGGCGGCCCAGGAGTTGGTCATCCGGGTGACCTGCCCGGCGGTGAACTGGTACATGCAGGAGTCGTAGGTGTAGTCCATGAAGTTGTGGATCGGGTCGACGCCGGCCTTGCTGGTGCAGGTGTCGCGGCCGGTCGGGCAGGCGTACGCGGCGCTCTTCTCGGCCGGGGTGTCGGCGACGTAGTCGCCGTTGCCGTTACAGCCGCCCTGGAAGGTGTGGTAGAGCCCGAGCCAGTGGCCGACCTCGTGGGTGGCGGTGTCGCCCTCGTTGTAGTTGGTGGCCGAGCCGCCGGGGACGGAGGCGTCCAGCATCACCACACCGTCGTCGGTCGGGTTGGAGGCGTAGGAGCTCGGGAAGGTCGCCCAGCCGAGCAGGCTCTGGCCGAGTTTCGCGGTGTAGAGGTTGAGCGCGTTGGCGCCGCCCTTGCGCAGGGTGCTCTTCATCTGCTTCTCGGCCGAGGAGCCCGGCGTGATGCCGTTGTACCAGGAGGCGTTGTCCGTGTAGTCGGTGCCCGCCAGCGTGAAGGTGAAGGGCGTCGCGGTGTTGCCGGTGCCCTGGCCGCCGTACGCGGCGTTCAGCACCGAGAGCTGGCTCGCGATGGTCGCGGCCGACAGCTTGCCCGTCGACCCGGAGTGGACGACGTGCACGTAGACCGGGATGCTGGTCGCCGCGAGGGCCGAGTCGGCGAGCAGCTGGGAGCCCTGGGCGGTCTCGGCCAGCGTGGCGACCCGGGCCTTGAGCTCGGCGTCCATCGCCTGGGCCTGCCTGTCGGTGACGGCGTTCGGCTCGTGCGCGGAGGAGCCCGCGGCACTGCGGGCGGCCGCGTTCTCCTCTCCGGCGCAGGCCGAGGCGTTCGGCGCGGACAGCACGGCGGACGATGCCGGCAGGGCGAGCTGACCCACCGACAGGACGCCGGCGAGGGCGGTCGCGGCGAGCAGCCGGTTGCCGCGGAGGGCCGCGAGGGCAGGACGGATGACACGGGCAGAACGGCGCATCTGCTCTCCCGAGGAGGGTGTGGGGGAATGGCGGCCGTGGGGGCCGCCGAGCAGAGGCTACGCATTCCCGCCGTGGACGCGTCAGATGCGTTCCGGCCGCGAATTAGTGCGGACAAATCACTCAAATGCCGGAGGTTTACCGGCCTTTGGCCTGTCCATGGGCAGCTTTTACGCCACCGTAACCGCACTCGTCTGGCCGAAAGCCGTCAGGGCCGGGGTGCCGGATTGCGCCACCCCGGCCCGAGACTGACGGTCAGTCCGCCGCCCCGTCCACTCGACGCGCCGTCGGTTCACCCGAACGAGCGGACGTGGACCGGGCCGCCGTGTCGGCCTCGCCGCCCGCGCCCACCGGGCGCAGCCGCTGGTCCGCGGTGGCCCTCAGCTCCGGCTCCAGTCGGGCCATGTCGCGGCGGCCGCCGAGCACCACCACCGAGGGCAGCAGCCAGCGGACCGGCTGCATGCCGCGCAGCCAGGCCTGCGCGTAGACGTGCACCGAGCGCCGGGCGATGCCTGCGACCAGCCGGTCCACCGCCGGGCCGAGCGGGTAGGTCTTGTTGGCGGGCCAGGGCAGCCTGGCCCGCATCTGCTTCAGCACGGTGTCCTGGTCGGCGCCGCGCACCATGTCGGTGTCGGTCCAGCTGAGGTAGCCGACGCCCACCCTGACACCCTGGTGGGCGACCTCGGCGCGCAGCGCGTGGGCGAAGGCTTCGACGCCGGCCTTGCTGGCGCAGTACGCGGACATCAGCGGCGCCGGGGTGAGCGCGGCCAGCGAGGCGATCTGCAGCAGGTAGCCGCGGCTCTCGGCCAGCGCGGGCAGGAAGGCCCGGGCGGTGGCGACGCTCCCGAGCAGGTTCACCTCGATCACCCGGGCGAAGGCGCGGTGGTCGCTGTCCAGCAGCGGCCCGCCGATGGCGATGCCGGCGTTGGCGACCACGGTGTCGATCCGGCCGTAGCGGTCCTGGATCTGCCGGGCGACGGCGGTCAGCGCGTCCAGGTCGGTGACGTCGGCCTCCCAGGCGGAGGCGTGCGGGCCGCACTCGGCGGCGACCGCCTTCAGCTCGGCGGGCTCCAGGCCGAGCAGGGCCACCTTGGCGCCCTGTGCGGAGAGCCGGCGGGCCATCAGGGCGCCGATGCCGCGGGCGGCGCCGGTCACCACCACGACCTGGGAGGACAGGGGCGGGTTCATGCGGTGGCGCTCCTCTGGTTGTCGGCACGGGTGTCGGCGGTGAGGGTGACGATCCGGCGGATCTCGGCGGCGACCTCGTCCGGCCGCTCCATCGGGGACATGTGCCCGGCGCCGGGCAGCTCCAGCAGGCCTCGCGGGTCGGGCAGCGCGGCGGCCATCCGGCGGGCGTGCACCGGCGGGGTGAGCCGGTCCCGGCTGCCGACCACGACGGCGGTCGGTGCGGCCAGCTTCGCCAGACCGGCCGTCACGTCCAGCTCGCCGAGCACCTTGGCCCAGCCGTGCCGGACGGCCGTCGGGCAGGCGTGCACGATCCGGGCGCAGGCGTCCACCCGGGCCGCGGGCGTGCCGGGGCCCATGGTCGCGTACTTGAGCAGGGCGCGGCTGACGCCGTTGACCGGGCCGAGCGGCAGCTTCGACTCCAGCACCGCCCGGTGCAGGGCCCGGCGCAGCCCGGCACCGCGGACGGCGGCGGGCACCACCAGCAGCTCGGCGACCAGGTCGGCCGGGCCGGTGCTGATGAGCACCGCGCCGGCGGTGCGCGCGGCGACCTCGCCGCGGTCGGCGGCAGCCATGATCGTCATGCCGCCCATGCTGTGGCCGGCCAGCACCGCGCGCCCGCCGGCCGGCAGCACGTCGGCCAGCACGGCCTCCAGGTCGTCGGCGAGCCGGGCGGTGCCGTACCCGGCCGGGCCGGCGGGGACGTCGCTGCGGCCGTGGCCGCGCTGGTCGTAGGCGATCACCCGGTGGTCGACGGCGAGCCGGTTGACCACCGGTGCCCAGAACGGGGTGGAGCAGGTCCAGCCGTGGGCGAGCACCACCGCCGGGGCGTCCCCGGGGCCGTACAGCTCGACGTTGAGCCCGGTGCCGTCGGCGGAGCGGACCCGCCTGATCGCGGCCGGGTCGGGCAGCACGCAGTCCTGGTCGATCACGCCGGCACCTCCTCGGCGGGCGCGGCCGGGGCGGGGACGGCGGCGGTGCGCTTGATCAGCTCGTACTCGGCGAGGTCGACCCGGCGGGTGGCGCGGCGGAAGGCGGTGGTCGAGGCCGGCCACAGCACGGTGTTCTTCCCGCTGTCGTCGAGGTACCAGCTGACACAGCCCCCGGTCGTCCAGACGGTGCGGTCCATCCGGTGCTGCAGTTCGAGGTTCCAGTGCTTCTGGGCGCGGGCGGTGGGCTGCATCGCGGTGGCGCCGACCGAGTCCAGGGTGGTGAGCGCGTCGACCAGGTAGTTCAGCTGGGACTCGATCATGAGGATCATCGAGTTGTTGCCGAGGCCGGTGTTGGGGCCGATCACGAAGAACAGGTTGGGGAAGCCGCGGACGGTGGAGCCGCGCAGCGCCTCCATGCCGTCCTTCCACTCCTCGGCGAGGCTGCGCCCGTCGACGCCGAAGACCCGCTGGGCGATCGGCATGTCCGTGACGTGGAAGCCGGTGCCGAAGACGATCGCGTCCACCTCGTGCTCGCTGCCGTCGCCGGCCACCAGGGTGGAGCCGCGGACCTCGGCGAGCCGCGCGGAGACGAGGTCGGTGTTGGCCGCGGCCAGCGCCGGGTAGTAGGTGTTGCTCAGCAGGATGCGCTTGCAGCCGATCCGGTAGTCCGGGGTGAGCCTGGCCCGCAGCGCCGGGTCCTGGACACCGCGGGCGATGTGCCTCTCGGCGATCTTCTGGACGAGCCTCAGCAGACCGGGGCGGCGCACGAAGGCGTCCACCTGCAGCTCGCGCAGCGCGAACAGCGTGCCGCGGCGCAGCGCGCCGGTCGGCGGCAGGGCGCCGTGCAGCCACTTCTCCAGGCCGCTGATCTCCCGGTCGCGGCGCGGCAGCACCCAGGCGGGGGTGCGCTGGAAGACGGTGAGCCGGCCGACCTTCGGCTGGATCGCCGGGATGATCTGCGCGGCGGAGGCGCCGGTGCCGACCACGGCGACCCGCTTGCCGGCCACGTCGTAGTCGTGGTCCCAGCGGGAGGAGTGGAACACCTTGCCGGGGAAGTCGGCGAGGCCCGGGATGTCCGGGATCTGCGGGTCGGCGAGCGGGCCTGCGGCGGAGACCACGGCGTCAGCCGTCCAGGTCCCGGCGGTGGTGGTGAGCCGCCAGCGGGCCGGGCCCTCCTCCCAGCGCGCCTCGGTGACCTCGGCGTTGAACCGCAGGTGCGGGCGGAGCCCGAAGGTGTCGGTGACCTTCTCCAGGTAGGCGCGGATGTCGGGCTGCCCGGAGAAGCTGCGCGGCCACTCCGGGTTCGGCGCGAAGGAGAAGGAGTACAGGTGCGAGGGGACGTCGCAGGCGCAGCCCGGGTAGCTGTTGTCGCGCCAGGTGCCGCCGACGGCCGCGGCCCGTTCGAGGATGACGAAGTCGGTGATGCCCGCGCGGCGGAGCCGGACGCCGGCGCCGAGGCCGCCGAAGCCGGAGCCGATCACGGCGACCCGCACGTGCGGGTGGGGGGTCGTGTCCGGGGCTGGTGCGGAGGGCTGCTTGCTGCGCGATGCCATGCGGCGGCTCCAGGGCAGGTGGCGAGGGTGGGGGGTCGGGGGTCACACGGGTGGGGCTGGGTCGAGCTGGGGGCGCTGGGTTGGGCTGCGGAGAATATCGACGGAAACCATGCCAGTAATCACTGGCACGATTGGCAGAGTAGCCGCTGCCGCGCCGGTGGGGAAGAAGGCGGGCACGACGTCTCCCGGCGCACCCGCCCTATGCTGAGCGGCGTGGCGGAGATCACCAGCAGCAGCGGGCAGCCCCGCGAGTACCGCGTCGAGGAGCTCGCCGCGGCCGCCGGCATCACCACCCGGACCCTGCGCTTCTACCGGGAGCGCAAGCTCCTCCAGCCGCCGCGCAAGGAGGGCCGGATCGCCTGGTACGGCGAACAGCACCTGGCCCGGCTGCGGATGATCGGCGAACTGCTCGAACGCGGCCACACGCTCGGCGGCATCACCGAACTCATCGGCGCCGGCGAGAGCGGCCGCCACGTCGCCGACCTGATCGGCCTGCGCGACGAGATCGCCGCCCCCTGGTCCGACGAGACGCCCGTCCGGCTCGACTGGGACGAACTCCTCGAAGCCTTCGGCGACCAGCTCACCCCCGAGAACACCGCCGAGTCCATCGCCCAGGGCTACATCACCGTCGAGGACGACGGCATCACCCACGTCAGCCGCCGCCTGATGGACGCCACCATCGCCCTGGTCGGCGAGGGCGCCCCGCTGGCCGCCGTGCTCGCCGTCAGCCGCAAGACCCAGGAGCACCTGGACGCCGTCGCCGAGGCGTTCACCGAACTCGCCCGCGACCACCTGCTCGGCGGCCTCGCCCACGTCGACGACCTCACCCCCGAGGAGGCCGCCGAGCTCACCGAACGGATCCGCCGGGTCCGCCCGCTCGCCCGCGCCACCGCCGACGCCCAGTTCATGCTCGCCATGGACCGCGCGGTGCGCGCCGCCTACGACAAGCTGCTCGCCGACGGCTGAGCCGGCACCCGCGGGGGCCGCGGTTATTCGGTCGGCACCGAACCGTCCGGCCGGTACCGTGCGCGGCATGGAGCAGACACTCACCGACTCGGCCGCACCGCTGGACGGACGCGCCCTCGCCGCGGCCGGCACCACCGTGCTGCTGTGGGCCTCCGCCTTCGTCGTCATCCGGGACGCCGGCTCCTCCTTCGGGCCCGGCGCGCTCGCCCTCGGCCGGCTCACCGTCGGCGCGATCGCCCTGGTCGGCCTGCTGGTGCTCCGCCGCGAAGGGGTACCGCCGCGGGCCGCCTGGCCCGGCATCGCCGCCTCCGGGGTGCTCTGGTTCGGGCTCTACATGGTGGCGCTCAACTGGGGCGAGCAGCAGGTCGACGCGGGCACCGCCGCGATGGTGGTCAACATCGGGCCGCTGCTCATCGCCCTGCTCGGCGGATGGCTGCTCAAGGAGGGCTTCCCGCGCGGACTGGTTGCCGGCCTCGCCGTCTCCTTCGCGGGCGCCGTGGTCACCGGGCTGTCGATGTCCGGCGGGGCGGGCGGCGGCTCGGTGCTCGGCATCGCCCTCTGCCTGCTCTCGGCAGCGACCTACGCGGCGGGCGTGGTGCTCCAGAAGCCCGCCCTGCGGCACGCCACCCCCTTGCAGGCCACCGCTTTCGGCTGCCTGATCGGTGCGATCGCCTGCCTGCCGTTCACCCCCGGCCTCCTCCACGACCTCGGACGGGCACCGGCCTCCGCCGTCCTCGACCTGGTCTACCTCGGCCTCTTCCCGACCGCCCTCGCCTTCACCACCTGGGCCTACGCCCTCTCCCGCACCACCGCCGGCCGGATGGGCGCCACCTGCTACGCCGTCCCCGCCCTCGTGGTCCTGATGGCCTGGCTGCTCCTCGGCGAACTCCCCGCCACCCTCGCCCTCCTCGGCGGCACCCTCTGCCTCGCCGGCGTCGCGGTCTCCCGGAGGGGATGAGAAGCGGGAGGAAGGGGCAGCGCCCCCGGGTTACCCATGCCCGCTGGCTCCCCCGCGGGCACCCGCCCCCCTTGATCACTGCTCCAGGCGGCGGACCCGTTCGTCGTCCGGGGTGCGGGGGCAGGTGGTGCAGGCCTCGTCGGGGCGGATGGCGTAGTAGAGGCAGCAGCCCTGCCGGGTGCGGGTCCAGTGGCGGCGGCCCGCGGTACCGGGGAGGCGGCGGAACGCGGCGGCGCCCGCGAACGGCGGGGTCCCGCCGGGCAGCAGGACGGAGGCGGCGGTGACCGCGCGGTCCTCCTCGCCGAGCACCCGGCCGAGGTACCAGAGGGCGGAGACCAGGTCGTCCGTGACCATCCCCCAGAGTGCGTGCGGGCCGCGCCGTACGTACGGCTGGAAGGCCCCGAGCACCGGCCCGACGTGGGCGGCGACGGCGGCGCGGAGCCCGTCCGGGCCGAGCGGGCCGTCGTCGGGGAGGTCGGCGAGCAGGGCGAGGTCGCCGGTGGACTCCTCGATCCAGAGGGCGGAGGGGGCGATCCGCGCGGCGCGCCCGTCGAGATACCAGGGCCCGGCGGTGAGCAGGCAGAGCGACCAGAGGTAGTGGTGCAGCAGCCGGGAGGCGGCGACGTGCGGGCGCGGGGCGGCGCCGTGGGCGGCCTCGATCCGGGCGGCCTCGGCGGCGACCAGGGCTTCGGCGCGGGCGGCCAGGGCGTCCCCGGGGCACCAGCGTTCGCGGCCCGCGGGTGGCCGGTCGAGCAGCGTGACCGGCAGCGCCGGGCAGATGTCGACAAGGCGCCGAATCGACGCAGGTGTTCCGGCGGCGGCGGAGGCGCGCACGGCCGTCAGCTGGAGCATCGAGGGACCCCCGTGATCAACTAAGGCATGCCTCACCTTACATGGACCTGACGGTCCGTCGAACCATCGACACCCCGACAGATCGGCCGATTTGACGCGATTAGGTACGCCTAACCTAATGTTCCGTCCGTGTCCCCCGCAGCGCCACCTGTGGCCGAAGCCCGCACCACCGCCACCTGCCCCCGCACGGGGCGCGGTTTCCGGTCGCCTCCGTCGGGCACGATCGACCGCACCGGACCGGCCGCCTGACCGCCCGTCGACGGCCGCGCCCGCCGGACGAAGCCGACACGCGCCCGTGCGCCCGCAGCCCGCGGGCCCTGCCACCACCCCGAGGACGACGCCCATGCGGCTGTACCTGCTCGCCCTGAACCCCACCGACTCGGTCACCGAGGGCTTCCTGCCGGCCGCCGACCGGCTCGGCCTCGCGGTCACCGTGCTCACCGACCAGCCGGACGCGCACCGCACGGCGTACCGGCACCTCGCCGCGCCGCCCGAGGTGCTGCCCTGCGAGGTCCGGGACTTCCGCGAGGTGGTCGGGCTGGTCTCCCGGCACCACGCCCCCGACGCGGTGTTCAGCAACAGCGACCACCTGCAGACCCAGACCGCCCTCGCCGCCGAGTACTTCGGCCTGCCGGCGAAGGACTGGCGGGCCGCGCTGCGGGCGAAGAACAAGGCGCAGCTCCGCCGGCACCTCGCCGCGGTCGGCCTGGACACCGTCCGCGCGGTCGAACTCGCCCCCGGGCAGCCGGTCTCCGGGATCGACCCGCCGTTCCCGTGCGTGGTGAAGCCGCGCGAGGGCGTCGCCAGCGAGGACGTCGCCCTGGTCGCCGACGCCGCCGAACTGGCCGCGCACTGCGCCGCGGTGCGGCAGCGCCGGCCCCAGGACGCCCTGGTGGTGGAGGAGTTCCTGGCCGGCGAGCTGCACACTCTGGAGACCCTCGGCGACGGCACGCGCCGCCACGTGCTCGGCGGGTTCCGCACCCGGATCTCCCCGCCGCCGCACTTCGTCGAGGAGGCACTGGAGTTCGTCCCCGAGCACCCCCGACCGGTGGTCGACCAGGTGCTCGCCCAGCTCGACGCGCTCGGCGTCGGCCTCGGCGCCTGCCACACCGAGTTCGTCGTCCAGCCGGACGGCCGGGCCCGCATCATCGAGGTCAACTACCGGGCCATCGGCGACCAGTGCGACCTGATGCTGGCCCGGCTGCTGGACATCCCGTTCTTCGAGCACGTGCTCCGCGTCCACCTCGGCGAGCCGCTGCCCGCCGAGCTCGGCGCCCGTACCGGACGGCACGGCCACAACCGGGCGGTGCTCGCCGACCGGGCCGGCACGCTGACCGCCGCCCCGGCGGCCCAGGAGTACGAGAAGGACGGCGTCCAGCTGGTCTACCGGCCGTTCCGCACCGTCGGCGAGCACCACGTGCACCACCGCACCAACCGGGACTACCTCGGCGTGGTCTGGGCGGTCGGCGACGACCGTCGGGCCGTCGACGGCGCGGTGGAGGCGTTCCTCGCCGCCAACCGCTGGGAGATCACCCCGTGACCGCGGCCGCCCCGCCCCGGGAGCGGGCGCACGCCGACGACCCGGCCGGGCTGCTCACCCGGCGCGTCCTCGGCGCCCTGCACCGCGAGGACGTGCTGGGCCTGCGCACCGGCGCCGTCGTCGAGGAGCGGCCGGACGGTACCTGGCTGCGCGGCCCGCGGCTCGCCCTGCCGGTCACGGCGGACGGGTTCCAGAGCCGCTGGACGGCCCGCCTCCCGCTGCTCGAGGTCGACGGCCGCCCGCTGACCGGCCTCGACCGGATCCTCGCCGCGGTGGCCGACCTCGCGGACCCGCGCGACCGGGACGGCCACACCGCCTTCGCCGAGGAGTGCCGGCAGGCGCTCGCCACCGTCCGGCTGCACGAGCGGGCCCGCCCCGGTGTGCTCGCCGCGCTCGCCGAGGCCCTCGGCCCCGACCCGGCAGGCTGGACCGGCCCCGCCGCCTCGCTCGGCTTCGACACCCTCGCCGCCTACCTCGACCACCCGGTGCACCCCGCCGGCCGCGGCCGGTCCGGCCTCACCGACGACCATCTGCGGCGCTACGCACCCGAGTTCCACCCCTCCTTCGAGCTGCGCTGGCTCGTCCTGCCCGAGGACGCGCTCACCGTGCACGGCGCCGGCCCGCCGCCCGCCTGGTGGCCCACCCCCGCCGACCTCGGCGAGACCGGCACCGGCCGCACCCTGCCCGTCCACCCGCTCACCGCGGGCCCGGAGTTGGCCGCCCTGGTGCCCGGCGCCCGACTCGCCGACCGGCCGTACCTGACCGTCCGGCCGACGCTGTCCATGCGGACCGTCGCGGTCGTCCGGGACCCTGCCGTCCACCTCAAACTGCCGCTCGCCACCGCCACCCTGGGCCTGCGCAACCGGCGCACCATCAAGCCCGGCAGCCTGGTCGACGGCGCCGCGGGCGAGCGCCTGCTGGCCGCCGTCACCGCCCGCGAGCCGCGCTTCGCCGGCACCGTGCTGCACGCCGACGAGCAGTCCTTCGCGCACGCCGGCCACGAGCTGATCGCCGTCCTGGTGCGCCGCCAACCCGCTGGTCTGGACGGCGCGGTGACCGTTCCGCTGGCCGCCCTGCTCGCCCCCGCCCCCGGAGGCCGCACCGTCCTCGACCACCTCGCCGACCGCTTCCACGGCGGCGACGTGCTGCGCCTCTACGACGAGCTGCTGCGGCTGCTGCTCGACTGGCACACCACGCTCTTCTCGTACGGCATCGCCCTGGAGGCGCACCAGCAGAACACCTCGCTGGTGCTGGACCGCCCCGGCGGCCGCACCCGGCTGCGGCTGCTGCTCAAGGACGACGACGGCCCGCGCATCAACACCGCCCGGCTCGGCGAACTCGCCTCGTACGCAGATCAGTTCGACGACACGCGGATAGCCGGTGCGGACGACCGGCCGGTCACCGACCTGTTCGCCACCATCGCCGGCCACCTGTGCACCGGCGCGCTCGCCTTCGGCCTGGCCGAGCTCGGCCGCGCGCCGCTGGAGCAGACCCTCGGCCTGCTGCGCACCCGGCTCGGCGAGGCCGCCGACCGGATCGGACCGGCCGGGCGCGTGCTGCGCGCCGCCCTGCTCGACGCCGAGGAGCTGCCGGTGAAGGCCATGGTCACCGCGGGCACCCTGCTCAGCAAGGAGCGCTCCGGCGCGGCCGACATCAACAAGCACTACACCACCGGGCCCAACTACCTGCGGGAGGCGCCCAGGTGAGCACTCCCGCAGGCGCCCGCCGCCCACACCCGCGAGGGAGCAACCGTATGACCCCACGGCTCGACGCCCGCCGCACCTGCGCCCCGACCGGGCTGCCCAGCGCCGACCACGCGGTCGCGCACACCCTGCTGAACTGCCTGTTGCGGGAGGTGTCCGCGCCCGAGCACCAGACCGCCGTCATCGACGACCACCTGCTCGTCCGGCTGCCCCGCCGCGGCACCCTGCTGCGGGTCGCGCTGCGCCGCACCTCGCTCTCCGGCGCGCACCGCTTCACCGGCCCGGTCGTCGCACACACCGCCGAGGGCGCCCGGGAGCTCGGCTGGCGCGAGCTCGCCGAGCACGTCGAGGCCGAGCTCGGCCACCGCGGCGGCACGCCCAACGACGAGTTCCTCGCCCAACTCGCCTCCAGCCATGCCGGGGTGGCCGCCGCCCTGGCCGACCGCCCGGAGCCCGGGCCGGACCGCTACCTGGAGTCCGAGCAGGCCCTGCTGTTCGGCCACCGCTTCCACCCCTCCCCCAAGGCCCGCTCCGCGGGGAGCACCGCGGACGCCGCGGCCTGGTCCGCGTACGCCCCGGAGGCCCGGGCCGCCTTCCGGCTGCGCCATCTCGCCGTGCGCGCCGAGCTGTTGGCCGAGGACACCGCCGACCCGGTCGCGACCGCCCTGCTGGACGGGCTGCGCGGCGACCTCCCGGCCGGCTACCGGCTGCTGCCCGCCCACCCGTGGCAGTACTCGCTGCTGCGCGGCCACCCGGCGCTCACCGCCGCACTCGGCCGCGGCGACGTGCTCGACCTGGGCCCCGGCGGCACCCCGTTCACCGCCACCGCCTCGGTCCGCACGCTGTACGGCGCGGGTGCCTTCCTCAAGTTCAGCCTCAATGTGCGGATCACCAACTGCCTGCGCAAGAACGCCGCGTACGAGCTGAGCGGCGCCGTCGCGCTCACCCGGCTGCTGGCCGGGCCGCTGGCCGACCTCGCCCGGCGCTTCCCCGACGCGTCGGTGCTCCGCGAGCCCGCGTTCCGCACCCTGGCGCTGTCCGGTCCGGACGGGCGCCCCGACACCACGCTGTACGAGGGCCTCGGCCTGATCGTCCGCGAGGGCCTGGCCGGCGCCGTCCGCCCGGGGCTCACCCCGCTGCTGGCCGCCGCCGTCGCCGACGAGTACCCGACCAGCTCCGCGCAGATCGCCGCGCTGCTCGACGGCGCGGGCCCGGCCGCCGCCCGCGACTGGTGGGCCCGCTACCTGCGGCTGGTCGTCCCACCGGTGCTGGCCGCCTACTTCGACCACGGGGTGGTGCTGGAGCCGCACCTGCAGAACGTGCTGGTCTGCGTGGACGCGGCGGGCCGGCCCCGCCAGGTGCTCTTCCGCGACCTGGAGGGCACCAAGCTGCTGCCCGGTCACCATGCGGAGGCGCTCGCCGCACTGCCGCCGGAGGTCGCCGGGCCGATGAGCTACGACGCCGACCGCGGCTGGGACCGGGTGGTCTACTGCCTGCTGGTCAACCACCTCGCCGAGCTGCTGGCCGCCCTCGCCGACCAGGCCCCGCCGGCCCGGGCGGGCGGGCTGGAGGCCGCCCTCTGGGCCGAGCTGCGCGCCGTCCTCGCCGAGTGCGCCGACGCACACGGGCGCCCGGCCCGGCTCACCGCCCTGCTGGACGGCGCCCCGCTGCCCGCCAAGGCCAATCTGCTGACCCGCTGGGACCGCCGTCCCGACCGGGAGGCCGGCTATGTGCGGCTGCCCTCGCCGCTCGCCCCCGAGGTGCTCGCCGAGGCCGCGCTGAGCGGTGGATCGGCCCTGAGCGGCGGGGCGGCCCGGTGAGCGCCGCCCCGGGCGCCCTGGTCGCCCGCCGGGTCGAGGAGCTGGCCGCCGAGCAGCTGCCCGCCTACCTGTACGACCTGCCGGCGCTGCGCACGCACGCCGCCGCCGTCCGGGCCGCGCTGCCCGCGCGGGTGGAGCTGTACTACGCGGCCAAGGCCAATCCGGAGCCGGCGCTGCTCGCCGCGCTGCGGCCGTACGTGGACGGCTACGAGGTGTCCTCCGGCGGCGAGTCGGCGCATGTCCGGGCGGCGGTGCCGGGTGCGCCGACCGCCTTCGGCGGGCCCGGCAAGACGCCCGCCGAGATCGCCGCCGGGCTGGCCGCCGGGGTGCACCGCTGGCATGTGGAGAGCGTCCACGAGCTGCGGCAGCTGGCCGCCGCGGGCGAGACCGTGGACATCCTGCTGCGGGCCAACCTGCCGGTGGCCGAGGGCGGCCTCGCGGGGGTCGCGCTGGCGATGGGCGGCCGGCCCAGCCCGTTCGGCATGGACCCGGCGGGTGTCGAGGAGTGCCTGCGGCTGCTGGACTCCCCCGGCTTCACCCGGCTGCGGCTGCGCGGCATCCACGCCCATCTCGCCAGCGGTCTCGACGCGGCGGGCCAACTCGCCCTCACCGAGCGGATCGTGGAGTACACCGCGGGGCTCGGTCTGGCCGAGGCGAACGTCGGCGGCGGCATGGCGGTGGACTACGCCGACCCCGGCCGCCGCTTCGACTGGACGGCCTTCGGCACCGGCCTGGAGAAACTGCTGGACGGGCGCCCCGGGCTGCGGCTGCGGATCGAGCCGGGTCGCTCGCTGACCGCCTACTGCGGCTGGTACGCCACCGAGGTGCTCGACCTCAAACACAGCCACGGCGAGGACTTCGCGGTGGTCCGCGGCGGCACCCACCACCTGCGCACCCCGGCCACCCGGGGCCACTCCCAGCCCTGTGCGGTCCTGCCCCGCGAGGACTGGCCGCACCCGTGGCGGCGGCCCACCGCGGCCGGGCCGCTGGTCACCCTGTCGGGCCAGCTCTGCACGCCCAAGGACGTGCTGGCCGCCCGGGTGCCGGCGGCCGGGCTGCGGGCCGGCGACCGGGTGGTGTTCGCGATGGCCGGCGCGTACGCCTGGAACATCTCGCACCACGAGTTCCTGATGCACCCCCGCCCGGGCTTCCACGTGCTGGACGGGCCGTAGCGCCCGCCCGGGCAGGGCCGCCGCAGGTCGGCACCGGGCGGGCGTGGGAGAGTGGTACCCGGCGAAGGGAGCAGTCGGGTGCTGATGGAGAAGGTGGCGGAGATCCTCGCCGAGGCGTCGGCGGAGGCGGTCGAGCCCCGGTTCCGGGCCCTGGCGGCGGGCGAGGTGCTGGAGAAGGCGCCCGGCGAGATCGTCACCGTCGCCGACCGCGAGGCCGAGGTGATCATCTCCCGGCGGCTGCGCGAGCTGCTGCCGGTGCCCGTGGTCGGTGAGGAGGCGGTGGCCGCCGACCCGTCGCTGGCGATGGCGCTCGTCTCCGAGCCCGCCTGCTGGCTGGTCGACCCGGTCGACGGCACCGGGAACTTCGTGGCCGGCCGCCCCGACTTCGCCGTGATGGCCTCGCTCGTCCGGGCCGGGCGCACCGTCGCCTCCTGGATCTACCAGCCGGTCGCCGGAGTCGGCTACGCCGCCGAACTCGGCGCGGGCGCCTGGCGGGACGGGCAGCGCCTCGTCCGGCAGCCGGCCGGTGCCGACCCGGAGAAGTGGCGCGGCTCGGTGAAGAGCCGCTTCCTCGACCCGGTGCTGCACCACCGGCTGCAGAGCAACGCCCGGGTGTTCGGCGAGATGTCGACCGGCCTGCGCTCGGCCGGCATGGAGTACCCGCAGCTCGCCGAGGGCCGGCAGGAGTTCATCCTGTACTGGCGCACCCTGCCCTGGGACCACGCCCCGGGCTCGCTGCTGGTGACCGAGGCCGGCGGGGTCTCCGCCCGGCTGGACGGCAGCGAGTACCGCCCCGAGCCGCCGGGCGGCGAGGACGGCCTGCTGGTCGCCTGCGACCCGGCGGTCTGGGAGCGCACCCAGGAGATCCTCCTCGCCGCCGCCCTGCACTGAGCCGACCCGCTCTGAGCCGCCCTGCACCCTGCACCGGCCGCCCCGAGCCGAGCACCGCGGCGGCTACCAGAGCACCGGGAGCCGCTCGGGCAGTCGCTTGATGAAGCCGGGCCGCCAGGCGAGCTGTTCCACCGGCAGGGCGAGCCGCAGCTCCGGCAGCCGCTGGACGAGCGCGGTCAGCGCGATCCCGGCGTGGGTGCGGCCGAGCGCCGAGGCCGGGCAGAAGTGCCGGCCGGCGCCGAACGCCAGGTGCGGGTTCTCCGGCCGGTCGAAGTCGATCCGCTCGGGGTGCGGGAACACCTCCGGATCGTGGTTGGCGCCCTCGACGAGGACGAGCACCAGCTCGCCCGCGCGGACCAGCACCTCGCCGAGTTGCACGTCGGCCAGGGCCAGCCGGGGCAGCGCGTCCCCGATGGAGAGGTTCCAGCGCAGCAGTTCCTCCACCGCGCGGTCGATCACGGCAGGCTCGGTGCGGATCCGCTCGGCGAGCTCCGGCCGCTGCACCAGCATGATGACCGCGTGCAGCAGGAAGGACGAGGTGGAGACCGCACCCGCGCCGAACAGCGAGAGCGCCACGGTGGCGAGCAGTTCGTCGGGGATCCGGTCGGCGGCGTCCGGGGAGCGGCGCAGCTCGGCGAAGCGGCCGAGCAGGCCCTCGGTGGGCCCGGGGTCGGCGTTCAGCCGGTCGACCATGTAGCCGAGGTCCTTGTACCAGTTGGCCGTTGAGCCCTCGAAGGGCGTGGGGCTGGTGAGGAAGGCGACGTCGATGCCGGCCATCAGGCGCCGCCAGTCGTCGGTCGGTATGCCGAGCAGCCGGCAGTGCAGGGCGGCCGAGTAGGGCTCGGTGAAGCCGTCGCGCAGTTCGCCCGGGGCGCCCGTCTCGACCAGGCGGTCGATCAGGCGGTGCGCCTCGGCGGCCAGCCAGGGCGCCAACTCGCGGTCGGCGCGCGGGTTCAGGGTCTTCATCACGGCCTGCCGCAGGCCGGCGCTGTTGATGTTGCCCATGTTGTTGACCACCTCGGGCGGGATGGTCAGCGCGTACTGGCGCGGGACACCGGGGTTGGCGGTGTCCTTGAGGCTGAAGCGCTCGTCCTCCAGCACCCGGGTGGCGAGGGCGTGGCTGCTGACCAGCCAGGCCTCGTCGCCGGTCATGGTGCGGACCCTGGCCACCGGGTGCTTCTCGCGGAGGGTGGCCACCTCCTCGGGGACGATGTCGCCGCGCCGGGAGAGCGGGAAGGCGAACTCGGGCTGTTCGGTGACGGTCACGGGGCTCCTCGGTGGTGCGAAGGTGGGTCGGTGCGGTCAGGCGGCGGGCCGGTCGGCCGCCGCGGCGGTGGGCCGGACGACCGCGTAGCCCTGGCCGGGGGCCGCGTGCAGGCCGTCCGATCGGCCGAACAGCACGCCGGTGAGCGGCAGTTCGAGGTGGTAGCAGGCGACGGAGCTGGGCACGCCGAGCAGGGCCGGGGTGTCCAGGAAGAACGGGAGTTCGGCCGCGATGTAGCGGATCGCGGCGGCGAGGTGCTCGGCCGCCGGGGCGGCCCCGCCGAGCCGGGCGCGCAGGAAGTCGCAGGCCATCCGCTCGACGGCCTCGCGGAGCGGCCGGTCGGCCACCAGGGCGTCCAGGACGGCGGCGTGCAGTCTGCGGTAGGCCTCGCCGCCGGTGAACTCCGAGAGCGGGTACGTGCGGACGCCCGGGCGGCCGGCCTCGCTGACCCCGCGTTCGATCCGCCGGCGGGTGGCCTTGACCTCCTTGGCGGCGCGCCGCCGGGCGGCGTCCGGCGGGTAGCCCTGGGCGCCGAACTGGGCGTCCACGTGCAGATCGGCGTGGACGACGTCCACGGTGTCGAAGAACTCCCTCCCCCAGTGCACGAGTCGGGTGATGCGGTCGGCGCTGAAATAGCTGTTCCCGGGGCTGACGCCGATCAGCAGGTGGTCGCCGCGGGCGAAGACCCGGCGGCAGCGTTCGGAGTACGGGAATGCCTGGAATTCGTCGAGGGTGGTGCTCAGCAGTGTTTCGCTCATGCCGATTTCCTCCGCCGGACAGGGACGGGTGCGGACGGCGCCGGATTCACCGGGCCGGTGGTGCGGTGTGCGGGTGCGGGCGGCCGCACGGGTCCGGCGCCGGGGTGGGGCGCGACGGACGGGGCCGGAGAACGGGGGCGGGCAGGCTCAGATCGCCCGCGAGCAGGCCGAAGACGGCACGGCGGAGCCCCCTCGCGCCGCTAGTCCCGGGGAGCCGTGCGCTCCCGGTGTGGCGGCGACCACGAGAAGCTACCGCCGATCTTCACCGCTCCGGCAAGCCCGGCCGGGCGATTGGCGAAATACCCACCCGGTGCGGCCGAAAAATGCTGGACACCCGGAGATCGGTATGTCCACGGAACGAATCGCCCCCGATTAACAAATCACGGCCGGAACGGCCAGTGTGCTTTCCTCCGAACAGAATTGACGAATCATCGTGTTCGGCTGGAGGATTCCTCCGCCCGGCGGCCGGCCGCGGTGACCTCGGCCAGCAGCGCGTCCAGGTCCGCGGGCTCGGTGTACGGATTCAGCAGCGTGAGCTTCAGGCGGACCCGGCCGGGGCCCTCGCCGGGGAGTTCGGTGCGCCCGACGACGGCGCGGCCGGTGCGCAGCAGGTCCCGGCGGAGTTCGGCGTTGAGCCGGTCGAGCAGGGCCGGTCCGGCCGCCGGCGGCCGGTAGCGGAAGACCACGGTGGTGAGCACCGGCGGGCCGTGGAGTTCCAGCACGGGCCGGGCCGCGACGGCC
Source organism: Kitasatospora sp. NPDC085879 (assembly GCF_040686255.1). Classification (NCBI taxonomy): domain Bacteria; kingdom Bacillati; phylum Actinomycetota; class Actinomycetes; order Kitasatosporales; family Streptomycetaceae; genus Kitasatospora; species Kitasatospora sp. NPDC085879. The sequence continues at coordinate 334,769 of NZ_JBFBJZ010000001.1, read as the reverse complement.
TCGGCCGCGTGGTGGGCCAGCCGGTGGCAGCCGTCGACCAGAGCACCCAGCCCGGCCCGGCCGAGCACGGCGAGGGTGACGGCGATTTTGAAGGCGTCCGGGCGGCGGGTGGTGCGCAGCGAGAGGCCGAGCAGGCTCGGGTAGCCGGCCTGCTCGTCGTCGGCCGGGTTGAGGTAGACCGCACGCCGGGCCAGCGGGGCGTAGCTCTCGGCCCGTCGGACCAGGAAGACGCCGGCGGCCGCGGGCTGCCAGCCGATCTTGTGCCAGTCGAGGGCGAGGGAGTCGGCGCGTCCGATGCCGTCGAGCAGCGGGGCGAGCCGCTCGGAGAGCAGGGCGCCGCCGCCGTACGCGGCGTCGACGTGCAGCCAGGTCCCGTACTGCGCGGCGAGGTCGGCGGCCCGGTGCAGCGGGTCGACCGCGCCGGTGTCGGTGGTGCCGGCGGTGGCGACCACCGCGATCGGGATCTCGCCGCGCCGGGCGGTGCCGGCGAGGGCCTCGGCGAGGGCGTCGCCGTCCATCCGCAGCATGCGGTCGACGGGGACGGGGAGGACGGCCCGTTCACCGAGGCCGAGGACGGCGGCCGCGCGCTGGACGGAGAAGTGCGCGGCGGCGGAGGCGAGGATGCGCGGACGGGCCCCGGCGGGCAGACCGTGCAGTTCGGCGCCGGGGAAGGCCCTGTCGCGGGCGAGCATCAGGCCCATCAGGTTGGACTCGCTGCCGCCGGAGGTGAGCACGCCCGCGGCCGTGGCCGGGAGGCCGGCCAGGGCGGCGAGCTCGGCGAGCAGGGCGGTCTCCAGGGCGGTGGCGGCCGGGGCCTGGTCCCAGGAGTCCTGGGAGGGGTTGAGGGCGCTGACCGCGAGGTCGGCGGCGGCCGCGACGGCGAGCGGCGGGCAGTGCAGGTGGGCCGCGCAGGCCGGATCGGCCGGGTCCGCGGCGTACCGGGCCAGCAGCCGGACGAGCCGGGCGAGGGCGTCCGGGCCGGGCGGCGCGGCGAGGGCGGCCCGGACCTGCCGGGCGATCTCCGCGGGCTCGCCGGCGGGGACCGGCCCGTCGCGGTCGGCGGCGCCGGCGGCGAGCGCGGCCAGCACCTCGTCGAGCAGCGGCCGCAGCGCCTCGGGGCCGGCCCTGCCGCCGGAGAGCGCGTCGGGGCCGGCCGGCGGTCTCATGCCCGCGCCCGGGAAGCGGCCGGTGCGGGCTGGGCAGTCGGCGGAACGTGCGGCGGGCGCACCCGGCGGGCCCGCGAGCCGGCCGCGGGCCCCACGCCCGTCCGACCGGAACGGCGGGCACGTGCGACCGGCCGAGCACCCGCCTCGCAGCGGCGACCGGCCGCGGGTCTCATCCGTGTGCCCGGGAGGCGGCCTCGACGGCGTCGGCGAGCCGGCCGAGGACGGCCTCGGCCTGTTCGTCGGTGATGGTGAGCGGGGGCAGCAGGCGGAGCACGGCGTCGTGGCGGCCGCCGAGTTCGACGATCAGGCCGCGCTCCAGGCAGGCCTCGCGGACCCGGACGGCGAGCCGCGGATCGGCGGGCAGGGCGCCGCAGCTGTCGGGGGTGCCGGCCGGGTCGACGAGTTCAACGCCGAGCATCAGCCCGCGGCCGCGGACGTCGCCGATCACCGGCAGTCGGCTCTGCAGGCCGGCGAGCCGGGCGGCCATCCGGGCGCCGACCAGCCGGGACCGCTCGACCAGGCCGTGCGCGGCGACGTACCGCAGGGTGGCGGCGCCGGCGGCCATGGCGAGGGTGTTGCCGCGGAAGGTGCCGGTGTGGGCGCCGGGCCGCCAGCCGTCGTACTCCTCGCGGTAGACGACGGCGGCGAGCGGGAGGCTGCCGCCGATGGCCTTGGAGAGCACGATCGCGTCCGGTTCGATGCCGCTGTGCTCGACGGCCCACATGGCGCCGGTGCGGCCGACGCCGGTCTGCACCTCGTCCACGATCAGCGGGATGCCGCGGTCGGCGGTGATCCTCCGCATGGTGCGCAGCCACTCGTCGGGCGCCGGGACGACGCCGCCCTCGCCCTGCACGGCCTCCAGGATCATCGCGGCGGGGGCGGTGACCCCGCCGGCCGGGTCGTCGAGCAGCCGCTCGGTGTAGGCGGCGGAGAGTTCGGCGCCGCGGTCGCCGCCGACCCCGAACGGGCAGCGGTACGGGTACGGGTAGGGCAGCCGGGTGACCTCGCCGCCGCCCGGCAGCGGGGACTTGACGGCGACCGAGCCGGTGACGGCGAGGGCGCCCGCGGTCATGCCGTGGTAGGCCCCGGTGAAGGCGAGGGCGCCGCGCCGCCCGGTCGCGGTCTGCATCAGTTTGAGGGCGGCCTCGACCGCGTCGGTGCCGGCCGGGCCGCAGAAGTGCACCTTGGCGCGGGCGGCGAAGGCGGGCGGCAGCGCCTCGAAGAGGGCAGTGGTGAAGTCGTCCTTCTCGGCGGTGGCGAGGTCGAGGAGGTGGAGCGGGGCGCCGCCGTCGAGGGTGCGACGGATGGCCTCCAGCACCACCGGGTGGTTGTGGCCGAGCACCAGGGTGCCGGCGCCGGAGAGGCAGTCGAGGTAGCGCCGGCCGTCGGCCCCCTCCACGGTCATGCCGTTGGCCCGGACCGGCACGATCGGGAAGGACCGGGCGTAGGTGCGGGCGGCGGACTCGCGGATGCGCTGGCGGCGCAGGATCGCGTCACCGGCCGGGGCGGCGGTGTCGACGGTGGGGCTCACAGACGGGCTCTCCTCACTAAGTTAGGCAAGCCTAACTTTACTTGCCGGAGCCTCTCCGTCACCGCCGGGTCGGGCCACCCGTCTCCGGGGTGCGGCTCCGCCCTGCCCCAACGACCGAAGCGCCCGGAGGTCACGGGTGGATTTCCGCCGGGCCCGTGCGGGCACCACGGGGCCGGTCGCGGCGGCACCGCGGGGCCGGCCGGGCTGGTCCTAGACTGCGGCGCATGGCCGACGACGATCGTGCAGAGCGGGCGCGCGCCCGGGAGTTCTTCGCGGCCCGGGCCGCCGGGTGGGACGCGAAGTTCCCCGACGACGGGCCCCGCTACGCCGCCGCGATTGCCGAACTGGCGCCCGGCAAGGGGGCGTTCGTGATCGACGCGGGGTGCGGCACCGGCCGGGCGCTGCCCCTGCTGCGGACCGCGGTCGGGGCTCGGGGCACCGTGCTGGGCGTGGACCTGACCCCGGAGATGCTGGCGCTGGCCGCCGCGCACCGCGATGCCGCGGCCCTGGTGCAGGCCGACTGCGCCCGGCTGCCGCTGCCCGACGCGGTGGTCGACCTGGTCTTCGGCGCCGGCCTGATCTCCCACCTGCCCGGCCCCGCGGAGGGTCTGCGCGAACTCGCCCGGGTGACCCGGCCGACGGGTCGGCTCGCGCTCTTCCACCCGATCGGGCGGGCCGCGTTGGCCGCCCGGCACGGGCGGCAGATCACCCCGGACGACCTGCGTGCCGAGCCCAACCTCGGCCCGCTGCTGGCCGCGAACGGCTGGCGGCTGACCTCGTACACCGACACCGACGAGCGCTTCCTCGCGGTCGCCGAGCGGGCCTGATCAGCGGCGCCAGCGGTAGCAGAGCTCGGGCCGGCCGACCTGGCCGTACTGCGGCTCGCGCACGGCGAGGCCGCCGTCGACTAGGTGCTCCAGGTAGCGGCGGGCGGTGATCCGGGAGACGCCGGCGGCGGCGCCCGCCGCGGCGGCCGAGAGTCCGGTGTCGGCCGCCCGCAGCACCCCGGCCACCGTCTCCAGCGTGGGGGCGCTCAACCCCTTGGGCAGGGCGGACCGTTCGGGGGTGCGGAGCAGCGCGATGGCCTGGTCGACCTCGTCCTGGCCGAAGGCCTCGCCCGGGCGGCCGAGGCTGGCCCGGTAGCGGGCGTAGCGGTCGAGGCGTTCGCGCAGGGCGGCGCTGCTGAACGGTTTGAGCAGGTACTGGACGACGCCCGCCGAGACGGCCTGGCGGACCATCGTCAGGTCGCGCGCGGAGGTGACGGCGATGATGTCGGTGGTGTGGCCGGCCGCCCGCAGGGTGCGGCAGAGCTGCAGGCCGTGGCCGTCCGGCAGGTAGAGGTCGAGCAGGGCGAGGTCGATCGGGGTGCCGGCGGCCCGCGAGCGTTCCAGGGCGCGCAGGGCCTCGGCACAGCTGTGCGCGGTGGCGGCGACCCGGAAGCCGGGGGTGCGGCCGACGTAGAGGCCGTGCGCGTCGGCGGCGACCGGGTCGTCCTCGACCACCAGCACGGAGATCTCGGCGGTCACCGGTCGGCCTCCCGCCTCAGCGGCAGCCGGACGGTGAGCACGGCGCCGCGGTCGCGGCCGACCTCGACGGTGCCGCCGTTGCGGCGTGCGGTCTGGGCGACCAGGGCGAGGCCGAGACCGCGGCCGTGCTGCTTGGTCGTCCAGCCGCGGCGGAACACCTCGCCGAGCGCGTCCGCGTCGATGCCGGCGCCGGAGTCGGCCACCCGGAGCAGCAGTCGGCCGTCGTCGACCTTGGCGGTGACGGTGACCTCGGGCGTTCCGCGGTGGGTGGCGGCGTTCTCGATCGCCGCGTCCACGGCGTTGTCGATCAGGTTGCCGAGCACGGTGACCAGGTCGCGCGGGGCGAGGTCCGGCGGCAGCACGCCGTCGTCGATCCGGCTGTCCTCGGTGAGGACGAGGTCGACGCCGCGCTCGGCGGCCTGCGAGGCCTTGCCCAGCAGCAGGGCGGCGAGCACCGGTTCGCCGACCGCGCCGACCACCTTGTCGGTGAGCCGCTGGGCGAGCTCCAGTTCGGCGGTGGCGAAGTCCACCGCGTCCTGGTGGCGGCCGAGTTCGACCAGCGAGACCACGGCGTGCAGCCGGTTGGCGGCCTCGTGCGCCTGCGCGCCGAGCGCGTCGGCGAAGCCCCGGACGCTGTCCAGTTCACCGCTGAGCGACTGGAGTTCGGTGTGGTCGCGGAGGCTGAGCACGCTGCCGAGGCCGGTGCCGATCGGCGAGGTGTTGAGCACCACCACCCGCTCGGCGGTCAGGTGCACCTCGTCATGGGCCGGCTCCGGGTCGAGCACCGCCCGCACCAGCGACTCGGGCAGGCCCAGCGCGTCGAACGGCAGCCCCTCCACCTCGCCCTGCAGGCCGAGGAGTTCACGGGCCGCGTCGTTGCACAGCACCACCCGGTGCGCGCGGTCGAGCAGCACCAGGCCCTCGCGCACCGAGTGCAGGGTGGCCTGGTGGTAGTCGTACAGGTGGCTGAGTTCGGCCGCGCCCATGCCGTGGGTGTGCCGCCGCAGCCGGGTGTTGGCGAGGTAGCTGCCGGCCCCGCCGAGCGCGAGGGCGGCCGCGGCGACCCCGACCAGGGCGAGCAGCGGGCCGCGCAGCTGCGCGCTGATCGACTCCACGGTGATGCCGGAGCTGACCAGGCCGACCACCCGGCCGCGGCCGTCGAGGATGGGGGTGACCACCCGCACCGACGGGCCGAGCGTGCCGGTGTAGGTCTCGCTGGTGGTGCGTCCGGCGAGCGCGCCGTCGATGTGGCCGAGGAACGGGCGGCCGATCTGTGCCGGGTCGCGGTGCGCCCAGCGGATGCCGCGGGTGTCCATGACGGTGACGAAGTCGACGCCGGTGTCCCGGCGCACCCGCTCGGCGTACGGCTGGAGGACGGCCGTCGGGTCGGGGCCGGTGGCGGCCTCGGCGGTGCCGGGCGCGTCGGCGACCGCGCGGGCGGCGGCGGTCACCTGGCGCACCGCGGCCTCGCGGGTGCGGTGCTCGGTGAACAGGTAGGCGAGGACGGCGCCCCCGGCGACGACGGCGGCCACGATCACCACCTGGACGAGGAAGAGCTGCCCGGCGAGGCTTCGCGGCAGGCGGCGCCCGGCGCGGTCCTGCGGCACGGTGCGGCCCTGCGGCACGGCACGCTGCCGGGGAACGGCCCGCGCAGCGGCCGCGGCACGTTCCGGCGGCGCCGGTCGGGCCGGCGGGGCCGAGCGGGCCGGACGGCCGGGGCGGATGCGCATACCGGCCAGTGTGCACGGTCCTCCCCCGGTGGCGGGACCGCCCGGCGTGAACTCTATGAACGCAAACGTGACCCCCGTCACTCCGCCGCCCATAGTCGTCACCGGCCCTCCCCCCGGGGCCGTCAGGGAGCGCAGGGCAAAGGAGCCGTGAAATGGCGAGCACAGGAGCAGTCCGCCGCAGAGCCGACCGTACGCACTACCTCTATCTCGCGGTGATCGCGGCGGTCGCCGCGGGCATCGTGGTCGGGTTGGCGGCGCCGGACGCGGCCGTGGAGTTGAAGCCGATCGGAACCGGCTTCGTCAATCTGATCAAGATGATGATCAGCCCGGTGATCTTCTGCACCATCGTGCTCGGCATCGGCTCGGTCAGCAAGGCCGCCAAGGTCGGCCGGGTCGGCGGCCTGGCGCTCGGCTACTTCCTCGCCATGTCGACCGTCGCCCTGGGCATCGGTCTGCTGGTGGGCAACCTGATCGAGCCCGGCTCCGGGCTCCACCTCACCAGCGCCCTCGCCAAGTCCGGACACGCCCAGGCCGCGGCCGGCGAGGCCGCCGGGACGGCCGACTTCCTGCTCGGCACCATCCCCACCACGCTGTTCTCCGCCCTCACCGAGGGCAAGGTGCTGCAGACCCTGCTGGTCGCCCTGCTCGCGGGCTTCGCCCTGCAGGCGATGGGGCCGGCCGGGGCGCCGGTGCTGCGCGGCGTCGAGCACCTGCAGAAGCTGGTCTTCCGGATCATGTCGATGATCATGTGGGTGGCCCCGATCGGCGCCTTCGGCGCGATCGCCGCGGTGGTCGGCGCGACCGGCACCGCCGCCCTGAAGAGCCTCGCCATGATCATGTTCGGCTTCTACCTGACCTGCGCCCTGTTCGTCGCGGTGGTGCTCGGGCTGCTGCTGCGGCTGGCCACCGGGGTCAACATCTTCTCCCTGCTCCGCTACCTCGGGCGGGAGTTCCTGCTGATCCTCTCCACCTCCTCCTCGGAGAGCGCGCTGCCCCGGCTGATCGCCAAGATGGAGCACCTCGGCGTCAGCCGGCCGGTGGTCGGCATCACCGTGCCGACTGGGTACAGCTTCAACCTCGACGGCACCGCGATCTACCTCACCATGGCCTCCATCTTCATCTCTGAGGCGCTCGACAAGCCGATGTCGCTGGGCCAGCAGGTGTCGCTGCTGCTCTTCATGGTGATCGCCAGCAAGGGCGCGGCGGGCGTCACCGGCGCCGGCCTGGCGACGCTGGCCGGCGGCCTGCAGTCGCACCGTCCGGAGCTGGTCGACGGCGTCGGCCTGATCGTCGGCATCGACCGCTTCATGTCGGAGGCCCGGGCCCTCACCAACTTCGCGGGCAACGCCGTCGCCACCGTGCTGATCGGCCACTGGACGGGCGAACTGGACCGCGAGCGCCTCGACCTCGTCCTGGCCGGCAGTCTCCCCTTCGACGAGTCCGCCATCGCCGACCCGCACACCGGCACCGTCCCCGCCCAATCCGAGGCCCCGGCGGTGGAGACCACCGCCTGAGCCCCCGCACCCCGGACCCCGGCCCGGCGCCGCAGCTCCACTCCTTCGGAGCGGCGCCGGGCCGGACCGCGTGCCGGGGGCGACGGGGGAACGACCACGGCCGCCCGCCCCCGGGCCTGCACGGTCCCCTGCGCCGCCCCTGAGGGACGCACCTCGGCGGCTACGGCTCCATGCTGCCGCTGAGGGCCCAGGCGAGGCCGGTGGCGGGGTCCTCGAGGGCGAGGTGGAGGTACCAGAGTTCGTCGCGGGGTTCGGACCAGGCGAGGCAGCGCAGGCGGGCGACCAGGGCGTCGACCTCGGCCGGGACGGGCCGGGCGGCGCCGGCCATGCCGGCGAGCAGGTGCCAGACGGCGAGCCGGCCGTGGGCGGTGCCGAGGCCGCGTGCGCCCGAGGCGGCCTGGACGAGGGCGGGGTAGGCGGCGGCGAACGGCAGGTGCCCGGCGAGCACCCGGCGGCCCGGGGCGAGCTGGGCGGCGGCGTCCGGCGCGGTGCCTCGGACGCAGACGGTGGTGAGCCAGGGCGCGAGGCCGGCCGGCGACCGGGTGGCGGCGGGCCCGGGGGTGCGCGGCCCGGGGGCGGGCAGGTCGAGCGGGCCGAGGTCCTCGCGGGTGTCGGGCAGGGCGAACAGGGCCCGGCGGGCGCCGCCGGCCGGCAGGTAGTCGCGGACCCGGACGCTCTCCTCCCAGCCGGCCTGCTCCCAGGCCGCCAGGGTGAGCGGGACGCCCTCCGGGTCGGGCTCGGCGCGGCCGGCGACCTCCTCGCCGAGCAGGGCGCGGGTGTGGGCGACGAGGCGGCGCACCGGTGCGGGTTCCAGCAGCGGGGCGAGCCGGCGCCAGGAGTGCCGGGTGGCGAGGACCTCCCAGAGCGGTCCGGCGTCGTGGTCGTGCTCGTCGGCAGCCGTGAACGGGCCGCCGTCGCGGTCGAAAAGCCGGGCGGCGTGCTCCGGCGGCGCCGCGTACGCGATGAGGTGGCCGACCGGGCCGGCCGAGCGGGGGGAGGTGCCGCGCAGCCGCCGGAACAGTTCGAGCAGCTCCGGCCAGCGTCCCGCCGCCGCCAGCTGTCCCGCCCGCCGGTCCTCGTACGTGATCATTCCGCCAATGTACGTCGGCCTCCGGTCTGCGGGCCGCCGGGTGACGGTGTGTCGGACGGCGCCCGCACCCACCCGGGGGCGCGGGGGCCGCGGGCCGGCCGGGGGTGCGTCACAGCGCCGCGCCGCCGGCCGGGAACGGACCGACCGCGCGGTACGCTACCGCCTCCCCGACACGCAGGCTTCATACAGACCTAAGATGCCTGATATACAGGGGGCATGAGTATGCCTATCGACCAGCGCCTCGGCCACCACATCAAGCGCGCCGAGCAGGAGCTGATCGCGGCCAAGCACGCGGCACTCCGCGAGTTCAAGCTCAGCACCCCGCAGTACACCGTGCTGCTGGTGCTCTCGGAGGAGCCCGGGCTGTCCGGGGCGGCACTGGCCCGGCGCTGCCTGGTGACCCCGCAGACGATGTCCTCGGTGCTGGGCACCCTGGAGGGGCGCGGCCTGGTCGAGCGCAAGCCGCACCCGATCCACCAGCACATCCTGGAGGCCCGGCTGACGCGCGGCGGCCGCACCCTGCTGGCCAGGGCCGACCAGGCGGCGATGGCGGTCGAGCAGGCCCTCGACGCGGAGTTCGACGCCGAGGAGCGCGCACAGCTGCTCGCCCTGCTGGGCCGCTGCACGGCCGCCCTGGCGAACGTGCCGACCGGCGCCTGAACCCCCCGACCGCCACCGACCGCACGACCGGGACCGGCCGCGGACCCGGCGGAGGACCGGGCGGCGGGTCAGCCGGTCGGACAGGCGCGCAGGCTGCCGCGGGCGACCGTCTCGCCGCCCTGCTCCATGACGACCTCGACGGAGGTCCCGCGCACCGAGGCGGCGCCCACCTCGGCCCGGACCAGGCAGGGTTCGCCGAACTCGACGTACCGCAGGAAGGACGCGGAGAGTGCGGTGACCAGCGGGGCGGGCCAGCCGGTGGCGAGGCAGACGGCCTGCCGCATCGCCTCGACGAGCACCATGCCGGGCAGGTGGTCGACCTCGTGGTCGAAGAGCACCGGGTGGCCGCGCTCGGAGCGGACCTCCCAGACGTGCGGTGCCCCGGTGGGGGCGAGCACCACGTCGGCGGCGCGGTCCCGGCCGACCAGCGGGGGCGGCACGGGCAGCGGCGGCAGCGGCTTCTCCAGGGCGGCGGCGAGCCGTTCGCCGCGCAGCCTGCGGTAGGCGCCCGGGGTGGTGCAGCTGAGCGCGCCGGTGGCGGTGCCCAGGGCGCGGCCGTCGCGCAGCACGTGCACCCGGATCCGCATGCCGGCCAGGCCGGTGCCGCGCCGGCGGACGTCCTCGCAGGTGGCCATGAGCGAGAGGTTGGCGGGCGTGCCGGTGAAGGCGAGCGCGGCCGGGTCGGCCTCGAAGGCGACGTCCCACATCAGGAAGTGCCGGTCGAGCGGGACGCCGAAGGCGGTGTGCGCGATGACCAGGCCGGCCTGGCGGACGGTCTCCGCCATCAGCACGGGGTCGTACCAGCGGTCGCCGACGGGCAGGTAGAAGCCGTGGCCGCGGGGCCACTGTGCGCCGAGGACGAAGTCCAGCTCGCCGACCGGCCGGCAGTCCGTCAGGAGCACCTCCGACACCGCGGCCCGGTGCACGAGCGCGCGATCGATGGTGCGGGCGAACAGCACATCCTCCGGACGCACATCCAGTATCTGGGACACCGTACAAAACCCCCTTCAGGCGTTCACCGGTTGCACCCAATCCTACAGACCAACCGGTTTGTTTTCTAAGGGGTTTCGAGCCGAACCCGATCGGTTTTTGACATCCCTTTACCAAAAGCCGACGCTACGTCAGACGGCTGACACCCACAGCTCACCGGTACGCCGCGGAGCCGCGGTGCGGGCCCGGTCTCCCGGACGCCGCACCGCGGCTCGGCCCGTCGCCGGGCCCGGTTCCATGCAGGGCCCGGTTCCATGCAGGGCCCGGTTCAGCGCAGGGCGGCCCCGGAGAGCAGGCCCCAGGAGGCCAACCGGTCGGCCGCCTCGTCCTCGGCCCGGAACACCGGCTCGCCGAGCGGGCCGACCGGCTGGTCCAGTGCCCAGCGCAGCAGCGCGGCGCCTATGTTCATCCCGCCGCCGAAGCCTGCCAGCAGCACCAGGTCGCCGCGCTCCAGTCGGCCGCGGCGGTGCACGGTGTCCAGGGTGATCGCCACCGAGGCGGCGCCGGTGTTGGCGTGCCGGTCGACCGTCAGGTGCATCGCCGCGCCGGGCAGGTCGAGCTCGGGCCAGACCTGGTTGAGCATCACCCCGTTGGCCTGGTGCGGGACGAAGTGGCGGACCTCGCGGGCGGGCACCCCGGCCCGCCGGAGCAGGGTGCCGACCGCGCCGGGCAGTTCGTCGTGGACGAAGCCGCGCACCGCCCGGCCGTCCATCCGGAACCAGTGCCCGCCCTCGGCGAGGGTCTGCGCCGAGGCGGGCCGCCGGCTGCCGCCGGCCGCCACCCCGATCAGCCGGTGCTGGTCGCCCCGGCCGTGCAGCAGCGTCTGCACCACGCCGAGGCCGGCCGGGACGGGCCCGAGCACGACGGCGCCGGCACCGTCGCCGAACAGCACGGCGGTCCTCCGGTCCTCCCGGTCGAGGATCCGGGAGTAGATGTCGGCGCCGATCACCAGCCCGTACGGGGCGGCCGGGTCGGTGTCGCCGCGGAGCATCTGGGTCCCCACGGCCAGCCCGTAGACGAAGCCGCTGCAGACCGCGTTGACGTCGAAGGCGGCGGCCCGGCGGGCGCCGATCAGGTGCTGCACGATGCTGGCGGTGGCGGGCTGCGGGTGGTCCGGGGTGGACGTGGCCACCACCACGAAGGCGAGTCGGTCGGCCGTGATGCCGGCCTGCCGGAGTGCTCTGCGGGCCGCCTCGGCGGCCAGGTCGGAGGTGGCCTCGTGCGCGGCGGCGCGGTGCCGCCGGCCGATGCCCGTCCGCTCCTCGATCCAGTCGGCGGTCACGCCCGCGCTCGCCGCGACCTCCTCGTTGCTGACGACCTCCTCGGGCACGTACGAGCCGGTGCCCACGATGCCGATCGGTGTCATGGTCCCCTCCTGTCGTCGGTGCGGGCCTGTCTCCACTCGGTACGGCCCCGGCCGGGTGCCGTCCGCGCCGCTCCCCCGGGCCCGCCGGGCAGGGGTGCGGGGCTGTGCTCAGAGCGCCGCACGGACCGGCTCGGCGGGCACCAGCCGCCGCCAGCCGGCGAGTTCGGCGTGCGCGGTGAGCACCGGGTCGTCGCCGACCGCCACCGGCCGGCCCACCGCGGCCAGCAGCGGGATGTCGCTGGAGTGGTCCCCGTAGGCCGAGCAGTGGGCGAGGTCCAGGCCGCGGACGCCCGCGACCGCGGAGGCCACCCGGCCCTTGACCGCGCCGATCACCGGGACGACCACCTCGCCGGTGAGCCGGCCGCCGCGGACCACCGGCCGGGTGCCGAAGGTCCAGTCCGCCCGCAGCTGGGCCGCGATCGGGTCGAGGCAGGGGAAGAACGAGCCGGACACCAGGACGAGGGTGTCCCCGGCCTCGCGGTGGCGGGCCGCCGCCTCGACCGTCTCGGCGACGAACAGGTCCTGCTCGACGTACCGCTCGAACCAGGCCTCGCCGGCCGCGGCGAGCCGCTCGGCGCTCTCCCCGGTGTAGAGCCGGTAGTAGGACCGGTTGACGACCTGTCGGGGCGTGCCCGCCGCGGCGGCGGCCCTGAGGTCGGCGGTGAGCCGCCGGAAGGTGCCCTCCGGCTCGCCGCGGCGGTGCAGGTAGAACTCCAGGAAGTGGAACATGCTCTTGACCCGGACGAGGGTCTCGTCCACGTCGAAGAAAGCGGCGGTGCCGGGCATCGGTCCTCCGTGGCTGGCTGTCGGTCGGTCACACGGCCGGGTACGCGGGGTGCTCGGGGCCGTCCCCCGCGTCCACGGACAGCCTGCTAGCCGCGGATGCGGGCGAGCGAGAGGACGAACCGGGCGATCGACTCCCCCTGCTGGCGGGCGTCCACCACCACCGGCAGCTGGGTCACCGCGGTGCCCGGCTCGGCCTCGTCGAGGTCGAGCGGGCCGCCCTGGGTGTAGTAGGCGTGCTCGCCGGCCTCGGCGCCGAGCGGCTTCTCCTCGCCGAGCGTCGCGGTGAGCACGGTCTGCGGCTCGAGCTCGCCGAACCGGGCGAAGGTGACCGACAGGTCGACCGGGAAGGTCTTGGCGGCGGACAGCCCGCGGGTGTCCAGGGCGGTGAACAGGGCGAGCTGGCGGGCGGCCTCGGCGAGCACCATTCCCGGCAGGTGGTCCTGCGGGTGGTCGAACATGCTCGGGTTGCCGGCGGGTATCCGCAGCACGGCGGTGGCGGCGCCGTCGGCGAGCACCGGGTCGAGCAGCACCACGTTGCGCGGGTCGGCCCGGCCGACCAGGTGCGGCGCGGCCGGGACGGCCGGCTCGCCGGCGCCGCCGGTCTGCGGCGGCAGCATCGCGGTGCTGGGCAGCTCGGCGCCGTCGCGGTTGCGCAGGCGCATCTCCCGGTAGCCGGCCGGGTCGCGGAAGCGCAGGCCGACCCCGGCCCAGCCGATCACGGTGCCGTCCACGGTGAGGTCGACGCGGTGGTCGAGCCCGGTCACCCGGCCCTCGCGGGTCCGGCAGTCCGTGACCGTCACCTTGAGCACCAGGTCGAGCGGGCTGTCGCCGATGGTCAGCAGCTGCGGCCGGATCAGGTGGATCCGCAGGAAGGTCAGGATGAACTTGTGGTCGGCCGGGACGCCGTGGAACATGTGCGCCCCCGCCAGGGTGGCCTGCCGGGCCGCCTCCAGCAGCAGCACCGGGTCGTGGGTGCCCGGGCGGAGCAGGTGGTCGCCGTAGTAGGCGTGCGAGCGGGGCAGCTGCGCCGCCGCGCTGTAGTGGCCGTCCTCCTCGCCGCGCAGGTCGGTGACGAACACCTCGCTGACGGCGTCCCGGTGGACCAGCCCGCGGTCCAGGGTCGTGGCGTACGAGAGCGGGACGGCCTCGGCCGGGTGCCTGGTGGTCTCCACGGGGGCGAGCGGTGCGGTGGTCATACGGGGTTCCTCCTCGTTGCTCCTCGGTTGCGGTCCAGGGGTCGACCTGGCACCGGTGCCGCGGCCGCCGCCCTGCGGGGGCGGCCGCGACACGGGGCGGCGGGGCGCCGCGGTGTGCTTCTGCGGTCGGGTGGTGCTGACGACCGGGGTGGAGCGGGACGGGCGCCGCCGGCCGGGCCCGGCGGCGGTGGCGCCCGGTCGGGACCGGGCACCGGCCGGGTGTCCGTCAGTACCGGGTGCCGACGGCGGTGGCGCCGAGCCGGGTCAGCTCCGCGAGGTCCTCGGCGGTGAGCCCGAGGTCGCCGCCGCGGGCGTTCTCCTCCAGGTAGGCGAGCCGCTTGGTACCGGGGATCGGCACCACGTGCTCGCCCTGCGCCAGCACCCAGGCCAGGGCGACCTGGGAGGGCGTGGCGCCGTGGCGGGCGGCGACCTCGGCCACGCCCTCGGCGAGCTTCTGGTTGGCGTCGACGGCGTCCGGCTGGAAGCGCGGGTTGCCCTGCCGCCAGTCGTCGCCCTCCAGCTGGGCGGCCGAGGTGATGGCGCCGGTCAGGAAGGCCCGGCCGAGCGGCGAGTAGGCGATGAAGCCGGCGCCGTGGCGGGCCGCCCAGGGCACCACCTCGTCGAGCTGGTCCTGGCTCCACAGCGAGAGCTCGCTCTGCACGGTGGCCACCGGGTGGATCGCGTGCGCGGCGTCGAGCTGCCCGACGGTCGCCTCGGAGAGGCCGATCGCACCGACCTTGCCCTCCCGGACGAGCTCGGCGAGCACGCCCCAGGACTCCTCGACCGGGACGGCCGGGTCGACCCGGTGCAGTTGGTAGAGGTCGATCCGGTCGACGCCGAGCCGGCGCAGCGAGCCCTCGGCGGCGGCGCGCAGGTGCTCGGGGCGGCCGTCGGGGAGGATCTCGCCGTCCCGGACGACGAGGCCGGCCTTGCTGGCCAGCACGACCTCGTCGCGCCGGTCGCGCAGTGCCCGGCCGACCAACTCCTCGTTGGTGTGCGGGCCGTAGACGTCCGCGGTGTCGATCAGGGTGACGCCGAGGTCGATCGCCCGGTGGATCACCCGGATCGACTCGGCGTCGTCGCGGCGGGTCGGGCTGTACGCGAAGCTCATGCCCATGCAGCCGAGGCCGATCGCGCCGACGGTGAATCCGGTGCTGCCCAACTGTCGTGTGCGCATGGTGCGGTGTTCTCCTCTGTCGAAGGCGGTGCGGTGAGGGTGCGTCCGGCGCGGACCCGGGGACGGCCCGCGCCGGGCGCGGTCAGGAGGGGCCGGCCAGCTCCCGGTCGCGGACCACCGCGTAGGTGGTGACCGCGCCGATCAGCGCCAGCACGGCGAGGACGACGAAGCCGGTGTGCATCGCCGAGGTGAGCGCGTCGGCGGCGGCGCCGCGGGCCCCGGACGGCAGGGCGCCGAGCTGTTCGTCCAGCCGGCCCTGGACGGCTCCGCCGGCCAGGGCGCGCTCGCCCGCCGCGTCCAGCCCGGGCACCCGCCCGTGCAGTCCGGCGGCGGAGAGGCCCGCGAGCAGGGCGCCGGCGCCGGCGATGGCGACCGACTCGCCGGTGATGCGCATGGTGTTGAAGATGCCGGAGGCCATGCCGGAGCGCTCGACCGGCACGACGCTGACCGCGGCGTTGTCCATCACGCCGAAGGCGCTGCCCACGCCGATGCCGAACACCGCGAGCGGCGCGGCCAGTTGGGCCCATCCGGCGTCCGGGCGGAGCACCACGAGCCAGAGCGACCCGGCGGCGATCAGTGCGGAGCTGGCGGCGAGCATCACCCGCAGCGGCAGCCGGGCGGCGATCCGGCCGGCGATCAGCGGCAGTGCCAGCACCGGCAGGGTGAGCGGCAGCAGCAGCGCGCCCGCCTCGGTGGCGCTGCGGCCGCCGGCGCCCTGCAGGTACTGCGGCAGGTAGACCAGCAGCACCACGAAGCCGAAGGTGATGGTGAACGGCTGGCAGACCACCACCACGAAGGTCGGCCGGCGGAACAGCGACAGATCGAACATCGGTCGCTCGACCCGGAGTTCGACCAGCACGAAGAGCAGCATGCAGAGTGCCGAGCCGATCAGCGAGCCGATCGCCGCGGCGCCCGTCCAGCCCTGCTCCGGCCCTTCGACGAAGTACAGCGCCAGCAGGGCCAGGCCGCCGCTGAAGGTCACCAGGCCGCCCCAGTCGACCCGCCGGGCGGCCGGGTCGCGGGACTCGGGCAGCCTCGGCACCAGGGTCAGCACGACCAGGCCGAGCACCACGTTCAGCAGGAACACCGCCCGCCAGCCGACCGAGGCGACCAGCGCGCCGGCGACCAGCGGGCCGAGCGCCAGCCCGAAGCCGAAGGAGGCGCCGAGCACGCCGAAGGCCCTGGCCCGCGCGGGCCCGTCGAAGGTGGCGGCGAGGATCGCCGCGCCGCTGGTCAGCACGCCGGCCGCGCCGACGCCCTGCAGTGCCCGGGCGACGTCGACCAGCACGATGTTCGGCACCAGGGCGCAGACCAGTGACATCGCCACGAACACCTGGACGCCGACCAGCAGGACCCGCCGGCGGCCGAACCGGTCGGCGAGCCCGCCGGCCGCCAGCAGGCAGGCCGCGAAGGTGACGCCGTACGCGTTCTGCACCCACTGCGCGGCGCCGACCCCGGCCCCCAGATCGGTCGCCAGCGCCGGCAGCGCCACGGCCGGGCCGGTGACGGTGAGCGGCAGCATCACGCTGGCCAGCGCGACCGCCAGCAGGATCGGCAGCCCGCCGGGCGCGCGGTTCTCGCGCGGTGCGGCCAGGCCCTGCTCCGCCAGGACGCTCATCGCTTCCCCCTATCCATCAGTCATCTACGTACTTCACAAACCGAGATGACCATAAGATATCTTATGGGCAGCGTCAATCCGCTACCCAGCGTCCGAGCCGACGAGGAGTCAGTTCAGTGCCAGAGACAGGGATCACCGCATCAGACGTCGACGTCCTCGTGGTCGGGGGGGGCCCGACCGGCATGCTCGCCGCGTGCGAACTGCTGCGCCGCGGCGTCCGCGTACGGATCGTCGACCGGGCCCCCACCGCCGCCCGACTGCCCAAGGCGCTGCTGCTCTGGCCGCGCACCCTGGACGTGCTGGACGACCTCGGCGTGCTGGACGCCGTGCGCGCGGCCTCCGTCCGGATCAGCGCCTTCCGCTACTTCTCCGACCGGCAGCCGCTCGGTACCTTCGCCTTCACCGACGACCTCGCCCCGGTCTGCCTGCCGCAGAGCGCGACCGAGCGCGTCATCGAGGACCGGCTGCACGACCTGGGCGGCAAGGTCGAGCGCGGCGTCCGCCTGCTCTGCTTCGACAACCTCGACTTCTCCGGCCGGATCGAGGCCACCGACGGCGTCACCGCCGTCCTGGAGCACGCCGACGGCCGGATCGAGCGCACCCGGGTGCCGTTCGTGATCGGCGTCGACGGCGCGGGCAGCGCGGTCCGCGGCCAGATCGGCACCGGCTTCCTCGGCAGCACCTACGAGACGGCCTTCGCCCTGGTGGACGCCCCGATCGAGGGCGAACTCCCGACCGACCAGGCGCTCTACTACCAGTCCCCGAAGGGCGCCCTGGTGGTCGTCGCACTGCCCGACGGCATCTGGCGCTTCTTCTCCAGCCTGCCGCCGGGCCGGGAGGTCGGGGTGGCGATGATGCAGGAGATCGTCAACGAGCGAGGCCCGCAGGGCGTCCGGATCGGCGAACCGGTCTGGCAGAGCGTCTTCCGGGTGCACGCCCGGCACGCCGGCGACTTCCGGCTCGGCCGGGTCTTCCTCGCCGGCGACGCCGCCCACGTGCACAGCCCGGCCGGCGGCCAGGGCCTCAACACCGGCCTGCAGGACGCCCACAACCTCGCCTGGAAGCTCGCCGCGGTGATCCACGGCGAGGCGCCCGCCACGCTGCTCGACAGCTACGGCCCGGAGCGCTCGGCGGTCGCCCGCCGGGTCGTCCGGGACACCGACCTCCAGACCCGCGCCTGGCTGGTCGACGGCCCGGCCGAAGTCCTGCTCCGGGACGCCGCGTTCCGGCTCGGCGACCGCACCGGCCTGCTGTCGCGCCTGTACGGCCCGGTGATGGCGGGCCGCCGGCTCGCCTACCCACCGGTGCGCGGGACCCAGGAACCGTCCGGGCTCACCGGCTGCCTGGTCCGCGGGCGGCTGCCCGGCGGACTGCGGCCCGGCGCCGTCCTGCCCCGCCCGCTGGCCGTCGCGGCCGGCCTCGCCGGGCCCGGTGCGGAGCCGGCCGGCTGGGCGCTCGCCACCGTCGACGGCCCGGCCGGCTGGGCGGCCGCGGTGGACCGGCTCACCACCGGATGCCGCGGGCTGCGCACCCTCCGCATCCCCGCCGCGGCCGCCTCCCGGCACACCGGCTGCCGCCGGCCCGGCTACTACCTCGTCCGCCCCGACGGGCACATCGCCGCCCACGGCCACACCCGCGACCTCGACCGCCTCGCCGCCGAACTCACCGCCCACCTCGGCCCGGTCGACCACCGCTGAGCCACCGGGAGCCCACGGCACCCGCCCCGCACACCCCGAACTCCCCTGCCCCACCAGTCAGCTCCGCACCCGTGACGGGGAACCGCCCCGTCCGTACTCTCCCGGAGGACCGTGATGACCGACCCCGCCACGCCCGTCGACCCGATCGTGCCGTTCCTGGAGCCGGTCTTCGACCTGCACCGCGGCGGCAAGCTGGAGACCCGCTCGACCGTGCCGCTGCGCGACGCCGACGACCTGTCGCTCGCCTACACCCCCGGGGTCGCCCGGGTCTGCACCGCGATCGCCGAACGCCCGGAACTGGCCCACGAGTTCACCTGGGCGGCGAACACCGTCGCGGTGGTCAGCGACGGCACCGCCGTGCTGGGCCTGGGCGACATCGGACCGGCCGCGGCGCTGCCGGTGATGGAGGGCAAGGCGCTGCTCTTCAAGGAGTTCGCCGGGGTCGACGCGGTGCCGATCTGCCTGGACACCACCGACACCGAGGCGCTGATCGCCACCGTGCGGCACCTCGCGCCGAGCTTCGGCGGCATCAACCTGGAGGACATCTCCGCGCCGCGCTGCTTCGAGATCGAGGCGCGGCTCCGCGCCGAGCTGGACATCCCGGTCTTCCACGACGACCAGCACGGCACCGCCGTGGTCACCCTGGCCGCACTGCGCAACGCGGCCGAGGTCACCGGGCGTCCGCTCTCCGCGCTGCGGGCCGTGGTGGCGGGGGCCGGCGCCTCGGGCGTGGCGGTCACCCGGATCCTGCTGGCCGCGGGGATCGGGGACATCGCGGTGGGCGACAGCAAGGGCATGCTGCACCCGGGGCGGACGGACCTCAACCCGGTGAAGGCGGCCCTGGCGGCCGACACCAACCGGGCCGGCCACCGCGGTTCGATCGAGGGGGCGCTGCGCGGCGCGGACGTGTTCATCGGGCTGTCCGGGGCGACGGTCGCGGAGTCGGCGGTGGCGTCGATGGCCCCGGGCGCGATCGTCTTCGCGCTCTCCAACCCGACGCCGGAGATCGAGCCCGCGGCGGCCCGGCGGTACGCCGCGGTGGTGGCGACCGGCCGCAGCGACCACCCCAACCAGATCAACAACGTGCTGGCCTTCCCCGGGATCTTCCGCGGCGCGCTGGACGTCCGGGCCCGGACGGTCACCGAGGGCATGAAGCTGGCGGCGGCCGCCGCCATCGCGGAGGTGGTCGCGGGCGAGCTGTCGGCCGAGCGGATCGTGCCGAGCCCGTTCGACCCGCGGGTGGCACCCGCGGTGGCCGCCGCGGTGGCGGCCGAGGCCCGGGCGGCCGGCGTGGCCCGCCGCTGACACGGCCACGGTACGGGGCCGGGCCCGCCCCTCGGCGGACCCGGCCGCGCCGGCTGACCGCCCGCCAGGAACGCGAGCGACGTGGCGGTTCAGGAATCGACTTCGGTCATCCTGCTTCCGTCGGCCGCTCGCGCCAGATCGGCCCGCGCCCGGCTGACCCAGTCCTCCGTCCGGGCGTCGGCCTGGCGCCGCAGCGTCGGCGGCCGGAATCGCCCGCGGTACGGCAGCTCGAGGAACTCCAGTACGGCGCGGAGCGTGCCTTCGGGATCGACGGCCAGAGCCTCGTACTCCAGGTCCAGCACCGGTACGGCCAGCCTGCGCAGCTCGCGGTCCCACTCGGCGTTCTGCCACCGGAGGGCGGCATGCGCCGCTCGCACGGCCTCGGCGTCGTAGGTGCCGGCCTCGCCGCGAGGGATCTCCCCGTGCCGCAGCGACCACTGGCCGGTCTGCTGGGCGCGGGCCAGCGACACGGCCTGCCGTACCGTGTCCAGCCGGCGCAGACGCAGCATCCGCAGCGGCCCGGCCAGCGAATCGAGCAGCGTGAACGCCTCCGGTTCGCGGCCGAGGTAGCGCCGGGCGTCTCTGCCGAGGGACGACCACTGGGGCCACATCAGCTTCGCCCCGAACACACCGTTGGCCGTCGTCATGAGAGCCGCAAACCGGAAGAAGTACTCGGCGTGGCTCGAGTACCCGTAATGGCCGCGCCAGGTCGCCGCATCCTCCCGCGCGCCGTACTCGCCGGGGCGGCCCGCGATTCCGGTGCTCCCGAGCAGTTCGCAGAGCAGCCAACTGCCGCTCCGCGGACTTGTCGCCACCACGTATCCCACTCCGACCTCCGCGGCGAGAAGGCTTTGCCGTGAGAGTTCCATGCCGGACGACCGATCCACCGTGACCGCACCGGTGGACGACCGTCGTTCATTCCATCAGGTGAAGTCGGGACTCCGGCCGCGCCGACCCGCGCCTCGATAGTTCGGATGCGACACCATCGGGGCCGACCCAGCTTCGCCGACCGGATAGGAGGTGGCGGGATGACGGAGAACGATCCGCCTGCACTCCGGCCCAACCTGCTCGCACTTCGGCCCGATCTCACCAGTTCGACGTTGGCGGGGGCCGAAGCCGCCCACTCGCTCGTCAGCGAGTCCAACTTCTTCAACTCGCTGTTCCACAGCTGCAACCTGCAGGGGATCACCTTCGAGTCCTCCGAGCTCGACGGCTCGCTGTTCGAAGGCTGCTCCTTCCGGGGAGTCGAGCTCCGCAACTGCGACATCGACGGCCTGATCGTCAACGGCGTCCGGGTCGGGGCGCTGCTCCGCGCCTTCCTCGCTCCGGAAGGGGCCGTTCATGTCGGCGGATGACGACGTCAGGCCCTTCCTCTCGGGGCAGCGCCGCAATGTGCTCGGCGGGCTCGCCGCCGCCTACGCGCGCGGGGTGAACTCGGCGGTGTTCGCGAGGATCGGCGCCGGTCTCGACCCCGAACAGGTCAAGGTCGACGGCAAGGGGGGCGCTCTGGACGGCGTCCCTGCCGCGCTGCCCGGCAGCCACCAGCCGCACATCCTCAAGCCCTTCGAGAAGGACGATAAGGACGACAAGGAGGAGAAGGACGGCAAGGAGACCAAGGACGCCAAGGAGGAGAAGGAAGAGAAGGAAGGCAAGGAGAGCAAGGACCTGAAGGAGGAGAAGGAGGGAAAGGAGAGCAAGGACAAGGAGGACAAAGAGGACAAGGAAAGCAAGGAAGCGAAGGAGGAAAAGGAGGAGAAGGAGCAGAAGGAGGGCAAGGAGACCAAGGAGGTGAAGGAGGAGAAGGAACTCGTGATCGAGTCCGGCGTCGAGGCCGACAAGGTCGGCGGAGTCGACTTCGACGGCCCGTTCATCCGCTTCGGCGAGCCGGCAGAGCTGCCCGTCACCTCCTTCGACGCCATCGCACGGGCACATCCGGACCGCGTCCGGCTCGCGGTCACCCGCGGCTCGCTGTTCTGAGGGCGCCCGCAATGGCCCCCACCGACCCCGCCCTGCTCATCGTGGCGGAGCCCACCGACACGCTCGCGGACGGCCTCGCGGACTACGCCCGCGGCCGCGCCCTGACCGTCGAGCGGCTGGATCACCGAGCGGCCGCCGGGCGGATGACGATTCAACGCCTGGGTGGGCGGACCACGGTCACGCCGTCCTGCCCGCTGTTCCTCCGGCCACCGGCCGCACCGCCGCCGGGGACGGGCGACCAGCGTCTCTTCCACCACGCGGAGATCCGCGGGCTGGTCTGGGCGGCCGCCGCACTGACCACCGCACACGTGGTCAACCGGCCCGGCCGGTACGGCCTCGGCGGGCGGATCTCGGGCTCGACCGCCGTCCTGCGTCACCGCGCCGGCCTGCCGGGGCAGGAACCGGAGGTGTTCGCCGGCCATGCCTCGTCCGCCGCCGTGCCGCGGAGCGACGGGGACTGGTGGTTCCAGCACCGGCGGAGCTGGGCGACCGTGCCGGCCTCCGGGGTGGTGTCGGACCGGGGCCCGTACCGGGTCGGGCGGATCCCGGCCGGCAGCACGGCGGTCATCACCTGCGTGGTCGGCGCGCGCGTGTTCGTCCTCGCCCGGACGGGCGATGCGGGCGGAGACCTCACCGTGGCGGATCTCGCGGCCGACGACCGCGCCCGGGAGCTGTCGGCCCAGGTCGCCGGGGCGCTCGGACTGACCTTCGGCACCCTCGCCTGGCGGCGCGGCGACGCAGCGGACCTTGAGCTCGGACGCGTCAATCCCTGCCCCTCACTCGCCGAACTCGGACACCTCTGGGCGGCTGTCCGCGAAGCCCTGATCGGGGAGCTCTGCCCGTGATCACCGCCGTCGGCCTCGGTGCCGATCCCACGCTGAGCCACTTCGCGGAGACCGCGGGCGGGCTCGGTGCCCGGGTGACCCTCGTCGACCTCGGCGACCAGGCGGAAGGGCGGTGGCGGCTCGGCCTGCCACCGGACCGCTCGTCCTGGGTGCCGGCCCAGGGCGTCGAGTTCGCCCTCGACCCCGACGCCTCCGTCTACTGCCGGCTGATCGACCTCGGCGCGCAGCTGCCGGGCCGGGCCGTGGAGTGGCACACCGTCACCGAGGCCTGGAGCGCCTGGCTCGAACTCGCTCCCGGACGGGTCGTGAACCGTCCCGGCCATCCGGGCGACAACTCGTGCAAGCCGCTGCACGAGGAACTGCTCGCCCGGGAGGGCTTCGCCGTACCGCCGAGCCTGACCACGTCGTCGGCGCGGCTGCTGCGGGACTTCGCCGAGCAAGGCCCCTGTGTCGCCAAGCCGCTGAGCGGTCAGCGGGCGGACTGCCGGGTGATCGGCCCGGCGGATCTCGACCGGTACGACGAGCGCAGTGGCCCCGTCCATCTGCAGCGCTGGGTCGCCGGCACGGACGTGCGGGTGCACGTGGTCGGCGACCGCGCCATCGCCCAGGCCGTGAGCTCGGAGAGCGTGGACTACCGCACCGACCGGCGGGCGACCTACCGGCGGATCGACCTCAACACGGAACTCGAGCGCGCCCTCGTCGCGGGGACCGCCGCCGCCGGTCTCGCCTTCGCGGGCTGGGACCTACGCCTGGGCGACGACACGACATGGGTCTTCGAGGTGAATCCGATGCCCGGGTACAGCCACTACGACGTCCGGGTGGACGGCGAGATCACCCGGGCCCTCGTCGCATTCCTGACCGAGGGAGACAACCGATGAGCGCCGGACGGCTCGAGCAGTTCCCGTTCCTGGACGCGGACGCCTGCGCGGACGTCGTCCGCACCGCCGAGCGGAACCCGGATCTCACCGTCGACCGCCGGCCCGACAGGCCCGGCGAGTTCGTGACGTACGGCCGCTCCGCGTACCTGGACGTCTGCCCCGGGGATGCCGCCCCGGAGCAGAACTACTACCGGCTGCTCGCCGACACCAACGCCGGCCTGTGGAAGGCGTTCGAGGGCCTCTACCACCGCCTCCGGCAGACGCTCGCGGACGAGCTCGGGGAACCGGTCGGCTACCGGCCCGACGATCTCGCGCTACCCGGCCTGCACGTCTTCCGGGGCTCGGCCATCGCGCTCGCCGACCACGCCTCGGCCCACTTCGACCAGCAGTACGGCAGTCTCCGACTGCCCGCACCGCGCGACCCCGGGGTACCGCCGCTGACGGTGACCGTCCCCCTGCGGATGCCGTCCAACGGAACCGGGCTCATCGTGTACGACGTCGAGCCCGACCGGTACCGGGCCGCCGTCGCCCGTGGCGCGGCGACCAGCCTGGAGTCCTACGCGAGGCGACGCACCCGGGCCTACCACCCCTACACCCTGGGAAGCATGGTCCTGCACCGCGGGCTGCTGATGCACCAGCTGTCGTCCCCCGGTCCGATCGTTGCGGGGGACGAGCGGATCACCCTGCAGGGCCACGCGATCCGGTGCGGGGGCGAGTGGATCCTCTACTGGTGATCCGGTCCCCCGCGGGCCCGCCTCAGGCGGCGGTCGGCAGTGCCACCACCTCCAGCGCGTCCGGCGCCCCGGCGACGGCCTGGCGGAGGGTCAGGTGCCGGGCGAGGACGCACTCGCGGACCCAGTCGCACAGGTACCGGTCGGCCGGCGCGCCCGGGACGGTCCGGACGGAGAGCCGCAGCCGCTCGGTGGGCAGCCCGGCGTCGAGCACCTCGGCCCCGGCCTCCGCGACCTCCTCCACCGAGGCGGCCAGCGCGACGAGTTCGGCGCGGCCGAAGCGGGCGCCGCGGAAGCCCAGCACGTCCGCCGAGCGGCCGAGGACGCGCAGTCCGGGCTCCGGAGCGCCGCACGGGCAGTCCGCGAACTCGCCGGTGTCGCCGGTGCGGTAGCGGAGCAGCGGGGTCACGGCGAGCTCGTGCAGGGTGCTGACCAGGATCTCGCCGTCCACCAGCTCCACGTACTGGTGCGGCAGCGGGTGGAAGACGTCGCGGGCGCAGCGCGGCCCGTTGCAGGCGACCGCCCAGGTCTCGACCGAGCCGTACAGGCCCCAGACCGCGGTGTGCGGGAGGACCTCGGCGAGCAGTCGGGCGGTGGCGCCGTCGAGTCCGACGCCGACCCAGAGCAGGCTGCGCAGCCAGTCCAGGCGGCGGCCGGTGTGCCGGCAGTGTTCGAGCAGGGCGCGCAGGGTGGGGGTGTCCGCGGCGAGGGCGGTGGCGCCGCACTCGGTGGCGAAGTCGAGGAGCCGGGCGAGGTCGTCGCCGTCCGGGGTGCCGTAGGGGATGGCGGAGCAGCCGGAGAGTGCGGCGAGGGCGTTGCAGAGGTCGTGCACCGGCCAGAGCCGGGTGCCGCGGGAGAGGTTGAGCAGGACGTCGCCGGGGCCGAGCGGGGCCCAGGACCGGAGGATGTCCCCGGCGAACAGGCAGCTCGGCACGAGGGTGGCGGAGGGCTTGGCGGTGGTCCCGCCGCCCAGGTAGAGCACGGCGCCGCGGTCCTTGGCGAGTCCGCCGCGGACGCCGGACCAGACGGCCTCGCGGAGTTCGTCGGCGGAGAGCGGGTCGAGGACGCGGAGGTCGGCGGCGCGGCCGGCGGCCGCGCCCCGGTACTTCTCCGCGAGGCCGGGAAAGCCGACGGCCCGGTCCAGGAGCGCCCGGACCTGCGGTGCGGTCGGCTCGGCCGCCGCTGCCGCGGATCCCCCCGTCTGCAGTGACATGCGCCGCGTCCTTTCACGAATCAACGGTTTCCGGGGTCGCATTCGCACGTTCCGCGTCCCCGCATGAATGATTCAAGAACCGACCGACCGGTTTGTCAATTGCCGAGGTCAGCGACGGTCAGCGACTGTGCGTTCCCACCACCCCGCAGTCCGCAGCCAGGAACGGACAGTCCGCCGCGGCGGGCGCGGCCAGCCCGGGCAGCACCGCACCCCACAGCCGGGCCACCATCTCGGCGCGGCTCACCGCGGGGTTGCGCTCGCAGAGCAGCAGGACGCCCGCGGCCGTGGCGGTCAGCGCCAACAGGGCCTCGCCCGGCACCACGCCCTCGCGGAGCTCGCCACGCTCCGCCGCGGCGAGCAGCAGCGCGCCGATCGGCGCCATCCACTCGGGGGCGCCGCCACCGGCGGCCAGCGCGAAGCCCTCGGCGCAGTCGAGCCGGACGCCGGCCCGACAGACCGGGTCGCGGTCCAGCAGGCGGGCCACCGCCACCGCGACGTCCACCACGGCGTCCAGGCCCGCCTCCGGGCCGTGCATCGCCACGCACTCCGCGGTCAGCCGGCGCAGCTCGCGGCGGGCCTCCTCACGGACGGCCTCGACCAGCTCACCCTTGGACCGGAAGTGGTAGTACAGCGCCCCCTTGGACACCCCGGCGGCCCGGCTGATCGCATCCAGGCCGGGCAACGAGTCCCCGCCCAGCACTTCCACGGCCGACTCGTCCAGCGCCTTCGCAGCGGCGACGATCAAGCTCCGCCTGGTCCGTTCGGCGCGCTCCTGACTGGCCACGGCACCCCACCTCTCCTCTGCGTCCGTCGAACGGCGACCCGGCGTCCGCCCGACCGGCCCGCCCGGGGCCGCAGGCGCCCCCGGGACGGCTCCCGGTACAGAGTGAAACAGACCGAAGTCGCTGTTATATAAGTATCAAATGACCAGATCACGACAAGTATTTCCCCCTGCGCCCGACCCATTCGGGAAATCACCAAGACAGCACAGACCCGCCGCATCGAGACGCGACGGATGGGCCCGGAAAGCAGGGGAAAGCACGGAGAAGCGCGGGGAAGCGCAGGCGAAACGCGAAGGGAAGGGGCGCCGCGGGGTCCGCGGGGGGTCGGTGCGGCGCGGGGGCGTCAGCCGGCCGGGACCCGCTCGGGGGCGGTCAGCCGGAGGCGGCCGACCCACTCCGGCGCGGCCAGGCCCGGCAGGATGAAGGCCCAGAGCTCGGCGAGCCGCTCCTCGAGGTCCTCGCGGCGGGTGAAGACCTGGGACACGATCTGGGTACCGGTGAAGGAGCTGATGACGAATCGGGCGGCGGCGTCGACGTCCAGGTCCATCCGGACGGACCCCTCACCCTGGGCCCGCAGCAGCAGGGTGCGCACCAGGTCGATCGAGGCGAGGTAGGGGCCCGGCGAGGGCTCGGAGAAGGAGCTCTCGATGGCGAGCCGGATGCTGGCCCGCACGGTCGGGCTCTCCCGAAGCGCCGAGGCCATCGCGTACGACACGTCGATGATGGCCTGCAGGAAGGGACCGGAGGCGGTGGCCGCGCTCTCCAGGGTGCCGACCTCGGCGCCCTGGATCTCCTCCGCGATGGCCTCCTTGGACGGGAAGTGGAAGTACAGCGCACCCTTGGTGACGCCGGCACGGGCCAGGATCTCCGACACGCTGGCCCCGGCGAAGCCGCTCTGGTCGAACACCTCGGCCGCGGCCTCGACGATCCGCTGGCGCGTCCGCTCCGCCCTCTCCTGTCTCACCATGGCCATCCTCCCGACCTCGCAGCAGTTCGCAGCGCATCGTAGTGCACCGCCCGGTGCAACCGACGGTAAAACAGTCGATCCCGTAGGTTTGTTCCGGTGATCGAACGGCGGCGCTCAGGCGGGATCTGGCCGGTGACGCCTGATGCCCTGCCATCAGTACAGACCGGTCGGTATGTCAAAACGGCCCGCCCGGAGCTCCGGGCAGGCCGTTCGGCGGCGGTGCGGGTCGCGCACGCGGCGGTGCGGGTCAGCGCACGGTGTAGCCGCCGTCCACCGGCAGGACGGCGCCGGTGACGAAGGAGGACCGGTCGCTGCACAGCCAGGCGGCGGCCTCCGCGATCTCCTCCGGCGCCGCCGTCCGCGGCTGCGGGGTGGCCTCGTGCAGCCGGGCCTCGATGTCGGGCCGGATCGCCAGCCACGCCTCGATCATCTCCGACCTGGTGGTGCCGGGGGCGACCGCGTTGACCCGGATCCCCTGTGCGCCGTACTCGTTGGCCGCGGCCTTCGTCAGGCCGACCACCGCGTGCTTGGACACCACGTACGGCGCGGCCACCGGGGTCGCCACCAGCCCTGCGACGCTGCTGGTGTTGACGATCGATCCGCCGCCGGCGGCCAGCATGGCGGGTATCTCGTGCCGCATGCAGGACCAGACGCCGCGCAGGTTCACGTCGATGATCCGGTCGAAGACCTCCTGCTCCATCAGGTGGAGCGGGGTCTGCTCGGCGCCGTAGCCCGCGTTGTTGAAGGCCACGTCCAGCCGGCCGTAGCGCGACACCGCGGTCTCCACGGCGCGGGCGACATCGGCGTCCGAGGTCACGTCGGTGACCGCGTACGCCGCCTCGAAGCCCTTGCCGGTGAGCTCGTCGACGAGGTCGGCGAGCTGCTGCTCGCGGCGGGCCGCAAGCACGACGGCGGCGCCCTCGGCGGCGAACACCCGCGCGGCCGCGGCACCGATTCCGCTGCTGGCGCCGGTGATCAGCGCGACCTTCCCGCTGAGCAGGGCGTTCTTGACGGACATGGGCTCTCTCCGGGTTGCTCGTGGTCGGACTGGGGTGCGGGCGGTTCGCCCGCAGGCGGGTGCGGCGGGCCGGTGTCCCGCCCTCACGGGACCCGAGCCGCCGCACCCAGGGCACTCCACAGCCTACGAACCGTCACTGACGCCCAGTCAGCCGGTCCCGGACGAGGCGGGGTGCCCACCCCGGTCAGGCCTTGCGGTTCGGCACCGACCAGCCGCCGGGCTTGTCGAACCCGGTGGTCGCCAGGGTCACGAAGAAGTGCGGGCCGACGATGTGCGCCTTCGCGACCACGTCGAGGTAGGCCTTGGCCGCGGCCCCCGTGGCGTGGGCCGTGAAGGCCGCCTCGTCGGTGAAGGTCTCCAGGAAGACGAAGCGGGTGGGGTCGGCCGGGTCCGGCACCATGTGGAAGCCGATGGTGCCGGGCTCCTCGGTCAGCGAGAGGTAGCCGTCGGCCTTGGCGACCTTGAGGAACTCCTCCCGGTACTGCGCCTGCACGTTGGTGAACTCGGCGACCACGGTGAAGACATGGCCGTCGTCGCCGCGGCTCGGCGCGACCCGGCCGGTGCCGTCGTCGGTCGCCAGCGAGTAGTCGGCCACGGTGGTGACCGGGCCGGTGACGCCGTACCGGGCGAGGGTGGCGGCGAACTTCCGGGCGTACGGGCCGCGGCGGTGGGCGCGGTGGGCGGCCGCGGAGGAGAAGGTCTCGGCGACGACGATCCGGTCCGGGTGCTCGGGGTCGGGCACGACGTGGACGCTCTCGGTGCCCGGCTCGTGCCGGCGGGAGGCGTAGCCCTCCTGCTGCGCGGCGGCGATCACGGTGTCGCGGGCGGTGGCCGGGATGTGCTCGTAGGCGGAGATCACCGTGTAGGCGACGCTGCTGTCGCCGAGGTTGGGCTCGGTGGCGCCGGGACGGGCGGCCAGCGCGCCGGGCGCGGTGCCGGCCAGCAGGGCGGCGGCGAGGACGACCGGGAGCAGGGCTCTGACAGGTCTCATGGGTGGGACGTCCTTTCACTGAGGGTGGGCCGGCCGCCCGAGGCGGGCGGCCGGAGCAGGTGGCGCCCGGCCGGCGCGCGGGGCGCGGCCACGGCGCGGGTCGGTCGGGGTGCGGCTCAGGGGACGGCTCGGGGGACGGGGCGCGGCGGGGCCGGACGGGGGCCGGGCCCCGCCGCGGTCGCCGCCGCCGCGACGGGGTGCGGCGGCGGACGGTTCGGACCGGCGTGCGGGTCAGGCCGGGTAGACGTCGCCGGGCAGCCTGCGGTCGGCGCCGACGGTGGCGATGTGCCAGTAGGGGTACGGGACGCGGGCGGTGCTGACCTCGTCCAGGGCGGCCACCTCGTCGGCGGTGAGCTCCCACTCCATCGCCTTCAGGTTGTCCTCCAGCTGGTGGATCTTGGTCGCGCCGATCACCGCGGAGGTGATCTGCGGCCGGGACAGCACCCAGTTGATGGCGACCTGGGCGACGGTGGCGCCGCGCGCCTCGGCGATGCGGGCCATCTCGTCGACGATGTCGTACGCCTGCTGCTCGTCGGTGAGCGGCGCGGACTCGGCCGGGGTGGCCTCGGCGAGGCGGCTGCCGGCCGGGCGGCCCTCGCCTCGGCGGTACTTGCCGGTGAGGAAGCCGCCGGCCAGCGGGCTCCACGCGGTGATGCCGACCTTCTGGTCGTGGGCCAGCGGGATGACCTCCCACTCCAGGTCGCGGGCACCCAGGTTGTAGTAGCCCTGGTAGCAGACGAAGCGGGCGAGGTTGCGGCGCTCGGAGACGGACAGGGCCTTCATCAGCTGCCACGCGGCGAAGTTGGAGACGCCGATGTAGCGGACCTTGCCGGAGCGGACCAGGTCGTCGAGGACCCGCAGGGTCTCGTCGAGCGAGGTCCGCGGGTCGAAGCCGTGCAGGTGGTAGAGGTCGATGTAGTCGGTGTTCAGCCGCCGCAGGCTCGCGTCGACGGCCGCGTTGAGGTGGTGGCGGGTCGAGCCGAAGTCGTTCGGGCCGTCCCCGTCCACCCGCCAGCGGCCCTTGGTGCCGATGACCACGCGGTCGCGGACCTTGGCGAGTGTCCGGCCGAAGAACTCCTCGCCCATGCCGTTCTTGTAGACGTCCGCGGTGTCGAAGAAGTTGATGCCGGCGTCGAGCGCGACGTCCATGAGGCGGTGCACGTCCTGGTCCTGGACGGTGCCGAACTCGGACCAGTTGCGGTCCGGGGCCCCGAGGAAGGAGGCACCTCCGCCGAAGGTCATGGCGCCGAAGCAGAGTTCGGACACGGCCAGGCCGGTGTCGCCCAGGTAGCGGTAGCGCATCGGGGGTTCTCCCTGTCAGTTCTTTGGATGTCACTGCGTCGGATGTCGCCGCGTCGGGTGCCGGTGCGGCCTGCCACGGGTCGGCGCCCGGCCGGTCCCGCCTCTCGCGGGGCGACCACCGTAAGACTCGGCACGACCATAAGATCTCGAATAGTCATCGTCAAGCCGAATGCGAGAGAGATCCTCCACTCCCATAAGACTTCGAATGGTGCTACGGTTTCGAGGCCATCGCGGATGACGGATCGTCATGCGCGCTCGTACTGAAGCGGGAGACCACCGTGAGCACTGTGACCGTCGTCGGTCGGGCCGTCGCCAAGCCCGGCAAGCGGGACGAACTGGAGCGCCGCCTGCGGGCGGTCGTCGTCCCCACGCACGAGGAGGAGGAGAGCATCCACTACTCCATGCACCAGGACCTGGACGACCCCGACGTGTTCATCGCCATCGAGCGCTGGCCGGGCCGGGAGGCCCTGGAGCGGCACCTCGGCACCCCGCACCTGACCGAACTGGCCGGGCTGCTCGACGACCTGCTCGCCGAGCCGCTGGAGCTGCGGGTGCTCGACCAGCTGCACGAGGGCGACTCCGCCAAGGGCGTGCTGTGAACCGCACGGCCGTCGCCGTGCTCGGCACCGGCATCATGGGGGCCGGCATGGCCCGCAGCCTGTGCCGGGCCGGCCTCGACGTCCGGGTGTGGAACCGCACCCGGTCCGCCGCGGAACCGCTGGCCGCCGCGGGTGCCGCGGTCGCCGCCGACCCCGCCGGGGCGGTGCGCGGCGCCGATGTGGTGATCACCATGCTCACCGACGGGCCTGCCGTACTGGAGGTGATGAGCGCGGCCACCGAGGGGCTCGTCGCCGGCCAGGTCTGGCTGCAGACCTCCACCGTGGGCCCGACCGCCTTCGCCCCGCTCGCCTCCTTCGCCGCTGCGCACGGCCTGGACCTGGTGGACGCGCCCGTCCTCGGAACCCGCCAACCCGCCGAGGCCGGCCGGCTGCTGGTCTTCGCGGCCGGCTCGGAGCGCGCCCGCGCCGCGAGCGTCCACGCCCTCGCGGCGATCGCCGACCGCACCGTCTGGCTGGCCGGGGACGCGGCGGGCGCCGCCGCCTCCCGGCTCAAACTGGTCGTCAACAGCTGGGTGCTGGCCACCGCCACCGGCGCCGCCGAGGCGATCGCCCTGGCCGAGGGCCTCGGCCTGGACCGCACCGTGTTCGCCGAGACCGTCGCCGGCGGCGGTCTCGACAGCCCCTACCTGCAGGGCAAGGCCGCGGCCGTCGCCACCGGGGACTTCTCCCCCGCCTTCGGCCTCGCCACCGCGGCGAAGGACGCCCGGCTGATCGCCGCCGAGGCGCAGGCCGCCGGGCTGCGGCTCGACATGGCGGCCGCCGTGGCCGCCCGCTTCGCCCGGGCCGTCGAGCAGGGCCACGGCGGCAAGGACCTGGCCGCCACCTACCTGGTCAGCACCGACGGCCCGGCGGCCGGCTGAGCGCCGCCCGCCCGTCCCCACCGCCGATCCACCGTCAACCCCGTTCCGAGGGAGTCCTCATGCGCGCGATCGTCAACACCCCTGCCACCGGCGACGTGGCCTTCCGCGAGGTCGCCGACCCCGCCCCCGCCGCCGGAGACGTCCTGATCGACGTCAAGGCGTTCTCCGTGAACCGCGGCGAGATCCTCAACCTGCCCGGCAACGACGAGGGCTGGCGCCCCGGTTGGGACGTCGCCGGGGTGGTCGCCGAGACCGCCAACGGCTTCACCGCCGGGCAGCGCGTGGTGGCGCTCTCGCTCGCCGACGGCTCCTGGGCCGAGCGGATCGCCGTCCCGGCCGGCTTCGTCGCCGCGCTGCCGGACACCGTCGGCTTCGCCGAGGCCGCCACCCTGCCGGTCGCCGCGCTCACCGCGCTGCGCCTGGTCCGCGAGTCGGGGACGCTGCTCGGCCGCCGGGTGCTGGTCACCGGCGCGGCGGGCGGCGTCGGCCGGCTCCTCGTCCAGCTGGCCGCCGCGGCCGGCGCCGAGGTGACGGCGGTCGCCCGGAACGCCGAGCGCGCCAAGGGCCTCACCGAGCTGGGCGCCACCACCGTCGTCACCGACGCGGCCGCCGCCGAGGGCCCGTTCGCCGTGGTGTACGAGGCCGCCGGCGGCGCCTCGCTGACCGCGGCGCTGGAGCTGGTCGGCCCCCGCGGCACGGTGTTCAGCTACGGCAACTCCTCGGGCGAGGACACCCCGGTCTCCTTCTTCCGCTTCTTCGGCGGCCACGAGCAGGCCACCCTGCGGCACTTCGTGTTCGTCACCGGCGCCCCGGTGGACGAGGACCTCGCCGCGCTGGCCCGGCTGGTCGGCGACGGCGCGCTCTCGGTCGAGATCTCCTACCGCGAGGGCTGGGAGCGGATCAACGAGGCGCTCGCCGCCGTCCGCGAGCGCCGGGTGGCCGGCAAGGCCGTCCTGACCGTCGGCTGAGTCCCGATCGTCGGCCGGCTCCGCACCGTCGGCCGACGGCACCGACCCGCGGGGTGGGAGGACGCGCCGCCTCCCGCCCCGCGCCGGTGCCGCCCCCGGACCGGCACGCCGCCGCGCTCAGCGGCGGGTGTCGGCGAGCAGCCGGGCGGCGTGCACCCGGCCCGCGTGCTCGACCAGGTCCACCAGCACCTGCTTGCCGGACGCCCGCTGCCGGGCGTCGCAGGCCACCACAGGGGTGTCGTCGTCCAGGTCGAGCGCGCGGGCCACTTCTTTCGGGCCGAAGTCCCGGGTGCCGGCGAAACGGTTCACCGCGACCACGAACGGGATGCCCCGGTGCTCGAAGAAGTCGACCGCGGGGAAGCAGTCGGTCAGCCGCCGGGTGTCGGCGAGCACCACCGCGCCGAGCGCGCCCTGCGCCAGTTCGTCCCAGAGGAACCAGAACCGGTCCTGGCCGGGGGTGCCGAACAGGTAGACCGACAGGCCCTCCCGGATGGTGATCCGGCCGAAGTCCATCGCGACCGTGGTGGTGGTCTTCTGCTCCACCCCGCCGAGGTCGTCCACCCCGCTGCCGGCCGCGGTCAGCTGCTCCTCGGTGCGCAGCGGCCGGATCTCGCTGACCGAGCCGACCAGCGTCGTCTTGCCGACCCCGAATCCCCCGGCGACCAGGATCTTCAGGGCGAGCACGGAGCCGTCAGAGAGCGCGGAGTCCATTGATGACCTCTTGGAGGATGTGCTCGTCGGGGAGCAGGGCGGGCGGGACGGGCCGGCTGACCCGGATGTACTCGGCGTCCAGCAGGTCGCCGAGCAGCACCCGCACGACGCCGAGCGGCAGGTCGACGTCGGCGGCGATCTCGGCGACGGAGAGCGCGTTGCCGCGGCAGAGGTCGAGGATGACGGCCTGTTCGGGGCCGACCGGCAGGTCCACGCCCTCGGGCACGTCACTGACCACCAGGGCGATCAGGTCGAACTCCGCCCCGGTGGGCCGGGTGCGGCCCTTGGTCACCGCGTACGGCCGGACCATCGGGCCGGCCGCGTCGTCGAACCACTGGACGGGGGCCTCGGGGGGCGGCGGGAAGCCGAACGGGCTGCCCGGAAGGTAGCGGCGCGGCGGGTACGGCATCGTCGTCAACCCCCCACCGCGCTGCGCGGCGCCGCGTACAGGTGCTCGCCGACCCGGCGGACCAGGCGGGCCATCTCGTAGGCGATCAGGCCGAGGTCGGCGTCGGCGGTGGAGAACACCGCCAGGCAGGTGCCCTGGCCGGCGGCGGCCACGAAGAGGAAGCCGTGCTGCAGCTCGACCATGGTCTGCCGCACCTCGCCGGCGTCGAAGTGCCGGCCCGCGCCCTTGGCCAGGCTGTGGAAGCCGGAGGCGACCGCGGCCAGGTGCTCGCCGTCCTCCCGGCCGAGCCCCGCGGAGGTGCCCATCGCCAGGCCGTCCGCGGAGAGCATCACGGCGAACCTGACCTGGGCCACCCGGGAGACGAGTTCGTCGAGCAGCCAGTTGAGCTCTCCCGCGTGGTGCGTGGTCCCGATCATCGGTGCTCTCCTCCGGTGGGGTTCGGTCGGATCGGTGGCTCGGTGGTGCCGCGGGCCCAGCCGCGCTGGAAGGCGGACATCGCGGCGCGGGCCTCCTCGGGGTCCCGCCCGGCGGGCCGCCCGTCGACCGGGCGCGGCGCCGGCTTGGGCCTCGCCGGGGCCTCGCGCAGCTGCGGGACGAGGCTGGCCTGCCGCACCCGGCGCGGCAGGTCGCCGTCGCCCTCGCCGGGCCGGGCGCCGCCGGACGGCGCGGCCGGGGCAGTGGGTACGGCGGCCGGGGCAGTGGGTACGGCGGCCGCCCGCGGGATGGCCGCGGGCACGGGCGAGGGGCGGCGCGCCGGTACGGGTGCCGCTGGCGGTACGGCGGGCGACGGCCGGGCGCCGTCGGCCCGGAACGGGGTCGGCCGCAGCACCCCCGGGTCGCGGCCGGACGCGCCGAACGGCGTCGCGGTCGGCAGCGGGCGGACGGCAGGCGCTGCCGCGGGCTGCTGCGGCTCGGTGGGGGGAGCGGACACCGCGGTGGGTGCCGGTGCGGCGACGACTGGCGACCGGTCGGCGACGGGCGGCCGGTCCGCGGCGGGCTCGGCGGGTGCCTCGGCCTCCAGCAGGGCGGTCGGCAGCAGGACCACGGCCGTGGTGCCGCCGTACGCGGAGGTCCGCAGCGCCACCTTGACGCCGCGCCGGCGGGCGAGCCGGCTGACCACGAACAGGCCGAGCCGGTCGCTGTCGAAGAGGTCGACCTGTTCGGAGGCCTCGATCCGGCGGTTGGCGTCGGCGAGCGCCTCGGCGCCCATGCCGAGGCCGCGGTCCTCGATCTCCACGGCGTAGCCGTTGCCGACCTGCTCGCCGCGGATGTGCACCTTGGTGTGCGGCGGCGAGAACCCGGTGGCGTTCTCCACGAGTTCGGCCACCAGGTGGGTGAGGTCGGCGACGGCCTGTCCGGCGACCGCCGCGTACGGCAGCCGGTGCACCTCGACCCGGGCGTACTCCTCGACCTCGGCGACGGCGGCCCGCACCACGTCCATCAGCGGGACGGGCCTGCGCCAGGCCCGGCCGGGGGCGGCACCGGAGAGGATGATCAGGCCCTCGGCGTGCCGGCGCATCCGGGTGGTCAGGTGGTCCAGGCGGAACAGGTCCTCCAGCTCCGCCGGGTCCTCGGTGCGGCGCTCCATCGCGTCCAGCAGGGTGAGCTGGCGGTGCACCAGGACCTGGCTGCGCCGGGCGAGGTTGACGAAGACGCCGGAGACGCCGGAGAGCACCTCGGCGCGTTCCACGGCGGCGGTGACGGCGGCCCGTTGCACCCGGCCGAGGGCGCCGTGCACCTGGCCGATCTCGTCGCCGCCGTGCGGGAGCAGCGGCGCCTCGGCCGCGATGTCGATCTCCTCGCCGGCCCGCAGCCGCCGCATGGTGGCGGGCAGGGTGCGGCCGGCGAGTTCGAGGGCGGAGTTGCGCAGCCGGACGAGTTCGGTGACCAGGCCGCGGCCGATCTGCACCGAGATCAGCAGCGAGGCGAGGACGGCGGCGAGGCCGAGCAGCACGGCGAGCCCGGCGGGGGTGAACAGGCCGAGCGCGTACGGGTCGGAGCGTTCGGCGGCGGCGCTGCCGGCGGCCCGTTCGACGCCGGCGAGGCCGCGGGCGGTGCTGTCGACGAGGTCGGCCCAGTGGTCGGCGGGGGCGGCCTGGACGGCGGTCCGGCCGTCGGGGGCGTCCCGGACGGCGTCCTCCAGGCGGGCGAGTTCGCGGTAGTCGGTGCCGCCGGTGACGGTCTGCAGGGCGGAGCGGTCGGCGGGCCGCAGGTCGCGGGAGGCGGTCTGCTCGAAGAGTCGGCGGGCGTAGACGGCGGCGCCGAAGTCGCGGTGCTGGGCCTCGTCGAGCCGGCCCGCGGTCTGGCCGGTGCGGAGCAGGGCGTCCTCGCGGGCGAGCAGTTCGCGGGCGCGGGCGAACTCGAGGAGCACCCGGGCGTCGGAGGCGACCCGGTGGTCCTGCAGGGCGGTGACGGAGCCGGTGACCTCCAGGGCACGGTCGATCGCGGCGGTGTAGGCGGCGTAGGTCTCGGGCCAGCCGGCCCGGTGCTGGAGCACCTTGGTGCGCAGGGCGGGCAGGGCGGCGACGGCGGCGGTGAGTTCGTCGACCCGGCCGGCGGTCTCGTCGCCGAGCCCCTCGGCGTCGGCCCGGTTGTAGCCGTCGGCGAGGTGCAGCGGGGCGGCGGCGCGGTCGGTGGCGGCCGCGGCCTCCCGCAGCGCGGTCTCCCGGCCGGGTGCGCCGCCGGCCAGCAGCTGTCCGGCGGCGGTCCGTTCGGCCTGCAGGCCGGTGACGGTGGCGGCGACCGGATCGAGCACGGTCCGTCCGACGGCCTTGAGGTGCAGGGTGTCCCAGACGGAGCGGGCGGTGGTCACGGTGGCGAACGACCAGAGCGCCAGGACGGAGACCACGGGCACCATCAGCAGGGCGACGATCCTGGCCCGGACGGTGCGGGGGCGCAGCCGCAGGCCGCCCGAGGGCGCCGCCGGTGCGGAGTGCTCGGGGTGGTCGTCGGCTTCCTCGCGGGCGTGGGCACCGCGGTGCCGGCCGGCGGGGCCGGTGCGGCCGGGGCTGCGTCCGGCGGGGTTCGGTCCGGCGGCCGGTGCGCTGCGCGGGGTGCCGCGGCGTACTCGCATGGGGGCGGGGTCCTTTCGGCCGGGTGGGCCGCGTGGTCGCGGAGGTGCCGCGCGGTGGCGGCAGGATCGGTCAGGCCGCGCGGTCGAGTTCGGTCGCGTGCAGGTCCTCGATGGCGAGCTCGCCGGCCTCGCGGTAGGCGGCGCGCTCCTGCGCGGTGGGGGACAGGGCAACGAACGCGGAGGTGAGGAAGAGGAAGGAGCCGAGGCCGACCGCCAGCGGGAAGACGAACTGCATCGGGGTGGCACCGCCGAGGTCGGTGCGGGCCGGGTCCAGGTGGACGTGGACGGCGGCCATGCCGGTGTAGTGCATGCAGCTGACCGCGACGCCCATGATCAGCGCGGCGCCGCCGGCGGCGACCAGGGTACGGATGGCGACGGCGGCCCAGAGCGCGGCGGTGGCGGCGCCCACCGCGATGGCGACGGAGAGCACGACGGTGGCCGGGGTGTACTCGACCGTGCCGTGCAGGCGCAGCGCGGCCATGCCGAGGTAGTGCATGGCCGCGACGCCGACGCCGGTGGTGAGGCCGCCGAGCAGCAGGCTGCGGCCGCGGTGCCGGCCGTAGCCGACGGCGAAGACGCCGATGCCGACGACGACCACGGCGACCAGCAGGCTGAGCACGGTCAGCGGGACGTCGTAGCGGAGTTCGGTGCCGTCCACGGTGAAGCCGAACATCGCGACGAAGTGCATGGTCCAGATGCCGGAGCCGATCGCGGCGGCGGCGGTGAGCAGCCAGTTGCGGCGCGCCGGGCCGCTCGCGGACAGCGCCCGGAGGGTGCACCGCAGTCCGAGCGCGGCGCCGACACAGGCCATGAGGTAGGACACGGCCGGGGTCAGCCAGCCGAAGCTGAGGTGGTTCATGGTTCCCAACGGGGCCTCCGAAGGACGTGACCGGACAGTCGGTCATATGCCGTTCGCATGTGCGAAGGGCTTCTCGGATGCGGTGGACGCTACCCAGCGTCCGCAGTTGGTCACCCGAAGATGTGAAAAGCTGCCCGCCGGAACCGGCGCCTGTGCTCGAATGGGGAGGCTCCGTGTGTCCGATCCTCTGACTGCCTGTCATGTCCCGTTGTGGACAAGGCTCGTCTGCCTCCCTGCTGCCCGCCCGCGGGCGCGGTTGGGGTCACGCCACGACGGCCCGCACGACGCGCCCCACCCGCTGCCCGGGGGCATCCCTCCCCATGGCCGCGTCGACCGTGGTGGCCCTCTCCCCACCCCTCGCGGGCCGGCGAAGGAGTCCGTTCCCCCATGCCCCCGTCCTCTCCCGTCCCCGGGCGGTCGTCACGGCGCTGGCGGTGAGCTGCGGCCTGGCGGCGTCCTGGCTGTCCGGCCTGCACAGCACCGCCAAGGCCGCGACCGAGGCCACCGCCGACACCTACACCTGGAGCAACGCCCGGGTCGACGGCGGCGGTAGGGGCAGCAACACCAAGCCCGCCGCCTTCACCCTCGACGGCACCTCCTGCACCGTCAGGTAGGGGCCAGCTGAACAGGGGCGCGTGGGGCACCTGGGGTACACCCCCCACGTCGGGACGACCCCATCGCGCCCCTGCGCAGATCGCCTCCTACCGCCGGGTGAGGCGGATGCGGACCGGGCCGCGTGCCTCCAGGGTGATGGAATGGCCGAGCGGGACCTCGGTGTCCACCGCCTCGACCTCGAACTCCCGCAGGACCGAGGCGAGCGCCAGCACCGACTCCAGCATCGAGAAGTGCTGGCCTATGCAGGCCCGCGGCCCGCCGCCGAAGGGGAACCAGGCGTAGCGGTGCCGGGCGGCCTCCCGTTCCGGGGTGAAGCGCTCGGGGTCGAAGCGCTCCGGCTCCTCCCAATGTCCGGGGTGACGGTGCGTCACGTACGGGGAGACGAGCACGTCCGCGCCGGCCGGGATCCGCACCCCGCCGATCTCGCAGTCGGCGACCGAGCGCCGGCCGATCACCGCGGCCGCCGGGTAGAGCCGCATCGCCTCCTTGAGCACGGCCGTGGTGTACGGCAGCGCGGCGAGGTCGTCGGCCTGCGGCGGGCGGTCGCCGAAGACGGCGAGCGCCTCCTCGCGGGCGCGCTTCTGCTCCGCGGGGTGCTTGCCGAGCAGGTGCAGGGCGAAGGCCAGGGACGTGGCGGTGGTCTCGTGGCCGGCCAGCAGGAAGATCAGGACCTGGTCGCGGAGTTCGGCCGGGTCGAGTCGTTCGCCGTCCTCGCCGCGGGCGGCGGCCAGCAGCCCGAGCAGGTCGTCGGAGTGCTGTCCGGCGCGCCGGGCGATGATGGCGTCGCAGACGGCGTACAGCTCGCGCTCGGCGGCCCGGGCCTCCCGGTTGCCGGGGGTTGGCCACTGCCGGGGGATGCGGACGGGCGCGAAGCCCCGGTCGCGGACGTACGCGCCGAGCACCGGGAAGGAGCTGCGGACGGCGCCGATCGCCTCCTCCACGTCGGTACCGAAGAGGATCCGGGCGACGGCGCGCAACGCGAACCGGGACATCTCCTCGGCGGCGTCGACCACCCCGCCCGGGACGGCGGCCCAGCGTTCGGTCAGGGCTGCGGACTCCCGGGCGATCGCCTCGGCGTAGCCGTCCACCCTCCGCTTGGTGAACAGGGGTTGAACGAGCCGCCGTTGGCGCTGGTAGTCGGCGTCCTGGGCGGTGAGCAGGCCGTTGCCGAGGCTGAGCCGGACCTCCTCGTACATGGTGTTGTCCTTGCGGAAGTCCGCCGCGCGGGTGGCCAGCACCTGCTGGGCGCCCTCCGGGGAGAACACCATCCAGAACTCGACGCGCAGGCCGGGCGGACCGGCGGTGAAGCGCACCACGTCGCCGTGCTCGCGGTGTGCGGCGAGGTAGGCGGCCAGCGGGTCGCGGGTCAGGTCGAGCATCGAGCCGATCAGCGGCATACCGGTGGGGCCGGGTGTCCGGGTGGTGGCCTGCACAGTCTCCCCCTCTGGGCGAATCTCTCCTGTACACATACTGACTGAGTGGCCGTCAGGAGAGTAGGGCGTGTGTGCGGATCGCCCGGAACGGTCCGCACACACGCCCGTCCACGGGGGTGCTACTCGTACTCGGTGCCGCCCTTGCGGGTGAGGTAGGCGCCGCCGACCGCCTTGGCGATCGCCCGGCCTCCGGTGACCGGGCTGTACCGCTCGGCCTGCGGCCGGACGACGACGCCCTCGCGGATGTGCAGCCCCCGGCCGGAGACGGTCTCCCGGCCCTCGGCGAGTTCCAGCACCACCGCCTGGTCGTACGGGCCGCGCCACAGCTCGGGCACCACGGGCAGTTCGCCGTCGAGCACCTCGGCGGCGTCCAGCCAGCGCAGTTGCCCGTCGACGACGGCGGAGACGTCGAAGACGGCGTAGCCGGGCAGCTCGGTGCGGCCGGAGGCGCCGTAGGTGAGGTCCTGCACGCCGGCGCCGAAGACCTCGCCGAAGACGCCGACCCGGCTGGCGCCGATCCGCTCGGCGAGGGCCGCGGCCGCCTCGGGGACGCCGTGCGCCCGCACGGCCCGCCAGTAGAGGTTGGTGCCGTCCTCCTTGAGCGCGAGCCCCTGCGCGCCGATGCCCTTGGAGGAGACCTGCACCTCGCCGGACTCGGCGTGGTAGGTGACCAGGCAGCAGCTGCCGTGCACCTTCTCGGTGACGACGACGGGCTCGCCGGGCTCGAAGACGGTCGGGAACCGCTTGAGGTTCTCGATGTCCACCCAGGGCAGCAGGTCGGGGGCGTGCTCGACGTCGCCGTTCATGTGGGTGGGGATCGGCGGCCGCCACTTGGTGATGCCGAGCAGGTCCGCGAAGTCCTCGCCGCTGTCGGCGGCCGCGGCCAGGTCGACGCCGTCCAGCACGCCCGGGCGGCAGACGATGCCCTGCGAGAGCTCGCCGCGCAGCCGGACGGCCTTGACCCGGTCGGCGTTGGAGCCGGCGAGGCGGCCGGTCAGGCCCAGCTCGTCGATCAGCGCGGCGGGCAGCACGGCCTGCTCGGGGATGTACACGGCGCTCTCGCCGGTGCGGTACGCGCCCTTGGCGACCACCGCCCGGTAGAGGCCGACCTGCGCCAGTTCCAGGGCGTCGGCGTTCGGGTGCTCCAGGATGGTCAGGCGTTCCGCGGTGACGCGCAGTGTGGACATCGGTGTCTCTCCCCCGTTCGACGATGAGGTGGACCACTCTGGCGGGAGGCCCGACGGCAGAGCCAGGGGTTTTCCGCCCGGGGCATCGCACATGCCAGCCCCTGGGCGTCCGCATGCTGGCCTGTGCGATGAAACAGGGGACGTGAGGCCAGCACCTACGACAGTATGATCGCGTCGTTACCGCACCTCCGCGCCTCCCTGCGGCGCGGCAGAAGGGGAACCCCCATGAGCACCGTCAGACGCCGTTCCGCCGTCGCCGCCCTCGCCGCGGTCGCCCTCGCCGCCGGCCTCACCGCCTGCGGCAGCAGCGGCGGTTCGAGCAGCAACACCGCGCCGACGTCCTCCGCCGCGGCCGGGGCCTCGTCCTCGGCCGCGAAGGTGACCGGCGACCTCACCGTCTTCGCCGCCGCCTCGCTGAAGGAGACCTTCACCGACCTGGGCAAGAGGTTCGAGGCCGCCAACCCCGGGGTGA
This sequence comes from Kitasatospora sp. NPDC085879, assembly GCF_040686255.1. Taxonomy (NCBI): domain Bacteria; kingdom Bacillati; phylum Actinomycetota; class Actinomycetes; order Kitasatosporales; family Streptomycetaceae; genus Kitasatospora; species Kitasatospora sp. NPDC085879. The sequence goes on along the minus strand of NZ_JBFBJZ010000001.1, from coordinate 293,506 downwards.
AGGTCACCTTCAACTTCGGCGGCAGCTCGGCGCTCGCCCAGAGCATCCTCTCCGGCGCGCCCGCGGACGTCTTCGCCGCCGCCAGCCCGGCCACCATGAAGACCGTCACCGACGCCAAGGCCGCCGGTGGCGAGCCCAAGGTGTTCGTGAAGAACACCCTGGAGATCGCCGTCCCCAAGGGCAACCCCAAGCACATCGCCGGCCTGAAGGACCTCACCGGGGTCAAGGTCGCACTGTGCGCCAAGGAGGTGCCCTGCGGCGCCGCCGCCCTGAAGGCCCTTCAGGCGGGCGGGGTGAACGTCACCCCGGTCACCCTGGAGCAGGACGTCAAGGGCGCTCTCACCAAGGTCGAGCTCGGCGAGGTCGACGCCTCGCTCGTGTACACGACCGACGTGAAGGCCGATGCTGCGAAGATCGACGGCGTGGAGTTCCCCGAGGCCGCGAAGGCCGTGAACGACTACCCGATCGCCGCGCTCGCCAAGGCCCCCAACGCCGCGGCCGCCGCCGCGTTCGTGGCGTACATCCAGTCGGCCGAGGCCACCCGGGCCCTCACCGCCGCGGGCTTCCAGACCCCGTGACGCCCGTTCCGGCCGAGACCCGCCGCCGCGCCCGCCGCGGCGGCGGGCAGGTGCCGTACGCCCTGCTCCTGCCGGCCCTGCTGGGGCTGGCGTTCCTCGTCCTGCCGCTGGTCGGGCTGCTGGTCCGCGCTCCGTGGAGCGCGCTGCCCGAGCAGCTCGCCAGCCCCGAGGTCTGGCAGGCGCTCAGGCTCTCACTGATCTGCGCGACGGCGGCCACGGGGGTGTCGCTGGTGCTCGGAGTACCGCTGGCCTGGCTGCTCGCCCGAACCGAGCTGCCGGGCCGGCGGCTGGTGCGTGCCCTGGTCACGCTGCCGCTGGTGCTGCCGCCGGTGGTCGGCGGCGTCGCCCTGCTGCTCGTGCTCGGCCGCAACGGCATCGTCGGCCGCTGGCTGGACTCCGCCTTCGGCCTCACCCTGCCCTTCACCACCCCCGGCGTGGTCATCGCCGAGGCGTTCGTCGCCATGCCCTTCCTGGTGATCAGCGTGGAGGGCGCGCTGCGCGCCGCCGACCCCCGCTACGAGGAGGCCGCGGCCACCCTCGGGGCCTCCCGGCTGACCGCCTTCCGCCGGGTCACCCTGCCGCTGATCGCCCCCGGCATCGGGGCCGGCGCTGTGCTCGCCTGGGCGCGGGCACTCGGCGAGTTCGGTGCCACCATCACCTTCGCCGGCAACTTCCCGGGCCGTACCCAGACCATGCCGCTCGCCGTCTACCTGGCGATGGAGTCCGAACCGGAGGCGGCGATCGCGCTCAGCCTGGTGCTGCTCGCGGTGTCGATCGCCGTCCTGGCGGGCCTGCGGGAGCGCTGGATGTCGACCCCGTGATCCACCCCCGGAGCCCCCGATGACCCCGCCCGCCCTGGAAGCCCGGCTGCGGGTCGAGCGCGCCGCGTTCTCGCTCGACCTGACGCTCACCGCCGCCCCCGGCGAGGTGCTCGCCCTGCTCGGGCCGAACGGCGCCGGCAAGTCCACCGCGCTGCGCGCCCTGGCCGGGCTGCTGCCGCTCACCGACGGCCGGCTCGCCCTCGACGGCACCGTGCTGGAGGACCCGGCCGCCGGCCTGCACACCCCCGCAGAGGAACGCCCGGTCGGCGTGGTGTTCCAGGACTACCTGCTCTTTCCGCACCTCGGCGCGCTCGACAACATCGCCTTCGGGCTGCGCTGCCGGGGCCTGCGCAAGGCCGCCGCCCGGGAGGCCGCCCGGCCCTGGCTGGAGCGGATGGGCCTGGCCGAGCACGCCGCCAGCCGGCCCCGCAGCCTCTCCGGCGGGCAGGCCCAGCGGGTGGCGCTGGCCCGCGCGCTCGCCGTCCGGCCCAGACTGCTGCTGCTCGACGAGCCGTTGGCCGCCCTCGACGCCCGGACCCGGCTCGACGTACGGGCCCAGCTGCGCCGGCACCTGGCGGAGTTCGAGGCGGTGGCGGTGCTGGTCACGCACGACCCGCTGGACGCCATGGTGCTCGCCGACCGGCTGGTGGTGATCGAGGACGGCCGCGAGGTGCAGTCCGGCGCGCCCTCCGACATCGCCCGGCATCCGCGCACCGACTACATCGCCCGCCTGGTCGGCCTCAACCTCTACCGCGGCACCGCCGACGGCCACACCGTCACCCTGCCGGACGGCACCGCCCTCACCACCTCCGAGAACCTGACCGGCCCGGCCTTCGTGGCGTTCCCGCCGGCCGCCGTCACCCTGCACCGCGGCCGGCCCGACTCCAGCGCCCGCAACGCCTGGCCGCTCACCGTCGCCGGCCTCGACCTGCACGGCGACCAGATCCGGGTCGACCTCACCGGCGTGCTCCCGCTCGCCGCCGACCTCACCCCCACGGCCGCGGCCGACCTCGACCTGGCCCCCGGCGCCGAGGTCTGGGCCGCCGTCAAGGCCGCCCAGACCCACGCCTACCCGGCCTGACCGCCCTCCGGCCCCGACGGTCCGTCAGGACGGCCGGACGAAGCCCGATTCATAGGCGGTGACCACGGCCTGGGTCCGGTCACGGGAACCGAGCTTGGCCAGGACACTGCTCACGTGCGTCTTGACGGTCTGGACGCCGAGCACCAGGTCGGCGGCGATCTCCGCATTCGACAGCCCGCGGGCCATCAGGCGCAGCACCTCGGCCTCCCGCTCGGTGAGACGGGCCCGGGCCACCGCCTCGGCAGCGGGCCGGCCGGCGCGGGCGGCCGCCAGCCGGCGGATGGCCGCCGGGAAGAGCAGGGACTCCCCGGCGGCGGCCAGCCGGACGGCGTGCACGATCTCGGCCGGCCGGGAGCGCTTGAGCAGGAAGCCGTCGGCGCCGGCCCGCAGCGCCTCGTACACGTAGTCGTCGTTCTCGAACGTGGTGAGGACGAGGATGCGCGGCGGCCGGTCCGCGTCCCGCAGGATCGCACGGGTCGCGGTCAGCCCGTCCACCTCGGGCATCCGCACGTCCATCAGGACCACGTCGGGGCGCAGCGAGCGGACCAGGCCGAGTGCGGCCGCGCCGTCCCCGGCCTCCCCCACCACCCGGAGGTCGTCCTGGACCTCCAGGACGGCCCGCAGACCCGTCCGGACGAGTTCCTCGTCGTCCACCAGCAGGATGTCGATCATTCGCCCAACCGTAGCGGCAGACGGACCGTCAGCACCCAGTCGCCGTCCTCGCGCCCGGCCCCGGCCTCGCCGCCGAGCAGCGCGGCCCGTTCGCGGATGCCCCGCAGGCCGCGGCCGCCCCCGGCCGGCCGGGCGGCCGGCGCACCGGCCACCAGGGCGGTGGCGCACCGGAGTTCGAGCCGGCCGCCGTCGATCACGGCACGCACCCGGATCGGCACGCAGGGTGCGTGCTTGAGGGCGTTGGTGACGCCCTCCTGGACGATCCGGTAGGCCTCGCGGGAGAGCAGCCGGGGCAGCCGGGCGGCCACCGCCGGGTCGATCGACGCCTCGACCGGGCTGCCGGCCGCCCGCGCGGCCTCGAACAGAGCGGGCACCCGGTCGAGGCCGGGCTGCTCGGCGGCCGGCCCGTCCGGGGCCTCCCGCAGCAGGACGAGCATCCGCTCCAGGTCCTCCATGGCCCGCCGCCCGGCGGTCTCGATCGCCTCCAGCGCCTTCTCCCGGAAGGCCTGATCGGCGACCTCGCGGGCGGCGCCCGCCTGCAGCACGGTGACGGTGAGGGCGTGTCCGATCGAGTCGTGGAGCTCCCGGGCGAGCCGGTTGCGTTCCAGCAGGCGTTCGGCACGCAGTTCGGCGGCGGCCAGGCGGTCGGCCAGCGACGGGCCGAGCAGCCTTACGGCCAGGGCGAGTTGGAGCCGCCCGGCGAGCACCACCAGCCACAGCAGGGCGAAGGCAACCACCGGCGCCAGGAGCGGCCCGTACGGCGGGGCGGCCAGCAGGTCGGCGCCCAGGTCCAACGCGCGGACGGTCGCGAGGCCGACCGCGAAGCCCAGCCCGACCCGGGCGACCAGCCACAGCGCCGTGCGACCGCGGTCGCCCCAACCCGCCGACGGGGCGTTGCCGATGGCCTCCTCCCGGTCGGGCACCAGCAGCAGCCGGGCCTGCACCCCCTCCGCCCGCCGGGTGGCCGGCAGCAGCGCGATGAGGCCGAGCAGCGCGGCGTCCAGGACGGCGCTGACGGCCACCACCTCCGGCAGCGGCCGACCGGACTCGGTGCCCGGGTAGACGAGCAGGACGACGGCGACGAACACCGTGCCGATCAGCAGGTGCAGCCAGCGCGCATAGGTGGCGGCCCGGAACAGCGGGGCGAGGATACGGGGCACCGCGCCATCCTCGCAGGTGGGCGCGGTGCGGCACCTCCCTCCCGGGAGGGAGACGGTCCACTCCCCGGCGGGAGGTGCGGCGGCCGCGAGCACGGTTGGCTGGAGGCATCGACCAGGGGAGGTATCGGTGATCGAGGTCAAGAACCTGACCAAGCGTTACGGCGTCACCACGGCGGTGGAGGACCTGAGCTTCCGGGTGGAGCCGGGCCGGGTGACCGGTTTCCTCGGCCCGAACGGGGCCGGCAAGTCCACCACACTGCGCATGGTGCTCGGCCTGGACCGGCCGACCGCCGGCGAGGCGCTGGTGCACGGCCGGCCGTACGCCGAACTCGACGCGCCACTGCGGCAGGTGGGCGCCCTGCTGGACGCCCACGCGGTGCACGGCGGCCGGACGGCCCGCGGCCACCTGCGCTGGCTGGCCGCGAGCAACGGGCTGCCGCGACACCGGGTCGAGGACGTGCTGGAGCAGGTCGGGCTCGGCGCGGCCGCGGGCCGCCGGATCAAGGGCTTCTCGCTCGGCATGCGGCAGCGGCTCGGCGTGGCGGCCGCTCTGCTCGGCGACCCGCCGGTGCTGCTGCTGGACGAGCCGGTGAACGGCCTCGACCCGGAGGGCATCCGGTGGATCCGCACCCTGCTGCGCGGCCTCGCCGCGGAGGGACGGGCGGTGCTGGTCTCCTCCCACCTGATGGCCGAGATGGCGCTCACCGCGGACCACCTGGTGGTGGTCGGCCGGGGCCGGCTGCTGGCCGACCTCGCCACCGACGACTTCCTCGCGCGGTACGGCCGCTCCAGGGTTCGGGTCCGTGCGGTCGACCCGGTCAAGCTGGCCGGCCTGCTGCACACCTCGGGCACGGCGGCCGAGCCGGTGGAGGGCTCCGGCGGGCCCTGGGAGGTCTTCGGCGCCGCCCCGGAGGAGATCGGCGCGCTGGCCGCCCGGCACGGCGTCGCCCTGTACGAACTGTCGTTGCTGCAGGACTCGTTGGAGGAGGCTTTCATGCGGATGACCGCGGACGCGGTGGAGTACCGGGCGGTGGCGGCATGAGCGCGGCGCTCGCCCTGCGCGCGGAGTGGGCCAAGTTCACCACGCTGCGCTCCCAGTGGATCACCCCGCTGATCGCGGTGGTGCTCACCGCCGGCATCACCGCTGCCGTGCAGGCCGCGTACGGCGAGGTCGACCGTTCTCTGACGGACGACCCCGCCGAGGGCATCTACTACGGCATGCTCTTCGGCCACGTCGCCGTGGTGGCGAGCGGCATCCTGCTGGTCGGTCAGGAGTACGCCTCCGGCACGGTGCGGGCCTCGCTGGCGGCGGTGCCCCGGCGCGGCCGGTTCTACGCCGGGAAGCTGATGCTGGGCACCGGGGTCGGGCTGGTGGTCGGTGTGCTCTCGGTGGCGGGCGCGCACCTGGCGACCTCCGCCACCGTGGGGCTCGACCTCGGGCAGCCCGGCGCGGTGCGCAGCATCGTCGCCGGCGTGCTGTACCACCCGCTGCTGCTGGTGTTCTGCCTCGGCCTCACCGCGATGCTGCGCAACCTGACCGCGGCGATCGGTCTGCTGACGCCCGCGGTCTTCCTCGGGACGACCTTCCTCACCGCGGTACCCGGGGTCCGGAAGATGGCGTACTTCCTGCCGGACCGGGCCGGCCTGTACGCGACGCGGTACCTCACCGATCCGGCCGTCCCCTACGGCCACTGGACGGGGCTGCTGGTGATGGCACTGTGGGCGGCGGCCGCCGCCTGGGGCGGCCTGCTCTCGCTGCGGCGGAACGACGCCTGACGTCGTCGGGCGTGTGCCGGCGGGGCCGACCAGGGTCCGTCGGCACACGCCCTATGTGGCCCCTATAGGGTGTGGCCCATGCAGCTGACTGTTCTGCCACCGCCCGCCGCCTGAGCGGGCGGCGAGGCCACGGAAGACCGTGACTCCGGGGTGAGCCCCCGGGGTGGTCGTTGCTGCCCGCGGACGGGATGACGCGACCGACCTCTTCTGTGGGAGAACACCCGATGTCCACCCCCTCCGCCCTGCCCGTCGGCCGGGGCCTGCTCTACATCACCTTCTCCGCGACCGCCTGGGGCACCGCCGGTGCCGCGGCCGCCCTGCTGTACGGCGGCAGCGGCCTCGGCCCGCTGGCGCTGACCTTCTGGCGGTCGCTCGGCGGCGTCGTGCTGCTGCTCGCCGTCAAGGCCTGCACCGGCCGCGGCAACCGGGGCCCGCGGACCGACGGGGCGTCGCTGCCGTGGCGCCGGCGGGCGGTGCGGATCGCTGTCAACGGCCTCGGGCTGACCGTCTTCCAGGCCGCCTACTTCGTGGCCGTCCAGCAGACCGGACTGGCCGTGGCCACCGTGGTGACCCTCGGCTCGGCGCCGGTGCTGATCGCGGTCGGCGCCCGGCTGACCATGGGCGAACGCCTCGGCGGGGCCGGCGCGGTGGCCGTCGGCGGTGCGCTGGCCGGACTCGCGGTGCTGGTGCTCGGGGACGGCGGCAGCGGCGCGATCCGGCCCGCCGGGGTGCTGTGGGCGCTGGTCTCGGCCTCCGGGTACGGCTGCATCACGCTGTACACCCGGTGGCTCGGCCGGGCGGGCGAGCGGCAGAGCGCGTCGGCGACCACCCTCTGGTCGTTCGCGGTGTGCACGGTCTGCCTGCTGCCGTTCGCGTTCGCCGAGGGCGTGCTGCCGCAGTCCGAGGGCCTCGGCCGGACGGTGCTGCTCCTGGTCTACCTGGCCTCCGTGCCGACGGCGCTCGCCTACGGCCTGTACTTCGCGGGCGCCGCGGTCGTCCGGGCCACCACCGCCTCGGTGATCGCGCTGATCGAGCCGGTGAGCGCCACCGCGATCGCGGTCCTGCTGCTGGGCGAACACCTGACGGCGGCGGCCGCCGCCGGCACGGCGATCCTGCTGGCCTCCGTCACCGGCCTCGCCGTCGCGGAAGCCCGCCCGGCCACCCGCCCCCGCCCGGCCTGACCACCGGAGTGCAGGCCGAGGGGGCGCCGTCGTCGTCGAGCGCGGTCAGCGCAGCGCCGGGTGGTCGGCGACGACGGTGCAGCTGCCGGGGGCGATCTCGGTGAAGCCTGCGTCCCGGACGAGCGGCAGGCCGCTCTCGGTGAGGGCGGGCCAGGCCTCGGGGGCGGCGGTGCGGACGGCGAGGGCGAATCCGCTCTCGGCCCACTCCTTGCGGCGGGTGCCGTCCAGCCGCCACCAGGCGAGCTGGGCGGCGTGGCCGGTCTGCGCCATGGTCTTGCCGGCGCTCATCTCGAGGTCCGGGTTGAGCCAGAGCACCGGCAGTCCCTCGGCGGGGGCGGCGGGCCCGGCGGGGTCGTCCAGGTCGGTGCCGGAGACCTGGAGCTTGGCGAGTTCCTTCGGCCAGCCGTCCAGCGGGACGGGCGGGAAGACCCGCACCTCGGCCGAGCCGCCGGTGACGGTGATGCCGGGCAGTTCGCCGGCCTTGCGCCACTCGCCGCCGCGGGCCCGCCGGACGACCTTGCGGATCCGGGCGTCCTCCCAGGCGGCGACCCGCTCGGCCCACTCTCCGTCACCGTCGGTGACCCGCGGGTCGGCGAGCAGGGTGAGGACGGCGCGGGCGGAGGTCTCCAGCGCGTCGGTGCGGGTGGGCGGGTCGGCCCGCTCGATCCGGACGACCAGGGGCAGCACGAACTGCTCCCGGCTGTCGCGGTCGACGGGCTCGTCGGGGGTGCTCGGGGCGGCGAAGGGAGAACTCACCCCACCAGGATGCCAGCAGGCGCCGCGGCGTCAGCGCCGGTATCCGCGCTGGGGGTCGCGCTCCTCGGCGTCCTCGTAGCCGAGGAACCAGCCCTCGGGGTGGGTGGCGGCGAGCAGCTGGTCGATCCGGTCGACGGTCTCCAGGTCCGGGTCGCCCTCGTCGGGGCCGTACACGCCGAACAGTTCGTCGGTGCAGCCGTCCCAGTCGTAGTCGTAGAGGTCGGCGGGCAGGTCGCCCATCATGTCGGCGACCGACTCGGGCTGGGATCCGAGCAGGCTGCGGGCGTCGGCGAGGGCCAGCCGCAGCGCGACCTCCTCGGCGAGGCAGCGGGGCAGCGGCCACTCGCCGAGCGCGAGGTCCTCGGCGAGGTCGTCGAAGGTACGGGCGAGGGCCCGGCGCCAGGTGCGGTGCATCGACCAGGTGCGGCGCGGCAGCCGGGCGTAGACCGTCCAGTCGGGCTCGTCGCCCTCGGTGACGGGCTCGTCCTCGTGCTCGTCCAGGTCGTCGTAGGCGGCGTCGGCGAGGCCGATCAGCTGGGTGTGCACCAGGCAGGCGGTGCGCGGGGTCAGGGTCCAGTCGCCGCCGTCGCCGTCCTCGCCGTCGAGCGGGAACAGCTCGGCGAAGTCGGGGGCGAAGTCGTCGGTGACGCTGATCTCCAGGGTGCCGCCGAGCGCCTCGATGCCGGGGACGGCGGCGACCAGCCGGTCCGGGTGCAGCAGCACGCCGAGCGCGGCGTTCGGGTCGTCGGCGACCTCGCGGAGCAGCTCGCTGCGCTGCCCGACCGGGTCGACCCCGTCGAAGTCCAGCTCGTCGACGGCCGCCAGCGCGGCCGCGCGCAGGGCCGGCCAGTCGGTGATGCGGATGCCGAGAACCACCGTCGCCTCGATCTCCTGCGCGCCGGAGTCCTCCGCCGCGCCCGGCCCCTGCGGATGATCGCTTCGCTCGCCCATGCGCCTACAGTACGGCCAGGGCGGCCCCGGAATCACCGGTGTCCGCCACCTTCTTCGGCGTGGTGGGCGCCGTGCGCCGGGGCGCCGCCCCACGGGTGGCCGTCACGGGCAGGTGTCGTCCGCGGAGGCGTCCAGTTCGACGTGCACGGTGGACGCCTCGACGGTGATCGTGGCGCTGCTGCGCCAGCCGTCGAAGGGTTTGCCGAGGTGCAGGTCGGTCTGCGGGCCGCCGCCGGTGGTGCCCTCGTGCTGCCAGCCGGCGGCCGCGGCGAGGTCGCGGATCCGCTGCGGGGTGAACTCGGGGTGCGGGCCGGTGAAGGCGGCGGTCAGCATCGGCGGCATCCGGCCGTGCGGGGTGTCCCGGCAGGGCCACCTCTCCGGTGCGGCGGTCCCGCCGAGGGCCGCGCCGAGGGCGTCGAGCAGCGGGTCGTCGGCGAGCAGGGCGAGCCGTGTGTCGGCGGTCCGCGAGGGGTGTTCGTCGGCACCGGGCCGCGACAGCCAGGCGACGGTGCCGCCGACCACCAGGACGATCACGAGCAGCCCGAGGCCGATGCCCTGCAGGACTGCCTTCAGCACGGTGCGGTTCCCATGGCGGGGACCCTATCGGGCGAGGATCGCGCCGCGCACCGGCGAGCCGGGGCGGCATCCCACGTCCCGTCACCGATGGTGGGGGCATGGGAAACATCGACGAGTACGGCGGCGGGCAGCGCCCGGACGCCGAGGTGCTGGTGGTGACCACCAACGACGTGCCCGGGCACCGGGTCGAGCACATCATCGGGGAGGTGTTCGGCCTGACGGTGCGCAGCCGGCACATCGGCTCGCAGATCGGCGCCGGGCTGAAGTCGCTGGTCGGCGGTGAGCTCCGCGGCCTGACGAAGACCCTGGTGGAGAGCCGCAACCAGGCGATGGACCGGCTGATCGAGCAGACGAAGGCGCGCGGCGGCAACGCGGTGCTGATGTTCCGTTTCGATGTCACGGAGGCCGCCGACGTGGGCACGGAGGTGTGCGCGTACGGCACCGCCGCCCGGATCGCCCCGCTCGGCTGACACCCCGCCAGGCCCCTGCCGCCGGGCCCGGCCGCCGTCCGACCGACGCGGCCGGGCCCCGGCGTGCCCACGTCGGCGGCGGTGGAACATGTGCGGCCGTCGCGATGTTTCACGGGCATGACCGTTGAAGGCGAAACGACCTGGGGTGTGCCGGGCGAGGTGGACGTGGTGGTGATCGGCGCGGGGCAGGCCGGCCTGTCCACCGCCTACCACCTGCGGCGGCGCGGGTTCGAGCCGTACTCCGGCTTCGTGGTGCTGGACGCGGACGACGCTCCGGGCGGCGCCTGGGCGCACCGCTCCCCCTCGCTGCGGATGGCGACCGTGCACGGCTTCCACGACCTGCCGGACTTCGAGCTGCCCGCGGTCGACCCGCAGGCCCCGGCCAACACGGTGGTACCGGGCTACTTCGCCGCGTACGAGGCGAAGCACGCGCTGCCGGTGCTGCGGCCCGTGCGGGTGCGCGCGGTGCGGTCGCTGCCGGACGGCCGGCTGCGGGTGGAGACGGACCGCGGCGACTGGACGGCGCGCGCCCTGGTCAACGCGACCGGCACCTGGACGCGGCCGTTCCTGCCGCACTACCCGGGGCACTTCGCCGGCCGGCAGCTGCACTACGCGGACTACCGCGGGCCGGAGGAGTTCGCGGGGCAGCGCGTGATGGTGGTGGGTGGCGGCGCCTCGGCGATCCAGGTGCTGTCGGAGGTCGGCGCGGTGGCTCGGACGGTGTGGGTGACCCGTCGGCCGCCGGTCTACCGGGACGGCCCGTTCACCCCGGAGGCGGGCCGCGCGGCGGTGGCGCTGGTGGAGCAGCGGGTCCGGGAGGGGCTGCCGGTGCGCAGCGTGGTGAGCGTGACCGGGCTCGGCCCGTCGGTGGCGTACCGGCGGGCCGAGGAGCTGGGTGTGCTGGAGCGCCGCCCGATGTTCGACCGGCTGACCGAGCACGGCGCGGTCTGGGACGGCGTCGAGGAGCACGTGGACGCGATCGTCTGGGCGACCGGTTTCCGCCCCGAGGTGACGCACCTGGTGCCGCTGGGCCTGCGCGGGCCGGGCGGCGGCATCCGGATGGAGGGCACCCGGGCCGCCGCCGACCCGCGGATCCACCTGGTCGGCTACGGGCCGTCGGCGAGCACCGTCGGCGCCAACCGGGCCGGCCGGGCGGCGGCCGACGGGATCGTCCGGTTGCTCGGCAGGACCGGCGCGGGGCCGGTGCCGGCTCAGCGGTCGAAGTCGACGGTGACCTTGTCGGAGACCGGGCGGGCCTGACAGGTCAGCACGTAGCCGGCCGCGACCTCCTTCTCCTCCAGGGCGAAGTTGCGCCGCATCTCCACCTCGCCCTCGCAGACCAGGGCCCGGCAGGTGCCGCAGACGCCGCCCTTGCAGGCGAACGGCAGGTCGGGCCGGGAGCGCTGGGCGCCGTCCAGCACCGAGCGGTCGCGGGGCAGCGCGAGCACGCTGGAGCGGCCGTCGAGGACGACGGTGACCTCGCTGAGGTCGCCGGAGACCGGCTGCTCCTCGCCGCGCTCGTACTCGGGCTCGTCCTCAGCGTGGAACAGTTCCTGGTGGACGCGGTCGGCGGGCACGCCGAGTTCGCCGAGCAGGTGCTTGGCGCCGACGACCATGCCGTACGGGCCGCAGAGCCACCAGTGGTCCACGGCGGAGCTGTCGACGAGTGCGCCGAGGAGGGCCTTCATCCGGTCGGGGTCGAGCCGGCCGCTGAGCAGTTCGGCGTCCCGGGACTCCCGGGAGAGCACGTGGACGAGCTGGAACCGGCCGAGGTGGCGGTCCTTCAGGTCGGCGAGCTCGTCGGAGAACATCACCGTGTCGCTGCGGCGGTTGCCGTAGAGCAGGGTGACCCGGGAGGCGGGGTGGGCGTCGAGCACCGAGCCCGCGATGGAGAGCATCGGGGTGATCCCGGAGCCGGCCGCGATCAGCACGTGCTCGGCGGGCTCGTCGAGTTCGGGGGTGAACAGGCCGGTCGGCGGCAGCACCTCGACCTGCTCGCCGGCCCGGGCGTCGCGGACCAGCCAGCGGGAGAACAGGCCGCCGGGCACCTCCCGCACCGCGATCCGCAGCGGCCCGCCGACCGGCGAGCAGAGCGAGTACGAGCGGCGCTCGTCGGCGCCGTCCACGATGCGGCGCAGGGTGAGGGTCTGGCCGGGCCGGAAGGCGAAGTCCTCGGCGAGGCCGTCCGGCACCTCGAAGGTGACGGCGACGGCGTCCTCGCAGAGCGGTTCCAGTGCCGCGATGCGCAGCTCGTGGAAGGTCGGGCGGCGGACGGCCATCTAGATCTCCTTGATCCGGTCGAACGGCTCGCGGCAGCTGCGGCAGCGCCACAGCGCCTTGCACGCGGTCGAGCCGAAGCGGGAGAGCTCCTCGGTGTCGGTGGAGCCGCACTGCGGGCAGGTCACCGCCCGGCGGGTCGGGCCGAGCCGCAGCAGGCCGCCCGCTGCCGGCGGCGCGATCCCCGCCTCGGCGAGCTTGCGGCGGCCCTCGTCGCTGATCAGGTCGGTGGACCACGGCGGGTCGAGGCGCAGGCGCACCGTGACGTCGGTGTAGCCGGCGGCGCGCAGCCGGGCGTCCACGTCGGCGGCCATCTCGGCGACCGCCGGGCAGCCCGAGTAGGTCGGGGTGAGCCAGGCGGTGACGGAGCCGCCGTTCTCCTCGACGCCGGCGAGGATGCCGAGGTCGGCGAGGGTGAGCATGGGCAGTTCTGGGTCGGCGACGGCGGCGGCCGCCTCCCAGGCGCGGGTGGTCGTGGTCACCACGTCGCCCCCGGGTGGGCGCGGGCGACCACCTGCAGCTCGGCGAGCAGCGGGCCGAGGTCCTCGGTGTGCACGCCGTCCCGGCCGGCCCGCCCGCCGACGTACGCCAGCGGCGCGGCGTCCGGCACGGTCAGGGTCGCCTCCGCGATGTCGTCCGCGAGCAGCGCCAGCACCGGTTCGCGCAGGGCGGCCGGGTCGGTGCCGAGCCGCAGCTCGACGGGGTGCGGGGTGAAGAGTTCGTCGAGCAGCGGCCAGACGGCGTCCAGGCCGGCCTGCATCCGCCGGTGCGAGTACGGGGTGCCGTCGCCGAGGCGCAGCAGCCACTCCTGGGCCCACTCGCGGTGGTAGCTGAGCTCCTTGACGCCGGCGGCGGCGACCGCGGCGAGCACCGGGTCTGCGTGCCGGGCGAGCCGCTCGTACAGGGCGTGCCGGGCGGTGGCGAAGACCAGCAGCCGGGCGACGGTGTGCGCGAAGTCGCCGTTGGGCACCTCGACCAGCCGGACGTTGCGGAACTCGTGGTCCTCGCGCCAGTAGGCGTAGTCGTCCTCGGTGCGGCCGGAGCCGTCCGCCTGGCCCGCCCGGGTGAGCAGCCGGCGGGCCTGGCCGAGCAGGTCGAGGCCGAGGTTGGCGAGCGCGACCTCCTCCTCCAGCTCGGGCGCCCGGGTGCACCACTCGATGAGCCGCTGGGACAGCACCAGGGCGTCGTCGCCGAGCATCTGGCAGTACGCGGCGAGGTCGGCGCCGGCCACGCCGTCCGGCAGCGCGGTGTCGACGCCCAGCAGCGGGTCGGCGAAACCGGTGCCGTACGCCCAGCGGGCCTCGCCCTGCGGCTCGGGCTCGGCCTCGGTGAGCGTCAGGTAGACGTGGTCGTCGGTCATGTCGGCATCCCCAGGGTCGGTGGTCCGCGGTCGTCGCGGGTCAGATGTGCGGGACATCCTCGGGGATGTCGTAGAAGGTCGGGTGGCGGTAGACCTTGTCCCCGCTGGGCTCGAAGAACGGGTCCTGCTCGTCCGGGGTGGACGCGGTGATCGCCGAGGACGGCACCACCCAGAGGCTGACGCCCTCGTTGCGGCGGGTGTAGAGGTCGCGGGCGGCGAGCAGCGCCATCCGGTCGTCGGAGGCGTGCAGCGAGCCCACGTGGACGTGGTTCAGGCCGCGCCGCGGGCGGACGAACACCTCGTAGAGCGGCCAGCCGGCCCGGTTCGCGTTCACTGTGCGCTCCGCTTCTTCTCCGCGTACGCCAGGGCCGCCTCGCGGACCCAGGCGCCGTCCTCGTGGGCGGCCCGGCGGCGCTCGACGCGCTGCGTGTTGCACGGGCCCTGCCCGGTGATCACCTTCTTGAGCTCCGACCAGTCGGGCTCGCCGAAGTCCCAGCTGCCGCGCTCCTCGTTCCAGCGCATGGCCGGGTCGGGGAGGGTGACGCCGAGGTGCTCGGCCTGCGGCACGGTCATGTCGACGAAGCGCTGGCGCAGCTCGTCGTTGGAGTGCCGCTTGATCCGCCAGGCCATCGACCGGGCGCTGTTCGGGGAGTCGTCGTCCGGCGGGCCGAACATCATCAGCGACGGCCACCACCAGCGGTCCACCGCGTCCTGCACCATGTGGCGCTGGGAGTCGGTGCCGCGCATCAGCGTCATCAGCAGCTCGTAGCCCTGCCGCTGGTGGAAGGACTCCTCCTTGCAGATCCGCACCATCGCCCGGGCGTAGGGCCCGTAGGAGCACCGGCAGAGCGGCACCTGGTTGCAGATCGCCGCGCCGTCCACCAGCCAGCCGATCACGCCGACGTCGGCGAAGGTCAGCGTCGGGTAGTTGAAGATCGAGGAGTACTTCTGCCGGCCGCTGATCAGCTTCTCGGTCAGCTCGGACCGGTCCACACCGAGGGTCTCGGCGGCCGCGTACAGGTACAGGCCGTGCCCGGCCTCGTCCTGGGCCTTGGCCAGCAGGATCGCCTTGCGGCGCAGCGAGGGGGCCCGGGTGAGCCAGTTGCCCTCGGGCTGCATGCCGATGATCTCCGAGTGCGCGTGCTGCGCGATCTGGCGCACCAGGGTCGCCCGGTAGGCGTCCGGCATCCAGTCGCGCGGCTCGATCCGCTGTTCTGCAGCCACCACCGCGTCGAAGCGTCCCTCCAGGGCCGCCTCGCTCAGCTCCGTCGCCGTCACTCCACCCACCTCCCGACTGACCGTTCGGTCGGTCCCATTCTGTACGCCGGGGCCCGGCCTGACAAGGCACGTCCACCGAGACACCTGCGGCAGCAGGGAGACGAGCGACACACTCCCCCGCCGGGGCCGGTGGAGCGGGCCTCCCGGAGCGGACGGCATTCCGCCCGGCCCCGGGGTCGGGGCCGGGCGGCAGCCGGGGGTGGGTCCGGACGGGGTGGCCGCCCGGACCGCCGGGTCAGGCGCGGTCGCGGAGGCGGGGCAGCGGTACGGCGAGGAGCGCCGCCAGCAGGGCGATCCGGGGGGCGAACTGGTCGACCAGCACGTGCTCGTGGCGGGCGTGCGGGCCGCGGCCGACGGCGCCGAGGCCGTCGAGGGTGGGGAGGCCGCGGGCACCGGCGATGTTGGTGTCGCCGGCGCCGCCGGCCGGCGCGCCGTCGAGCTGCTGGCCGAGCGCCGCGGCCAGCGAACGGACGTGCCGCAGCAGCGGGTTGGCGTCCCGCTCGGGCCAGGCCGGACGGCTGGAGAGCACCTCGGTGCAGACCTCGGCACCGGGCCGGTGCGCGGTGAGGTGGGCGAGCGTGTCGAGGGCGCGGCGCTGCGCCTCCGCGGTGGCGAAGCGCAGGCCGAGTTCGGCCTCCGCCCGGCCGGCGATCACGTTGGCGCGGGTGCCGCCGGTGATCCGGCCGGTGTTGAGTTCGGTGCCGGGCAGTCGGCCGAGGCCGCGGACGTCGACGAGCTGGTCGACCAGTTCGTCGACGGCGGAGACGCCCTCGGCGGCTTCGTTGCCGGCGTGCGCCTCCCGTCCGGTGACGCTGAGCAGCACCCGGGTGGAGCCGCGTCTCGCGGTCTTGAGCCGGCCGTCGGGGTGCGGCGGTTCCAGGCCCAGGACGGCCGCGGCTCCGGGGAGTTGGCGTTCGACGATGCGCCGCCCGTCCGGGCTGCCGACCTCCTCGTCGGCGACCACGACCAGCCGGACGGTGCGGTGCGGGCGCTGTCCGAGGTCGGCGAGGAGGGCGAAGGCGCCCTCCAGCAGGGCGAGTCCGGCCTTCATGTCGAGGACGCCGGGGCCGCTGAGCCGTCCGTCGCTCTCCTCGACCGGCCAGTCGGCGAGGGTTCCGGCCGGCCAGACCGTGTCGTGGTGGCCGACGACGAGCAGGTGCGGGAGGGCCTCCTCGCGGCCGGGCCACTCCAGGACCAGGTGGTCGCCGGCCGGGCCCCGCTCGCGGCGGACCCGGGCGCCGGTGGCGCCGAAGCCGGCCGAGAGCTCTTCGGCGAGGGCGTCGAGGCGGGGGGCGTCACCGCTGGGCGACTCCATGGCGGCGAGGGCGGCGCAGCGGCGGCGAACGGCGCCGGCGAGGGTGCGGGCCCGGCTGGTGAGCGCCTGGGGCAGTCCCGGCAGGGCGGGCAGTCCGGGGGCGGTCGCGGGGGCGGTCGGGTCGGCGGCCCGGGTCGGGGTGGGCGCCGCCGCGGTATTCGCGGGGTCGCCGTCGGCGGCACGGTCGGCCGCCGGCTGTCCGGCCGGGGCTCCGTCCGGTGCGGTTCCCGGCTCGGCCGGGAGGACGGTATGCGGGCTCACCTCGCACCTCCACAACCCGCGGCGGTCGGTGCTGCCGGCCGGGGTTGTGGCGGTCGTGGCGGGCGGGCGGCGGCCGGGACCGGTGTCCGGCTGGGCATTGGCCGATGGTGCAACCTCGGACTGGGTGACACGTCGTCCTCCTCGCTCGCTCCGACGGCCCCGGCGCCCGGGGCCCGTGGACGGCGTCCCCGGTGCGCGGTGCGGCCGGGCACCGGCGGCCGGGGAGGCCCAGGAAGTGAGCCTAGAAGACCCGTTCGGTTCTGTGCGAGGTGGCCCGGTGCTCCGCGGCCCGTGCAGCGACGGGTGCGCGCGTCCCGCTTCCCACGATGGACCTGCGGCGTCGCTTCGGCAGTCCGAACCGCCCACGGACGGCCGATCCACGTCCGACGGGTGACGGCCGATCAGCCTTTGGTACCGGTCACCCTCCCCCTCCCGTCGGGCAGCCTCCGACATTCATGGAATGACAGATATTGAAATCTGTCATTCGATATGTCATAGTCGAAACGTCAGCACGGTCCGCCCACAGATCCAGGGAGCCCGAGATGTCCACCCACGCCACCACGCCCGCCCGCACCACCCTCGGCACCACCGGCCCGGAGACCTCCGCCCTCGGCCTCGGCCTGATGGGCATGTCCGACCTCTACGGCCCGGCCGACGAGGCCGAGTCGATCGCGACCGTCCATGCCGCCCTGGACGCCGGCGTCACCCTGCTCGACACCGGCGACTTCTACGGCATGGGCCACAACGAGCTGCTGCTGCACGAGGCACTGCGCGGCCGCGACCGCGCCTCGGTGCAGATCAGCGTCAAGTTCGGCGCCCAGCGCGGCCCGGACAACGGCTGGCTCGGCTACGACGCGAGCCCGGCCGGCACCAAGACCGCCCTCGCCTACTCGCTGCGCCGGCTGCGCACCGACCACATCGACGTCTACCGCCCGGCCCGACTCGACCCGAAGGTCCCGATCGAGGAGACCGTCGGCGCGATCGCCGAGATGGTGAAGGCCGGGTACGTCCGGCACATCGGCCTCTCCGAGGTCGGCGCGGAGACCCTGCGCCGGGCGGCCGCGGTGCACCCCATCAGCGACCTGCAGATCGAGTACTCGCTGCTCTCCCGCTCGCTCGAGACCGAGGTGCTCCCCACCGCCCGCGAACTCGGCATCGGCATCACCGCCTACGGGGTGCTCTCGCGCGGCCTGCTCAGCGGACACTGGACGGCCGGCCGGGAGGTCGGCGCCACCGACTTCCGCGGATTCAGCCCGCGCTTCCAGGGCGAGAACCTGGACCGG
Organism: Kitasatospora sp. NPDC085879; assembly: GCF_040686255.1. NCBI lineage: Bacteria > Bacillati > Actinomycetota > Actinomycetes > Kitasatosporales > Streptomycetaceae > Kitasatospora > Kitasatospora sp. NPDC085879. Next base: position 275,710 of record NZ_JBFBJZ010000001.1, on the reverse strand, counting down.
AACCTGGCCCTGGTCGAGGCCCTGCGCACGGTCGCCGAGGCGAAGGGGGCGACCGTCGCCCAGACCGCGATCGCCTGGGTCGCCTCGCGCGGCTCGGACATCGTGCCGCTGGTCGGCGCCCGCCGCCGCGACCGGCTCGCCGAGGCACTCGGCTCGCTGGACGTGCACCTCACCGCCGCCGACCTGGCCGCGATCGAGGCCGCCGTGCCCGAGGGCTCGGCCGCGGGCGACCGGTACGCTGCCGCACAGATGGCGATGCTGGACAGCGAGCGCTGAGCGGCCCGCCCGCCGGACCGACACCGAAGGACGACCTCCCCGTGGCCACGGACAACGCACTCACCGCCGAGCAGATCCTGAGCGCGGCGGAGGACGTCCTGCGGCGCTACGGTCCGGCGAAGGCGACGGTGGTCGACATCGCCCGCGCCCTCGGCGTCAGCCACGGCAGCGTCTACCGGCACTTCCCCAGCAAGGCCGCGCTCCGCGAAGCGGTCACCCAGCGCTGGCTCGACCGGGCCCACGACGAGCTCGCCGCGATCGCCGCCGAGCCCGGCCCGGCCGCCGAGCGGCTGCACCGCTGGCTGGCGACGCTGTTCGCCGCCAAGCGGCAGAAGGCCCTGGAGGACCCGGAGCTGTTCGCCACCTACATGACGCTGGTCGGCGAGGTCAGCGACACCGTCGAGGAACACGTCGGGACGCTGATCGGCCAGATCCGGGAGATCGTCGAGGACGGCGTCCGCCAGGGCGGCTTCCGCGACGCCCCGGCCGGCCCGGTGGCCCGCTCGGTCTTCCTCGCCACCGCACACTTCCACGACCCGGCCCACGCCGCCGAGTGGTCCCGCCCCACCGCCCAGGACGACTTCGAGGCCCTCTGGTCGCTCCTCCTGGAGGGCCTGCGCGGCCACTGACGCTCCCAGCGCAGGGAAATCGGCTCGCCCGGAAGGTCCACCCGCTGCGAGGATGCCGACACATCGGTCATTCTCACTCGGAGGACAACATGCGCGCGCCGACCGCCGCCCTGGACAGCCTGCACGGACTCGCCCTGGGCGACGCCTTCGGCGACCGCTGGTTCGCGCCCGGCGTCGACGAGGCGGCCGCCGCGCACGCCGCCCGGATCGCCCGCCCCGCGCCGTGGCACTGGACGGACGACACCGCGCAGGCCCTGGTCCTCGTCCGGCACCTGGGCCGGTTCGGCGTGGTGCGGCAGGACGAGCTGGCCCGCGAGTTCGCCGCCGCCTACACCGCCGAGCCACTGCGCAAGTACGGCCCGTCGATGCACCAGGTGATGAGGGAGGTGCACGGCGGCGCGGACTGGCGGTCCGTCACCTCCGCCCTGTTCGGCGGCCAGGGCTCGCACGGCAACGGCGCCGCCATGCGGGTCGCCCCGCTCGGCGCCTGGTTCGCCGCGGACCTGGATGCCGTCGCGGAGCAGGCCGGGCTCGCCGCCCGCACCACCCACCACCACCCCGAGGCGGCGGCCGGCGCGGTCGCCGTGGCCCTCGCCGCCGCCCTCGCGGCCCGCAGTCGGGGCTCGGCGGCACCCGACCGGAGCGACTTCCTGCTGGAGATCGCCGGACGGCTGCCGGACAGCGACGTGCGCTCCGGCCTCCGTACCGCCGCCCGTTTCCCGGTCGGCACGTCCGTCCGGCACGCGGCCGTGGTGCTCGGCTCCGGCATCCTGGTCTCCGCCCCGGACACCGTCCCGTTCGCCCTCTGATCGGCCGCCGGCGCCCTAGACTCCCTCCCCGACACCCTGTGGGAGACCCTCGGCGGCTGGGGCGACATGGACACCACCTGCGCCATCGCCGGTGGCGTCACCGCCGCCCGCGCCGGCCTCACCGACGTCCCGGGCACCTGGCTCGACGCCCGCGAGGCCCTCCCGGCCTGGGTCGCCGAGATGTGAGACCGGGGTCTGGCCCCGGCCGGAGGCTGTCTGAGCCGGGGGTTAGCCTCCCGGCATGGCTGATGACGACCGGGTGCTTCCCGCCGCCCTTGCCGAGGTGGCCGGGGTCGAGTTCGACGACGGCGACGGGGTGGACTTCGAGCCCTTCGACGCCTTCCTGGATGCGGAGGAGACCACGGACTGGCTGCGTGCCTGGACGGGCAACCCCGAGGTGGACGGTGACGCCTTCCGGGTGTTCGGGCAGGACGGCACCGGGGGCTACGGCGCGATCTGGCTGGCACGCCCCGGCCGGCCGCTGGCCGAGCAGCCGGTGGTGTTCCTCGGTTCGGAGGGCGAGACCGGGGTGGTCGCCTGCGACCTGGCCTCGTTCCTGTGGCTGATGGCGGACGGGTCCGGTCCGCTGGAGGCCGTCGAGTACCCGGCGCGGGGCTCCCGCCCGAACGCGGAGTTGGCCGGGATCGCCGAACGCTGGGCGCCGGGCGGTCGGCGCTCTGCCGCCGAGGTGGCGGCGGAGGCCGCCGAGCGGTACCCCGATTTCGAGGACATGGTCTTCGAGCTCTGCCGCTGAGCGTGCCCTGACGGGCCGAAGCCGCCGACCGCTGTGGGGAAGCGGTCGGCGGCCGTTCGGCGTGGTGTGCTGCGGTGTCAGGAGACGGTGCAGGCAGCACCGTTCAGGGTGAAGGCGGTGGGCGCCGGGTTGGCGGAGCCGTACGTGGCCTGGAAGCCGAAGCCGGTGGAGGCGCCGGGGGCGAGGGCTCCGTTGTAGCCGAGGTCGGTGGCGGTGACCGAGGCGCCGGACTGGACGACCTTGGCGTTCCAGGCGCTGGTGGTCTTCTGGTCGCCGGGGAAGGTCCAGGTCAGCGTCCAGCCGTTGACCGCGGTGGTGCCGGTGTTCTTGACCGTCACGTCGGCGGTGAAACCACCCGTCCAGGAGTTTGCCTTGTAGACCACTGCGCAGGAGGCGCCACCGGTCGGCGGCTGCGAGGTGGGCGGCTGCGACGTCGGGGGCTGGGACGTCGGGGGCTGCGAGGTGGGCGGCTGGGAGGTCGGCGGGGTGCTCGGGTCGGGGGCGTTCTGCGCCAGCTGGTAGGCGATGTCGGGCACGAAGGTGCCGGCGGCGGCCGCGCAGCCGTCCGCCTCGCCCGGCGGCTTGACCCACAGGAAGGCGTCGATCGCGGCGTCACCGGTGGCCGCCGTCGGGTAGTTGCCGATCTTCCGGCCGGACGGGTCGCACCAGGCGCTGCCCGCGGGGCCGTTGCCGTTGCGGCTGGTGTCGATCACGGCGTGCAGGTTGGCCGGGTTGCCCAGGGCGGAGAGCACGGACTTGGCGTAGCCGACCTCGCCCGTGGTGGTGTTGAAGTTGGAGACGTTGGTGAAGAAGCCGTCCGCGTTGGCGAGGATGCCGGCGCTGCGCAGCCGGTTGGCCTGTTCGGAGGCGCTGTTCCAGGTGGAGTGGCCGCCGTCGAGGTAGACCTTGGCGTTGGGGGCGGCGGCGTGGATGGCGGCGCCGGCCCGGGAGAGCGAGGCGAAGCGGTCGGCCTGCTGCTGGGCGGAGAGGCAGGTGGTGAGGGCGATGGAGTCGGGTTCCAGGACGACGACCGAGCGCCCGCTGCCCAGTCCTGCCGCGAATTTGGTGACCCAGGCGTCGTAGGAGGCGAGGTCGGGTGCGCCGCCGGCGGAGGCTCCGCCGCAGTCCCGGTTGGGGATCTCGTACACCACCAGCACCGGCACCTGGCCGGCCGCGCCGGCGGCCGAGGTGATCGCGCGGACGTCGGAGGTGACGGTGTCCGGCTTGTAGTTGGCGAACCAGATGCCCTGCGGCTGACTCGCGATCCGCTGGGAGATCACCGGTGTCCGGGAGTCGTTGGGGTTGGCGGCGACCCACTTGACGGCCTGCGAGGCCGGGTCCTTGTAGAACCGGGTGTCCGCGGGCAGGCTGCCCTGCACGGCGGCGCCGGCCCCGGTCTGGGTGCCGGCCAGCACCGAGACGGCCGCCGCGCCGGCGGCGAGCGCCAGGGCTGCGGTGCGGCCGCGTCGGGCGGTGCGCCGGGGGCGGTCCTGGGTGGGGCGGCCGGGGGCCGGGGCGGCCCGTCGGACGCCGTCGGGGGTGCTCACAGTGGTCCTCCGCGTGCTCTCGGGTGGGAGAGGATGGGACGGCCGTCAGTCATGGGAGCGCTCCCGCACGGCCGCGGCAGATGCTAGCCGGGTGCGGAGTCTCGCGTAATCCCTTGTGCAGAAGGAAGTTTCGACGATGTTCGACGGCCGGCGGCCCGGCCGGGAATCTGTGCTGATGGGAGCGCTCCCGTAGTGGAGCAAGGAAATCCGCCGCCGGCGGGCCCTGGAGCGGGCCCGCCGGGGCGCGCCGTCAGTCCCGGGAGTTGCCGAAGAGCAGGCGGTAGGCGATCAGCAGCACCAGGGCGCCGCCGATCGCCGAGACCCAGGTCGCCAGGTCGAAGAAGTCCTTGGCCACCGGGCGGTGCAGCCAGGTCGAGGCGATCCAGCCGCCGACGAAGGATCCGGCGATGCCGATGAGTGTGGTGACGAAGAGGCCGCCCGGGTCGCGCCCGGGCAGCAGGAACTTGGCGATGGCCCCGGCGATCAGGCCGAGGACGATCCAGCTGATGAAACCCATACCTGTCTCCTTGCCCGCCGGGGTCCGACGCCGAACCGCGGTGACCCGAAGGACGCCGCACCACCCGCCGCCGGTTCCCGAACATCCGGCCGGGCCGCACCGCGGACCTCCCGCACCACACACCTCCCGCACCGCCCCCCGTCCGACCGCCCGCCGGGCACGCCCCACCGTGACCGTCGGCGCCCCGGTGTGGGAGAGTCGGCGGCCCCGGGCCGGACGGGCCCGACGCGAGGAGGTGCCGATGAGCGCGGGCACACAGGCCGGCCGGGTGCTGGTGGTGGACGACGACGCCGCGATCCGGCGCTCGCTGGAACGCGGGCTGCGCCTCAGCGGCTTCAGCGTGGGCGTGGCCGCCGACGGCGAGGCGGCGCTCGCCCGGGCCGCCGCCGACTCCCCCGACGTGCTGGTGCTGGACGTGTCGATGCCGGGCCTCAGCGGCACCGAGGTCTGCCGGGCGCTGCGGGCCCGCGGCGACGACACCCCGGTGCTGATGCTCTCCGCGTTGGACGAGCTCGCCGACCGGGTCGCCGGGCTCCAGGCCGGCGCCGACGACTACCTGGTGAAGCCCTTCGCCCTGGAGGAGCTGGTGCTGCGGCTGCACGCGCTGCTCCGCCGCCGCCCGGCCCCGCCCGCCGACCTGCTGCGGGCCGGTCCGCTCACCGTCGCCCCGGCCACCCGCCAGGTGCACTGGGAGGGCACCGAACTCCACCTCACCCGGCGCGAGTTCGAGCTGCTCGCGCAGCTCGTCCGGAACGCCGGCCTGGTCCTCACCCGCGACCAGCTGCTGGACCGGGTCTGGGGCTACGACTTCGAGGTGCGCAGCGACGCGGTGGACACCTTCGTCAGCTATCTGCGCCGCAAGCTGGAGGAGGGCGGCCGGCCGCGGCTGATCCACACCGTGCGCGGGGTCGGCTTCGTGCTGCGGGCGCCGGCCGACGGGGGTGCCCGGTGAGGCTCTCCACCCGGATCGCGCTGTCGGTGACGGTGCTGGTGCCGCTGCTGGTGCTGGCCGCCGGGCTGCTGCTGCTCGGCCTCGTCCACCGGGACCTGCTGCGGCAGCAGGACGAGGTGCTGCGGGCCCGGGCGGCGGCGGTGCTGCCGAACGCCCGCACGCTGCTGGCCGCGAGCGCCGGCAACCGGCCGAAGGCCGAGCAGAACCAGCAGCGGAAGGTGCTGGACGGGGCGCTGGACTCCGGGGTCCGGCTGGCGGGCCGGGACGGCGCCGTGCGGCTGGCGGTGGGCCCGCAGCCCGCGGAGTCGGTGGTGCTGCCGGCGGCCGGCTCGGGCCCGGCGACGGTCCGGGACGGCGGGCGGGCCTGGCGGGTGCTGGCGGTGCCGGTGGACGGTGCGAGCCCGGGCACGCTCTGGCTGGTGGAGCCGTCCACCGCGGTCGACCCGCAGGTGAAGGCGGTCCGCCGGCGGGTGCTGCTGGTGGCGCTGCTGGCCGCCCCGGCCGCCGGGGCGCTGGCCTTCGGCCTGGCGGACCGGGCCACCGCCTCGCTGCGCACGCTGAGCCGCCGGGCCGCCGCCCTCGACCCTCGCGCGGGTGCCGCCGCGCTCGACCACCGGCGCAGCCGGGTCACCGAGGTGGACGAACTCGCCGCCGCGCTCTCGCTGCTGCTCGCCCGCTACGACGAGCAGGCGGGCCGGACGGCGCAGGCGCTGGAGACCGCGCGGTCGTTCTCCTCCGCGGCAGCGCACGAGCTGCGGACCCCGCTGACGGCGATGCGGACCAATCTGGACGTGCTGGCCGCGCACCCCGGCCTGCCGGCCGCCGAGCGGGCCGAGATCGTGGGTGAACTGGCCGAGGACCACGGCCGGTTGGAGGACCTGCTGAACGCGCTGCGGACGCTGGCCGGCGGCGATCTGGTGGAGCTGTCGGCCTTCGCGGCGCTGGATCTGGGCGAGCTGGTGGAGGCGGCCGCGGCGGAGGCGGGCCGGCGGCACCCGCAGGCCGTCCTGGAGGTCGGAACCGCGCCGGGGGTACGGGTGTTCGGCTGGGAGGCGGGCCTGCGGATCCTGCTGGCCAATCTGATCGGGAACGCCGCGGTGCACGGCCGGACGACCGGCGGCCCGGCCCGGATCGCCGTCCGGCTGCGGGCCGGACGCAGCGGTTCGGCGGTGCTGACGGTGGACGACCGGGGGCCCGGGGTGCCGCCGCAGGAGCGGGCGGCGGTCTTCGCCCGGTTCCACCGGCGGCCGGACAGCCCCGGTTCGGGGCTGGGGCTGACCCTGGTGGCGCAGCAGGTGGCGCTGCACCGGGGCACGGTGGCGGTGGCGGACGGGCCGGACGGCGCGGGCTGCCGGGTGGAGGTGCGGCTGCCGCTGCTGCGTCCGGAGGAGCCGACGCTGGTGCTGCCGGCCCGCCGGGACTGGATCACCCGCTGAGCGGGGGCCGCCGGGAGCTCGCAGAACCCCGGCGGCCACAGCACCCCGGCGGCCACAGAGCTTCGGCGGTCACAGGGTTTCCACAAGAAGCCGTCCTACGCTCCCCGTCGTCCGATCCCACAGCTATCCGGAGGAGAGACCGCCATGCCCACGTACCGCAAGGCCGCCGCGATCGGCGCACTCGCCCTGGCAGGGTCCGTGCTCGCGGGCGCGGCCCCGGCACAGGCCGCCGAGACCCCGAAGGGCGACGGCGCCAAGTCGATCTGCAAGCGCCTGCCGGCCACCCAGGCCCGCATCGACAAGGCCCTGAAGCGGCTGAACGGCGACGCCACGGTGGTCGGCTCGGTGGCCCGGCTGGAGAAGCGGGTGGCCGAGGCCAAGTCGGCGGGCCACACCGAGGTGTACACCTACCTCAACGACCGGCTGGACTTCCGCAAGAGCCTGCTGCCGACCCTGGAGCTGCGGCAGAAGGACCTGAAGGCCGTCTCCGACTGGTGCGGCAAGCAGGGCTCGCCCTCGGCGGACTCCAAGTGAGCCGCCGGGCCGGTGCCGCGGTGGCGGCCCTCGCCGCGGCCGCCGCGCTGCTGCTGACCGGCTGCGGGCCGCACCAGGGCGGTGGGGACAAGGCCGCGCAGACCCAGCAGGACGACGGCCAGGCGCCGCAGATGCAGCAGAAGCTGGACGCGGCGGAGAGCGCCGCCGCGCAGGCGGACACCGACGCCACGCAGAACAACTGACGATCCGCCGGCCGAGCGGCCCGTCCCGGACGATCCGGGGCGGGCCGCTCCGCCGTTCCTGCCGCCGAACGGGGTCACGGGCCTCCCGCCTGCCGGACGCGGCTTGACGCGGCCCGCTCCTGTCGTGAACGATCGGCGCATGAAGCCCGGCACCGCTCTGGTCTGCCGCCTGCACGTCGATCTGCGACGCCAGGCGAGCGACATGTGTGCCTGCTGACGGTTCCTCCTCGTCCCGTGTCGTCGTCCGGGACCGGTGCCTGATCCGTCCGGCACCGCCAGGGACCGTCCGCTCCTGAAGCTCCCCCTCCCCCGGTCGGCGCACCGCTGTGCCCGTGTGCGCCCGCCGCCGCTCCGGTCATCCGAGGACACGCCATGAGCCTGGACTTCGCGCTACCCGTTTCCGCTCCCGACGCTCCTGCCGACACCCCCGACGCTCCTTCCGGCGTCCCCGGCGACTCCGGCGGCACGGCCCGCCCGCTGTCGCCGAACGCCCTGCGGGCGATCGTCCGCGATCTCGCCGAACAGCCCGACCGGTGGATCCACCGGGTCCGGCTGGCCACCGGCGACCGCTGGTACGAGCGGCTGGTGAGCGCCGAGGACCACGAGGTGTGGCTGATCAGCTGGCTGCCCGGCCAGTCCACCGGCTTCCACGACCACGGCGGTTCGCGGGGGGCGTTCGCGGTGGCGCTGGGCGAGTTGGAGGAGCTGTCGCTGGGCGGCCCGGAGGAGGGGCTGCTGGTGCGGCGGGTGCCGTCCGGCGGGGTGCGGGCGTTCGGCGCCTCGTACCTGCACGATGTGCGCAACACCTCGGCCGGACCGGCCGTGACGATCCACGCGTACTCGCCGCCGCTGGGCGGGATGACGCGATACGACCTGCGGGCCGGCGGTCTGGTCCGCACCGCGGAGGAAGGACCGGAGCAGTGGTGACGACAGTCGACGAGTTGGTGGAGCGGAGCCGGGCCGGGGTGCACCGGCCGGGCCCGGCGGAGGCGTTCGCGGCGGTGGCCGAGGGCGCGCTGCTGGTGGACATCCGGCCGGTGGCGCAGCGGGCCCGCGAGGGCGGCATCCCGGGTGCGCTGGTGATCGAGCGGAACGTGCTGGAGTGGCGGCTCGACCCGGCGGGCAGCCACCGCATTCCGGAGGCGGCGGACCACGGGGTGCACTGGATCGTGGTCTGCTCGGAGGGCTACGCGTCCAGCCTGGCCGCGGCGAGCCTGCGGGAGCTGGGGCTGCACCGGGCGACCGACCTGGACGGCGGTTTCGTCGCCTGGGCGGCGGCCGGTCTGCCCACCCTTTCGGCGGACGCGGGTTTGGCCTGACCCCACCCCGGGGATTCGATCAGGTGTTTGTTTGTCACATCCGCATCATGCGTTCGCCTCTCACTGCGCATCAGAACAGCAAGGCAATCTGGAACCACACGTGATCACTTTCGAGGGCGCCGGCAAGCGCCATCCGGACGGCACGGTGGCCGTCGAGGGCCTGGACCTCGACGTCCCCGCCGGCCGAATAACCGTGCTCGTCGGCCCGTCCGGCTGCGGCAAGACCACCATCCTGCGGATGGTCAACCGCATGGTCGAGCCGACAGCCGGGCGGGTGCTGCTGAACGGCGAGGACGTCGCGACCCTGCCCGCCGCCCGGCTGCGCCGCGGCATCGGCTACGTCATCCAGCAGGCGGGCCTGTTCCCGCACCGCCGGGTGCTGGACAACGTGGCGACCGTGCCCCGGCTGCTCGGCCAGGACCGGAAGGCCGCCCGGGCCCGCGCCGCCGAACTGCTGGAGCTGGTCGGCCTGCCGCCGGAGACGGCCCGCCGCTACCCCTTCCAGCTCTCCGGCGGCCAGCAGCAGCGCGTCGGCGTGGCACGGGCCCTGGCCGCCGACCCGCCGGTGCTGCTGATGGACGAGCCCTTCAGTGCGGTCGACCCGGTCGTCCGGGCCGGGCTGCAGGAGGAACTGCTCAGGCTGCAGTCCGAGTTGAACAAGACGGTGCTCTTCGTGACGCACGACATCGAGGAGGCCGTCCGGCTCGGCGACCACGTCGTGGTCCTCCGCGAGCACGGCCGGATCGCCCAGCGCGCCGACCCGCACACCCTGTTGACCGCGCCCGCGGACGAGAACGTGGCCGCCTTCCTGGGCCGCGACCGGGGCCTGCGCGGGCTCGGCCTGCGCCCGGCCGCCGCCGTCGACCTGCTGCCCGCCGGCAGCGACCTGCACGGCTGGCGGCTCACCCTGGACGCCGACGGCCGCCCCGAGGCCTGGGAGCGCGGCGGCGAGCGCCGGCCCGCGCCCGCCTTCGCCCCCGCCGCCGACAGCCTGCGCGCCGCGCTGGACGCCGCGGTGCTCTCCCCCGCCGGCGCCGCCGTCGCGGTGGACGCCGCCGGACGGGCCACCGGCCTGGCCACCCGGGCCGCCGTGCTCGCCGCGCTCGGCCCCGGCAGCGAGGAGCCCGACGGTGGACGGTGAACCGCTCGTCCGCTGGCACTGGATCGGCGACCACCTCGGCTACCTGCGCGACCTGACCCTGGACCACGCGGTGATCTCGCTCGTCCCGGTGCTGATCGCGCTGCTCGCCGCCGTTCCGCTCGGCCTCGCCTGCGCCCGGCTGCCCCGGCTCTACCAGCCGCTCTCCGCGGTCTTCAACGTGGTGTACGCGCTGCCCGCGCTCGCCGTCTTCGTGGTGCTCATCCCGTACACCGGGCTCGCCACCCGGGCCACCGTGATGGTGCCGCTCACCTGCTACGCGCTCGCCGTCCTGCTGCCGGCGACGGTGGACGGCCTGCGGGCCGTCCCGGAGGACGTCCGGCAGGCGGCCACCGCGCTCGGCTACGGGCCCTGGCACCGCCTCGCCGCGGTCGAACTCCCGGCTTCGGTGCCCTACCTGGTCGCCGGGGTGCGGGTGGCCGCGGTCTCGTCCATCTCGCTCGCCGCGGTGGGCGCCCTGGTCGGCCGCGGCGGCCTCGGCTACCTCTTCGTGGACGGCTTCCAGCGGACCTTCCCGACCCCGATCGTCGCCGGGATCGTGCTCGTCGTCCTGCTCGCCCTCGCCACCGACCTGCTGCTGGTGCTCGCCCGCCGGCTGCTCGCCCCCTGGGCCGCCGGAGGTGCCAGGTGAACTGGCTCGGCTGGCTGCAGACCTTCTTCACCGCCCCCGCCCGGCAGAGCGGGCCCGACGCGATCGGCCACCGGATCGCCGAACACCTGGTGTTCTGCGGGGAGGCCCTGCTGTGGGCCGCGGTGCTCGCCGTCCCGCTCGGCCTGCTGATCGGGTACACCGGCCGCGGCGCCTTCGCGGTGACGGCCTTCACCGGCGCCGCCCGCGCGCTGCCGACCCTCGGCCTGGTCACCCTCGCCGTGCTGCTGGCCGGGGTCGGCGACACCGCCGTCCTCGTCCCGCTGGTGGCGCTGGCCGCGCCGCCGCTGCTGGTCGCCGCCGCGGAGGGCGTCCGCGGCACCGACCCGGTCGTCCGGGACGCCGCCCTCGGCATCGGGCTGACCCACCGCCAGGTGCTCTGGCAGGTCTGCCTGCCCGCCGCCCTGCCGATGCTGCTCGCCGGGCTGCGGACGGCCACCGTCCAGACGATCGCGACCGCCACCGTCGCCGCCTACGTCGGCCTCGGCGGGCTCGGCCGCTACGTCGTCGACGGACTCGCCACCCGCGACTACCCGGCCACCGTCGGCGGTGCCCTGCTGGTGGTGCTGCTGGCCGTCGCCGCACAACTGCTCTTCGCCCCACTGATCCGCCGCTCGTCGCCCCCGCAGGCACGACAGACCCTCCGTACCCGCCGACCGAAGGAATCCCGATGACCGCCCGCCTCGTCAGAACGCTCACCGCTGCCGCCCTCGCGCTGGGCGCGGCGGCCTGCTCCTCCTCGTCCGGCGACCCGCTCGCCGCGGACGGCGGCGCCACGAAGCCCGCCGGCGGCAGGACCGTCGTCGTCGGCTCCGCCAACTTCCCGGAGAACGTGCTGCTCGCCTCGATCTACTCCCAGGCGCTGAAGGCCAAGGGGGTCAAGGTCGAGGAGAAGTTCAACATCGGCAGCCGCGAAGTGCTCTACGGGCAGCTGAAGTCCGGCAGCCTGACGGTGCTGCCCGAGTACAACGGCGCTCTGCTCGGCTACCTCGACCCGAAGACCACCGCCGCGGGCACCGAGGCCGTCGACGCCGAGCTGCAGCGGAAGCTGCCCGCCGAACTCGCCGTCCTGGACCCGGCGTCCGCCGAGGACAAGGACTCCCTGACGGTCAGCAAGGAGACCGCCGACCGGCTGAAGCTCACCTCGATCGCCGACCTCGCCGGCAAGGCCGGCGACCTGGTGGTCGGCGGGCCGCCGGAGTTCAAGTCCCGCCGCGAGCAGCAGTTCAAGGACGTCTACGGACTGGCCTTCAAGGAGTGGAAGCCCACCGCCGACACCACCGCCAACGCCCTGAAGGACGGCACTGTGCAGGTCGGCAACGTCTTCACCACCGACCCGCGGATCGTCCAGCTCGGGCTCGTCGCGCTGGCCGACCCGAAGAACCTGTTCAGCGTGCAGAACGTGATCCCGCTGGTGAACAAGGCCGGGGTGGACGCCACCGCCTCGGCCGCGCTCAACGCCGTCTCCGCGAAGCTGGACACCGCCGGCCTGACCGCCCTGATGAAGCGGGTGTCCGTGGACAAGGAGGACCCGTCGGCCGTCGCCGGGGCGTGGCTGAAGGCCAACGGCCTGTCCTGACCGGGGCCGCCGGAAACCCGGTGGACCCGGCCCGGGCGGACGGAGACGACGGCGGGTACGAGCGACCGCACCGCGACCGTCCGCCCGGAGATCCTCGACCACGACCACCGCGGCGAGGAGCGCGGCCGTCTGCCGACCGCGGCGGTGCTCCCGAGCTGACGGGTTGCACCGATAGAACCGTCAGCTCATAGGATCGCGCGCATGACGGACGGGCGGGGAACGGCACAGGGGTGGGGCGGACCGGCGGGCGAGCCGGACTGGGCGGCGATGGCCGAGCGGCACCAACGCGAGGTCAGGCGCCGCAAGCAGATCCGGGTCGTCGGCGGCGTGGTCGCCGCCACCCTGGTCGTCGGCGGGATCACCGCCACCGCCGTCGGCCTCGCCGGCTCCGGCACCAAGGGCGGTACACCCGCGGCCTCCGGCGGCAGCACCTCCGCGACCGGCGGGCCCGCCGCGGCCGAACCGGTCGAGGCCGGGACGAGCGCGGCGCCCAGCACCTCCGCGACCCAGCCGGCCTCGCCGAGCGCCTCGGGCAGCACCTCGGCCCGTCCGAGCGCGTCACCGACCACCGCCCGGCCCTCCGCCGGACCGGGCTCCTCCGCGCCCGCGGACCCGCTGACGGTGATCTCCTCGGCGGCCACCGACACCGCCCCGCTCGACCCGGCCGCGCTCTTCCCGGCGACCGCGACCGTCGGCGGCCGCACCTGGACCCGGCTCGCCACCGCCACCACCGACCCCTGCTGGAAGGCCACCACCGGCGGCCTCGGCGACGTCCTCGCCGCCCACGGCTGCCGCAGCATCCTCCGGGCCACCTACACGTCCGGCTCGGGCGCGGTCACCGTCGGCATCGCCGTCCTCGACACCAAGGCCCAGGCGGACGCGGTGGCGGCCGCCCACAAGGGCCAGGTCCAGGGCCTCGTCCCGGCCGGGAACACCTCGTACTGCGTCAGCCCCGGCTGCGCCAACACCCATGCGACGGTCGGCCGGTACGGCTACTACACCGTCGCCGGCACCGTGAAGCCCGGCGGCACCGCCCAGGACGCGGCGGCCACCGCCGCCCAGGCCGACTTCGCCGCCCGTGCCCGCAGCGCCCTCCTCGCCCGTGGCCGCCGCTGATCCACCCTCACGAGGGCGCGGTCAGGGGGTCGGAGACGCCTGCCACGGCCGGCAGAAGACCAGGAACGCCACCAGCGACAGCACCGCGCTGCCCAGCACCACCACCCCCAGCAGCACCGCGGACGGCTCCCCGCCCGCACTGCTGAGCGGCGCCACCACCGCGCCGCACAGGAAGGTCCCGAGGCCGAGCAGGGCCGAGGCGGAGCCGGCCGCGTGCGGGGCCATGGTCAGCGCCTGGGCCGCCGAGTTGGGGCCGACCATGCCCATCGAGGCCATCAGCAGGCACATCGCCGGGCAGACCGCCGCCAGCCCGAGGTCCCAGACGCCGGTGAAGAGGGTGAGGGCGAATCCGGCCACCACCGCGAGCAGCAGGCCGAGCAGCATCAGCGAGGCGGGCCGCAGCCGGCTGACCAGCACCCGGCCGTTGAGCTGGGTGGAGGCCATCAGGGCGACCGAGTTGACCGCGAAGAGCAGGCTGTAGGTCTGCGGCGAGACGCGGTAGACCTCCTGCAGGACGGTGGAGGAGCCGCTGACGTACGCGAAGAGCGCGCCGAAGGCGAAGGTGCTGGTGAGCACGTACCCGACGAAGCGGCCCTCGCGGAGCAGTCCGCCGATGGCGCCCAGGGTGGTGGCCAGGCCGCCTCGGTGGCGGCGCTCCGGGGGCAGCGACTCCTCCAGGGCGAGCGCGGCGAGCAGGGCGAGGACGGCGCCGAGCGCGGCGAGCACCGCGAAGGTGCCGCGCCAGTCGGTGACGTGCAGCAGTTGGGCACCGAGCACCGGGGCGACGATCGGGGCCAGACCGGAGATCATCGCCAGTGAGGCCATGAAGCGGATCATCGCCACGCCCTCGTACCGGTCGCGGGCCACCGCGCGGGCGATCACCAGCCCGGCCGCGCCGGCGGCGCCCTGCACGAAGCGGGCGGCGACCAGCACGGGAACGCTGGGGGCGAGCGCGCAGACCAGAGTGGCGAGCGCGTACGCCGCGATGCCGGCGAGCAGCGGTCGGCGGCGGCCGTGCCGGTCGCTCAGCGGACCGAAGACGAGTTGGCCCGCGGCCATGCCGAAGAGCTGCCCGGTGAGGGTCAGTTGGACGGCGGGTGCGGTGGAGTGCAGATCCGCGGTGAGCGAGGGCAGCGCCGGCAGGTAGAGGTCGGTGGTGAACGGGCCGAGCGCGACGAGGCCGCCGAGAACGGCGACGGTGGCGCGGCCGGGCGGCGCGGCGGTGGCGGCGCCGGCGGCGGGTGCGGTCCGCTCGCCGCCGGCGTCGACGGTCGGGCCTGCCATGGAGCTCCTCGGGGGTGGTCGTACCTGCTCGGACCTGCACGGGCCTGCGTGGACATGCACCGGCCTGCTCGGGCGCAGCCGGCCGCGGGTGCCGGGACTCGTACCGTAACCCGGCGTGCTCGGCTCAGGCGCGGGCGGCGTCCGGCCGATCGGCGGCACCGAAGGTGCGGACGACCTCGATGGGGCCGACGATGTGCCGGTTGAACTCCGCCAGTTCCTCGGCGGGCACCCAGAGTTCGAGGATGGTCTCGCCGCCGGCCTGCCGGACGGGGAAGCGCTCCAGGTAGGCGCTCTCCACCTCGAACCGGGTGACGTAGCCGGCACCCGAGGCGGGCACGTTCCACTCCCGGGCGATCCGGACCGCGTAGTCCTCGTTGAGCACGGGGTAGAAGATCGGCTGCTCCGGCAGGCGGGGCGGCCAGGCACGCCACCCGGAGGCCTCCACGAGCGCGAGCTCCTGCGGGCCGGTCGGGCGCCAGAGGGTGGTGGTCTGCATACCGCCGACCGTATCGGTCGGCGGTGACGCCGGGCGACGCTTTTTCGGCCTTCAACTTCCCTTAAGGCACCGCCTCTTGATGTGCACACACGGGGCTGCTTTGCTGGGCGTCCGCCGTTAGGAAACTTTCCTGACGATCTGCGTCACCCCGCAACGAACGGAGGACCATGCCCTCGCACGCCCTGAAGCGCGGCCCCGCCCGCCCGCTGCTCGCGCTCGCCGCCGCCGCCGCACTCGCCGCCGGCGCCTTCGCGCTGGCGCCGGCCGGACAGGCCGCGACCGTCGCCGCAGCCGACCCGGTGGGGCTCAACGCCCCGTACGAGTACCTGGGTTGGGGCAGTCCACAGAAGCCGACCGATGTCATGGCGGCCACCGGGGTCAAGCAGTTCACGCTGGCCTTCATGCTCAGCGACGGCGGCTGCAACCCCAAGTGGGACGGCACCCGGCCGCTGACCGGCGGCAGCGACCAGAGCGCGATCAACGCGATCCGCGCCGCGGGCGGGGACGTGGTGATCTCCTTCGGCGGCTGGAGCGGCAACAAGCTGGGCGAGAAGTGCACGTCGGCGAGCGCCCTGGCGGCCGCTTACCAGAAGGTGATCGACGCCTACAAGCTCAAGGCGATCGACGTGGACATCGAGAACACCGAGGTGGCGAGCGCCGCCGTCCGGCAGCGTGTGATCTCGGCGCTGAAGACGGTCGAGAGCAAGAACCCGGGCATCCGCACCTACCTGACCTTCGGCACCACGCCCACCGGACCCGACGCGAACGGCCAAGACCTGATCAAGAGGGGCGCCGCGGCCGGGCTCGCCCTGGACGGCTGGACGATCATGCCGTTCGACTTCGGCAGCCACAGCGGCTCGATGGGCAGCGTCTCCACCAAGGCCGCCGACGGCCTGCAGAAGGCGGTGGCGAGCGCGTACGGCTACGACAGCGCGACCGCGTACCGGCACATCGGCATATCCTCGATGAACGGGAAGACCGACGAGGCCGACGAGACCGTCTCCACCGGCGACTTCACCACCATGCTGAACTACGCCAAGGCGCACCACCTGGCCCGGTTCACCTTCTGGGCGGTCAACCGGGACCGGGCCTGTCCGTCCGGCACCCCGGCGGGCGACTCCTGCAGCGGGATCTCCCAGTCCGGGTACGCCTTCACGAAGATCGTCGCCGGCTACCACGGCTGATCCGGCGTCCTTGATGCCCCGGAGCGCGGCTCCGGGGCATCAGGGGCTCAGCGCGGGGCGATCATCGCCGCCTCCGCGAAGTTGTCCCAGTGGGCGGCCGCACCGAGCGGGATGCAGGCCCAGTCCTTCATCGGCCGGCCGCCCATCGGGTCGAACAGGTGGGCGCCGGGCAGCCGCAGCGCCTCGGCGAGGGCGGGCGTGTCCCGGCCCAGCCGGCAGACCAGCTCGTCCGAGTGCAGACCGGCGAAGGCCTTGCCCGCGGTGTCCTTGAGGCAGGGCATGCCGAACATCTTCGACTGGGTGGCGCCGCGCGGGGCGAGCTCCTCGGCGATCTCCGCGTACCGCGCGGTCGGGTCCGGTCCGTCCGTCATGGCGCCATGGTGGCACCGGGTCCGTTACCGCGGCGCGCGCCACGCGGGCCGGCCCGGACCGGCCGGGCCCTTGAGCGCGGACGGCCCGCCATGTAAGGATTGAGGCCCGTGAGCATCCCTGTACACGCGCTTCCCGCCTCCTCGCTCTGCGTCGCCGTGGCGCAGGCCCCGCTCGTCCCGCTGGACATCGCCGCGAACGCCGCCACCGCGGCCGGCCTCGTCCGGCGGGCCGCCGAGCGCGGCGCCCGGCTGCTGCTGCTCTCCGAGCTCTTCCTGACCGGCTACGAGACCACCGGGATCGCCGCCGACCCGGACACCCTGACCGTCGCCCCGGACGACCCGCGGCTCGCCCCGCTGGCCGAGGCCTGTGCGGAGACCGGCACCGCGGTGGTGGTCGGCGCCCCCGTCCGCGACGAGGAGACCGGCGCGCTGCACATCGCCGCCCTCGCCCTGGACTCCACCGGCCGGCTCGCCGCCGTCTACCGCAAGCAGTTCGCCACCCCCAACGAGCGCGCCGCGGGCTTCTCCGCCGGCAGCGGCGGCTGCACCCTGGAGCTGGACGGCTGGCGGCTCGGCCTCGGTGTCTGCTGGGACTCCGGCTTTCCCGAGCACGCCCGCGCCGCCGCGCTGGACGGCGCCCACGCCTACCTGGTGGGCGCCCTCTTCGGGACCGGCCCCGGCGCCCACCAGCGTCGCACCGTCTTCCCCGCCCGGGCGCTCGACAACACGCTGTACGTGCTGCTGGCCAACCACATCGGCCGCTCCGGCCCGTACACCGGCTGCGGCGGCAGCGCCGTCTGGGGCCCGGACGGGTACCTGCTGTCGGAGGCCGCCGAGGACGCTCCCGAGCTGCTGACCGTCGTCCTCGACCCTGCCGTCCTGGCCCGCGCCCGCACCGAGGACCCGGTCCTCGTCCAGCCCGGCCTGACGGCCGCCCCGGCCCGCACCACCGCCACCCTGGCCTGAACCGGAGCCCGATACGGGCGCGCGCGGCGGGCCACGGAATTCCCGGGCCCGCCGCGCGTTGTGCTGTGCAGGAGGTGTCCCACCATGGGCGACGAGGAGCAGTTCCGCATCGAGCACGACTCGATGGGCGAGGTCCAGGTGCCGGCGGCCGCCAAGTGGCAGGCGCAGACACAGCGTGCGGTGCAGAACTTCCCGGTGTCCGGCCAGCGGCTGGAGCGGGCGCACATCGCGGCACTGGCCCGGATCAAGGCCGCCGCGGCGAAGGTCAACGCGGAGCTGGGCGTGCTGGACGCGGAGGCGGCGGAGGCGATCGTGCAGGCCGCCGAGGAGGTGGCGGAGGGCCGCTGGGACGACCAGTTCCCGGTGGACGTCTTCCAGACCGGCTCCGGCACCTCGTCCAACATGAACACCAACGAGGTGATCGCCACCCTGGCCTCGGAGCGGCTCGGCCGGCCGGTGCACCCCAACGACCAGGTGAACGCCAGCCAGTCGTCCAACGACGTGTTCCCCTCGTCGATCCACATCGCGGCGACGGGGGCCGTCACCGGTGACCTCGTCCCCGCGCTGGAGCACCTGGCGGCCGCCCTGGAGCGCAAGTCCGCCGAGTTCGCCGAGGTGGTCAAGTCGGGCCGGACGCACCTGATGGACGCCACGCCCGTCACCCTCGGCCAGGAGTTCGGCGGGTACGCGGCGCAGGTCCGGTACGGCGTGGAGCGGCTGCGCGCCGCGCTCCCCCGGGTCGCCGAACTGCCGCTCGGCGGCACGGCGGTGGGCACCGGCATCAACACCCCGCCGGGGTTCTCGGCCGCGGTGATCGCCGAGGTCGCCCGGGCCACCGGGCTGCCGCTGACGGAGGCACGCGACCACTTCGAGGCCCAGGGCGCACGGGACGGGCTGGTCGAACTCAGCGGCCAGCTGCGCACGGTGGCGGTCGGCTTCACGAAGATCGCCAACGACCTGCGGTGGATGGGCTCCGGCCCGCGCACCGGCCTCGGCGAGCTCAACCTGCCTGACCTGCAGCCCGGTTCGTCGATCATGCCGGGCAAGGTGAACCCGGTGATCCCCGAGGTGGTGCTGATGGTGGCCGCCCAGGTGATCGGCAACGACGCGACCGTCACGGTGGCCGGGGCGAGCGGCAACTTCGAGCTCAACGTGATGCTGCCGGTGATCGCCCGCAACGTCCTGGAGTCGGTGCGGCTGCTGGCGTCCGCGGCCCGGCTGCTGGCCGACCGCACGGTGGACGGGCTGACCGCGAACGCCGAACGGGCCCGGGAGTACGCCGAGTCCTCGCCCTCGGTGGTGACCCCGCTGAACCGGTACATCGGCTACGAGGAGGCGGCGAAGGTGGCCAAGCAGTCCCTGGCCGAGCGCAAGACGATCCGCCAGGTGGTGCTGGAGCGCGGCTACGTGGAGCGCGGCCTGCTGACGGAGGAGCAGCTGGACGAGGCGCTGGACGTGCTGCGGATGACCCGGCCCTGACGGAACCTTCGACCGCGGCGGGACGGTCGACGGGTGCGGACCGTTCGGTCCGCACCCGTCGTTTCGCTGTCCGTGTCGGTCTCCGTCATCCGCGGCTCCTGCCCATCCTCGAGGACGTGCCGGTCAAGGTCATGGCGATGGCGGCGCCGGCCAGGCAGGCCATCACACCGCCGGTCACGCAGTTGGTCCAGATCGTCCGGTAGAAGGCCTGGTCCCCGACGGTCGCCCAGGGCGCGACGATCGTCCAGACGCCGATCGCCGCCGCGGCCCAGGCACGTGCGTGGGTGCGCTCGAAGGCGGTGGCGTACCCGCCCATCAGGAAGGCGAAGGCGAGGCCGCAGATCAGGTTGCTCAGGGTCACGCCCTGGATGCCACCCGCGGCGGGGAAGAGGGCGAAGCCGACCACCCAGGGAGAGATCGCCAGGAAGAGTCCGGCGACCACGCAGAGCGCCTCGACGCCCTGCGCGAGCATCGTCGAGGTGACGCGCTCGTAGTGTTCACGCATTGCAAGGATGTCCGGATGACGCTCCATACCCGGAAGCTGGGTCGACACCGGGAACCACCTCCAAGGTCCGTGACAAGGCGGGCGATTGCCCTTTACCCATTGTGTCCCTTATATAACCTTTACGCCCGATTATTACCCATTTGCCGCTCTCAGGCAGGTCGATCGACCAGGAGCTCCACGTCGACCTGGAGGAACGCCCCCACCGCGGCGGTCTCCGCGGCCAGGCCCTCCCGCACCGCGGCCGACAGCGGCGCGAAGGGCTCGACCACCAGCGCGCCCTTCTCCCGCCGCCAGACGCCGAGCACCCGGCCGTCCGCCACCAGCGCCGGCTTGACGATCCCGCCGCCCGCGTTGATCCGCCGGGCGAACTCCGGCGGCAGCATGGCGTCCCGGTCCCGGTAGCCGATCACGAAGTTGTCGTACGCACCGAGCAGCCGCACCGTCGGCGGACCGGCCGGCGGCGGCTCGACGCCGGGCACCGTGAACAGGCCGGGCGCCGCCTCCACCGCCCCGGCCGCGGCCACGGCGCGCCGGGCCTCGCGCAGCGGCAGGCCGGACCAGAGCGCGAAATCGGCCGCCGCGGCCGGGCCGAAGGCGGCCAGGTAGCGGCCGGCCAGCTCGGCCGCCGGGTCGGCGGGGGCCGGACCGCCCGCGGGCAGCGGCACGTACCCGGGCTCGCGCGGTGCCACGTCGGCGCCCCGGCAGAGCACCCCGTGCGCCGTGGCGAAGCCCATCAGATGCGCCGGGGCCTGCCCCTTGGGCTCGATGCCCAGCCCCTGCCCGTTCAACAGCCGGACCAGCTCGGCGCGGCTGCGCGGCACGTCCAGCAGGTCGGGCAGCAGGTCCAGGGCGCGGGCGCAGACCTCCTCGGTCAGCCCGAGCTCGCGGCGGCGCCGGGCCCCGGCGGCCAGGTTGCGGTCGGCGAACAGCCCGAGCATCCAGCGGGCGTCGGCGGCCGGCACCAGGTGCAGCGTGCCGCGCATCAGCGCCAGCACCACCGTCTCCCCCGCGGCGAGCGCCCGCCCGGGCTCGGCCGGGTCCGCCACCCCGCGGGCCCGCAGTGCCAGCCGGGCCGCCGGCGCGTCCTGCGCCTGCACGCCCGCCGACGCCCGGGCCGCCATCGCGGCCCGCCCGCTCGGCCGGCCGAACTGTGCGTGCATCCGCCGCAGCAGCAGCTCCTCCTCGTCCATCCGGCCATTCTTCCGCGGCCGGTCCCGCGTGAGGTGCGTCTCACCCGGACGCGCCCGCATTGCCTATGCAACTCGTTGCATAGCAGGATTGTGGGCATGGCACTGGAGCACGCGATCCTCGTCTCCCTCCTGGAGCAGCCCGGGTCCGGTTATGAGCTGGCCCGCCGGTTCGACCGCTCGATCGGGCGCTTCTGGACCGCCACCCACCAGCAGATCTACCGGGTGCTGCGGCGGATGGAGGCGGACGGCCAGGTCGCCGTGGAGGAGGTCGCCCAGGACGGGCGGCCGGACAAGAAGGTGTACTCGGCGACGGCGGTGGGCCGGCGCGTCCTGGTCGGCTGGCTGCGCGAGCCGGTCGAGCCGGAGACCGTCCGGCACGAGCTGGCCGTGAAGATCCGGGCCGCCGCCTTCGACGACCCGGCCGCGCTCGTCCCCGAGGTCGAACGGCACCGCGCCGAGCACGCCGCCCTGCTCGCCCGCTACCTGACCGGTGAGCAGCGGGACTTCCCCGATCCGGACGCCCTCGACGCCCAGCAGCGCCTCCAGCACGTGGTGCTGCGCGGCGGCATCGAGTACGAGCGGATGATCCTCGCCTGGCTGGACGACGTGCTCGCCACCCTGCACCGCCTGCAATCCCCGCCACCCTCGACCCCTGGGACCTGATGATGCAGCTGTTCAACCCGCGCTCGTACGACCCGGCGCAGTTCGACGACACCACCCGCCGGCTGCTGCGTGCCACCGTCGACTGGTTCGAGTCGCGCGGCAAGAAGGCGCTGATCGACACCTACATCGACCGCAGCTGGTACGCGGACTTCCTGGAGTTCGCCGCCAAGGAGGGCCTGTTCGCGGAGTTCCTGACGCCGTCCTCGGCGGACCCGGCGAAGCGCTGGGACACCGCGCGGATCGCCGAGCTCAACGAGATCCTCGGCTTCTACGGCCTGGGCTACTGGTACACCTGGCAGGTCACCATCCTGGGCCTCGGCCCGGTCTGGCAGAGCGAGAACGAGGCGGTCCGCGCCCGCGCCGCGCAGCTGCTCGCCGAGGGCCACGTGATGGCCTTCGGCCTGTCCGAGCGCAGCCACGGCGCGGACATCTACTCCACCGACATGGTGCTCACCCCGGACGCCGAGGGCGGCTTCACCGCGACGGGCTCCAAGTACTACATCGGCAACGGCAACGTGGCCGGCCTGGTGTCGGTCTTCGGCCGCCGCTCCGACGTCGAGGGCCCGGAGGGCTACGTCTTCTTCGCCGCGGACAGCCGGCACGAGGCGTACCACCTGGTCAAGAACGTGGTGAACGCGCAGATGTACGTCAGCGAGTTCCGCCTGGAGGAGTACCCGGTGCGCGCCGAGGACGTGCTGCACACCGGCAAGGCCGCCTTCGACGCCGCGCTGAACACCGTCAACGTCGGCAAGTTCAACCTGTGCACCGCGTCGATCGGCATCTGCGAGCACGCGATGTACGAGGCCGTGACGCACGCCGACAACCGGGTGCTGTACGGCAAGAAGGTCACCGAGTTCGCGCACGTGAGGCGGGAGTTGACCGACGCCTACGCGCGCCTGGTCGCGATGAAGCTGTTCAGCGCCCGGTCGGTCGACTACTTCCGCACCGCCTCGCCGGAGGACCGCCGCTACCTGCTGTTCAACCCGATGACCAAGATGAAGGTCACCACCGAGGGCGAGAAGGTCATCGACCTGATGTGGGACGTCATCGCGGCCAAGGGCTTCGAGGCGGACACCTACTTCGACAAGGCCGCCAAGGACATCCGCGGCCTGCCGAAGCTGGAGGGCACCGTCCACGTCAACCTGGCGCTGATCCTCAAGTTCATGGGCAACTACCTGTTCGCCCCGGCCGAGTTCGCGCCGGTGCCGAGCCGGCTGGACGCCGCGGACGACGCCTTCCTGTTCCAGCAGGGCCCGGCCCGTGGCCTCGGTGCGATCCGCTTCCACGACTGGCGCACCGCCTACGACGCGCACGCCGCCGTGCCGAACGTGGCCCGCTTCCGCGAGCAGGCGGACGGCCTGTGCGCGCTGCTGCTGGCCCACGCGCCGAGCGCCGAGCAGCAGCAGGACCTGGACTTCCTGCTGGAGATCGGCCAGCTGTTCGCGCTGGTCGTCTACGGCCAGCTGGTGCTGGAGCAGGCGGAGCTGACCGGCCTGACCGCGTCCAACGAGGGCGGGGACGTCCTGGACCAGATCTTCGACGCCCTGGTGCGGGACTTCTCCGCGCACGCCACCGAGCTTCACGGCAAGTCCTCGACCACCGAGGAGCAGGCCGCCTGGGCGCTGGCCCACGTCCGCCGCCCGGTGGCCGACGCGGAGCGCGCCGCCCGGGTCTGGGCGAAGGTCGAGTCGCTCTCCGGCGCCTACGAGATGCAGCCGTAACGGCGAAGGAGGGGGTGCCGCCTCTCCGGCACCCCCTCCACCCTGCCCGTCAGAAGGTCAGTTTCCAGCTGTCGATCGTCCCGATGTCCTGCGCGGCCACGTCCTGCACCTTCAACTTCCAGGGGCCGTTGGCGACTTCGCCGGAGGCGTTGACGGTGTAGGTGGTGATCACGTTGTCGGCCGAGTCGTTGGAGCTGGAGTTCTTCAGCCGGTAGGTGCTGCCGTCCGGCGCGACCAGGTCGATCACCAGGTCGCCGCGCCAGGTGTGCTTGATGTCCACGCCCACCTGGAGGGCGGCGGGCGCGTTGCCGGACACGCCGGAGACGGTGATCGAGGAGGTCACCGCGGCGCCGGCGTCCGGGATCGCGACGTCGGCGGTGTTCTCGAAGACCGTGCCGGGCGGCGGGGCGGTCTCGGTGCCGAGGGTCCAGATCGCGTGCGCGATGGCGTCGCTCATCCGGTCCAGCGCGGTGTCGTTGATGTTCGCGCTGGTGTCGCAGGAGGAGTGGTAGCAGCGGTCGAAGGCCTGGCCCGCGGTGCCGCCCCACTTGCTCGCCTGCGCGCTGGTCTTGGTGTAGTCGGCGCCGCTGAACAGGCCGCCGACGGGGATGCCGGCGTTCTTGAACGGCGCGTGGTCGGAGCGCCCGTCGCCCTCGGTCTCCGGCTCGGTGGCCACGCCGATGCCCGAGAAGTACGTCTTGAAGAGGGTGTCCAGCTTGGTGTCGTCGTCGTAGACGAAGTAGCCGGGGTTCGGCGAGCCGATCATGTCGAAGTTGAGGTACGCCTCGATGCTCGAACGCTCGCCGCTGGAGAGGCCGTTGACGTAGTTCTTGGACCCGACCATGCCGTACTCCTCGGCGCCCCACCAGCCGAACCGCAGGTGCTTGGTGGGCTGCAGACCGGCCCGCGAGACGGCGAGCGCGACCTCGAGGATGCCGGCCGAGCCGGAGCCGTTGTCGTTGATGCCCGGGCCACCGGTGACGGAGTCCAGGTGGGAGCCGGCCATCACCACGTGGGAGGTGTCACCGCCCGGCCAGTCGGCGATCAGGTTGTAGCCGGTGGCGCCGTTGTAGCTGAAGGTCTTCAGCGCCGTGGTGTAGCCGGCCGCGTCCAGCTTGGCCTTCACGTAGTCGATCGAGGCCTTGTAGCCGGCCTTGCCGTGCGCCCGGTTGCCGCCGTTGGCGGTGGCTATGGACTGCAGCTGGGCGAGGTGCGCCTTGACGTTGGCGACCGGGATGTCGGGGGCGGCCGCGAGGGCCGGGGCGGGCCGCGCGGACGCGGCGGGGACGAGCAGCGTCGCGGCAAGGGCTGCGGCTGCGACGGCGGCCAGGGCGGCGGGACGGCGCAGGCGGGGTCGCCGCTGCGCACGCCGGTGGGCATGCAGGGACACGTAGGACTCCGGATTCCGGTGGGGCAGAACGGGACCTGACGGTGCGGCCGCCCGGTGGGGTGGGGGTGGGCGACCGTTAACTTGACGCGCTCATGATGATCAGGCTTCGGTAAAGTCACCGTCAAGAGGCCGTCAGGTAAAGGCCGTTCGCCTGACGCCCGTTCACCGCCGCGCCCCCGGACGGAGCAGCAGCGGGCGCCGGTCCGGCCCCGGCCCGGCACAGTGGCCAGGAGTGCCCCCTGTTGCGAAAGGCCCGCCGGCATGCCGCCCAACCCGCGCCCCCACCCGATCCGCCGTCTGCTCGCCGCCGCCCTGCTGGCCACCGCCCTGCTGCCGGCGGCCCCGGCCGCCGCCGCCCAGCACCTGCGTACCGTCTACGGGCGGCCCGTCCCGTTGGGCGACGGCGCCGCCCACGCCTACGCCCGGCTTCGCGGGGACAAGCCCGTGGAGATCGGAGTCGCCCTGACCCGCGGCTCGCTGGACGATCTGCCCACCGAGCCGGCCGACGGCAAGCACTGCTTCGACCGCGACGGCGACGGCACCATCGACCCGATGCACGAGTGCGCCGGCGGCCACGAGTACGCGCTGGCCCTGCCCCGGGCCCTGCGCGGCCTGCCCGGCATCCCGCTGACCTTCGCCATGCTCAACTGGGACCCGGCCGGCCACGGCCCGCCGAAGGTCTACGACCGCCCGCACGTCGACGTGCACTTCTACCTGCAGTCCGACCGGGAGCGGCAGGCGATCCGCCCCGGCCCGTGCGGCGCCCTGGTCAACTGCGACGACTACGCCACCGCGACCCGGCCGCTGCCGCCCGAGTACCTGCCCGCCGACTACACCGACAAGGGCATCGTCCAGGTCGCCATGGGCAACCACCTCACCGACCTCACCGGCGAGGAGTGGCACGGGCAGGGATTCACCCGCACCTTTGTGTACGGCACCTACGACGCCAGGATCACCTTCCTGGAGCCGATGATCACGCTGGCCACGCTGAAGGCCGCCGAGAGCGCCGATCCGGCCGACGCCTGCCGGCCGGTGAAGCAGCCGCAGGCCTGGCAGGTGCCCGGCTGGTACCCGCGCGCCTACTGCGTCCGGCACTCCGCCGAGAGCGGTGAGTACACGGTGTCGCTGGAGGACTTCGCGCGGCACAGCTGATCACCGCCGTCCCACCCGCCCAGACCTGGAGGTCCCATGCCGCCCGTCGGACTGCTCGCCCGCATCGAGGCCAAGCCGGAGCACGCCGAGGAGGTCGCCGAGCTGCTGCTCGCAGCCCTGCCGATGGCGGTGGAGGAGGTGGACACCCGGACCTGGTTCGCCTTCCGCGAGAGCGAGACGGTGTTCGGCATCTTCGACACCTTCGACGACGCACAGGGCCGCGAGTACCACCTGCAGGGCCGGATCGCCGCCGCCCTGATGGAGGCCGTGCCCCGCCTGCTCGCCGCCCCGCCCGACATCCGCTACGTGGACCTTCTGGCGGCGGCGCTGCCGTAGCCGCCCCCGGCATCCCCTGATCGATGCGCTCCGCGGACGTACGGTGGACAGGGAGAGGCGCAGCCATGTACTACCCCGACCGCGAGGAAGCGGGCCGCCGGCTGGCGGCCGAACTGCAACGGTGGCGCGGGGCCGACCCGGTCGTGGTGGCCCTGCCGCGCGGCGGCGTCCCGGTCGCCGCACCAGTGGCCCGGGCGCTCCGCGCGCCGCTGGACATCTGTGTGATCCGCAAGCTGGGCGTGCCCTTCCAGCCGGAGCTCGGCATGGGCGCGATCGGCGAGGACGGCGCCCGGGTCGTCAACGACGCGGTGGTGCGCAGCGCCCGGGTCACCCACGAGCAGATCGCCGAGGTCGAGCGGCAGGAGCGCGCCGAGCTGGAGCGCCGGGCCGAGAAGTACCGCCGGGGCCGCGCGCCCGTCGCGCTGACGGGCCGCACGGTGATCGTGGTGGACGACGGGGTGGCCACCGGCTCGACCGCACTGGCCGCATGCCGGATCGTCCGCGCCCGGGGCGCCGCCCGGGTGGTGCTGGCGGTGCCGGTGGCGCCGCAGGACTGGGCCGCCCGGCTCGGCAAGGACGTCGACGAGCTGGTCTGCCCGCACACCCCGGCCCGGTTCTGGGCGATCGGCGAGTTTTACGCCGACTTCTCGCAGACCTCGGACGCCGAGGTGATCGCCCTGCTCGACGAGGCCGCCGAGCGGCAGCGGGAGCCGGAGGACCCGGAGATCACCCTGGAGGTGGGCGGCGTGGAGCTGCTCGGGGTGCTGACCCGGCCGCAGGACGCGCTGGGCCTGGTGCTGTTCGCGCACGGCAGCGGCAGCGGCCGGCTCAGCCCGCGCAACCGGTACGTGGCGGGCGAGCTCAACCGGGCCGGGCTGGCCACCCTGCTGTTCGACCTGCTCACCCCCGCCGAGGAGATCGACCGGGTGAAGGTCTTCGACACCGAGCTGCTCGGCGGCCGGCTCGCCGCGGTGACCCGTCTGATCGCCGCCCGGCCGGACTGCGCCGGGCTGCCGGTCGGCTACTTCGGCGCGAGCACCGGCGCGGCGGCCGCACTGCGGGCGGCCGCCGAGCCGGACCTGCGGGTGGCCGCGGTGGTCTCCCGCGGCGGCCGGCCCGACCTGGCCACGGACCGGCTGGCCGAGGTGACGGCACCGACGCTGCTGATCGTCGGCGGTGCGGACCGCACGGTGCTGGAGCTGAACCGGCAGGCCGAGGCGCGGCTGCGGGCCGGGACGGCGCTGGCGGTCGTCCCGGACGCCGGCCATCTCTTCGAGGAGCCGGGCGCGCTGGAGGCGGTGGCCGCGCTGGCCGCGGAGTGGTTCGCCGAGCACCTCGCGCCGGTGCCCCGATGAGTGGGCAATCCGTACAGCCCGGAGGAACCCCACCTGCTCACCTTGTACACATTGATCAGTGGAATCCGCAGCTGTTGCCCAACCCCCTGACCGGAGGCAAGCTCTGCGCAACCGCTACCGCCCGACCCTTCGCGGTGCGGAGTACCTCAACGTGGAGGATTACCGATGACCGCCAACGCCGTGGAACTCACCCCCGCCGAGCTGGAGGCCGGCCTCGACGCCGAGCAGCTCCGCACGCTCGTCGGCCTGGTCGAGCACGACCCCGCGGGCGACCCCTTCCCGGTCACCGCGCAGGACGCGGTGGTCTTCGTCGTCGGCAACGCCACCCAGACGGCGCAGTTCTACCAGGCCGTGTTCGGCATGGAGCTGGTGGCCTACTCCGGTCCGGAGACCGGCCGCCGCGACCGCAAGGCGTTCGTGCTGCGCTCCGGCTCCTGCCGCTTCGTGATCAAGGGCGGTGTCTCCCCGGACAGCCCGCTGCTGGACCACCACCGCCGGCACGGCGACGGCGTGGTCGACCTGGCGCTGGTGGTGCCGGACGTCGACAAGTGCATCGCGCACGCCCGCGCCCAGGGCGCCACGGTCCTGGAGGAGCCGAACGACGTCTCCGACGAGCACGGCACCGTCCGCCGCGCCGCGATCGCCACCTACGGCGAGACCCGGCACACCCTGATCGACCGCTCCCGCTACACCGGCCCGTACCTGCCCGGCTACGTCGTCGCCGAGACGAGGGTGCAGCGGCCCGAGGGCGCGCCGAAGCGGCTGTTCCAGGCGCTGGACCACGCGGTCGGCAACGTGGAGCTCGGCCGGATGGACGAGTGGGTCTCGTTCTACAACCGGGTCATGGGCTTCGTGAACATGGCCGAGTTCGTCGGCGACGACATCGCCACCGAGTACTCCGCGCTGATGTCCAAGGTCGTCGCGAGCGGCAACCACCGGGTGAAGTTCCCGCTGAACGAGCCGGCGATCGCCAAGAAGAAGTCGCAGATCGACGAGTACCTGGAGTTCTACACCGGTGCCGGCTGCCAGCACATGGCGCTCGCCACCAACGACATCCTCACCACCGTCGACGTGCTGCGCGCACGCGGCGTGGAGTTCCTCAACACCCCGGACTCCTACTACGACGACCCGGCGCTGCGCGAGCGGATCGGCAAGGTCCGCGTCCCGATCGAGGAGCTGAAGAAGCGCGGCATCCTGGTCGACCGCGACGAGGACGGCTACCTGCTGCAGATCTTCACCAAGCCGATCGGCGACCGGCCGACCGTCTTCTACGAGTTCATCGAGCGCCACGGTTCGCTGGGC
The DNA here is from genome assembly GCF_040686255.1 of Kitasatospora sp. NPDC085879. Taxonomy (NCBI): domain Bacteria; kingdom Bacillati; phylum Actinomycetota; class Actinomycetes; order Kitasatosporales; family Streptomycetaceae; genus Kitasatospora; species Kitasatospora sp. NPDC085879. The sequence goes on along the minus strand of NZ_JBFBJZ010000001.1, from coordinate 246,837 downwards.
TTCGGCAAGGGCAACTTCAAGGCGCTCTTCGAGGCCATCGAGCGCGAGCAGGACAAGCGCGGAAACCTCTGACCCACCCCCTGACGAGGAGACCGGGACATGGCGCACTACCGGCAGCTGGGCGACATCCCGCCCAAGCGGCACACCCAGCACCGCACACCCGAGGGCGGGCTGTACTACGAGGAGTTGATGGGCGAGGAGGGATTCTTCTCCGACTCCTCGCTGCTCTACCACCGGGGCATCCCCTCGGCGATCGTGGACGCCCGTCCGTGGGAGCTGCCGAACCAGGCCACCACGCCCAACCTTCCGCTGATCCCCCGCCACCTGAAGCTGCACCAGCTCTTCGGCGAGGACTGGAAGGGTGTCGACGTGGTGGCCGGGCGCCGCCTCGTCCTCGGCAACGGCGACGTGCGGATCTCGTACGTGGTCGCGGGCGCGCCGAGCGAGCTGTACCGCAACGGGCTCGGCGACGAGTGCGTGTACGTGGAGGACGGCGAGGCCACCGTCGAGACCGTCTTCGGCTCGCTGGAGGTCGGCCGCGGCGACTACGTGATCATCCCCCGGGCCACCACGCACCGCTGGGTGCCCACCGGCGACGGGCCGCTGCGCGCGTACTGCATCGAGGCGAACAGCCACATCACCCCGCCCAAGCGGTACCTGTCCCGGTTCGGGCAGCTGCTGGAGCACGCGCCGTACTGCGAGCGGGACCTGCGCGGGCCGGTCGGGCCGCTGCTGGTCGAGGGCGCCGACGTCGACGTGCTGGTCAAGCACCGCGGCTCGACCGGCGTGGTCGGCACCCGCTACACCGTGCCGCACCACCCGTTCGACGTGGTCGGCTGGGACGGCTGCCTCTACCCGTACGCCTTCAACATCGAGGACTTCGAGCCGATCACCGGCCGGATCCACCAGCCGCCGCCGGTGCACCAGGTCTTCGAGGGCAACAACTTCGTCATCTGCAACTTCGTGCCGCGCAAGGTGGACTACCACCCGCTGTCGATCCCGGTGCCGTACTACCACTCCAACGTGGACAGCGACGAGGTCATGTTCTACTGCGGCGGCAACTACGAGGCCCGCAAGGGCTCCGGGATCGGCCAGGGCTCGATCTCGCTGCACCCCGGCGGCCACACCCACGGCCCGCAGCCGGGCGCGTACGAGCGGTCCGTCGGCGTCGAGTTCTTCGACGAACTCGCCGTCATGGTGGACACCTTCAAGCCGCTGGAGCTCGGCGAGGGCGGCACCGCGAGCGAGGACCCGGGCTACGCCTGGACGTGGTCCGGCGGACGGGGGCCGGGCCGGTGAAGGCGCTCTTCGCGGGACTCTTCGACGACGCCGCGCTCTTCCCGCCCGGCGACCTGCCGCTCGCCGAGGCGGTGCCGGCCCACCGCGGCCACCGCACCGCCTGGTACGCGCCGGCGGTCGGCCCGTTCCTCTGCGGCCCCGGCCGGCTGGCCGACCTCCTCGCCACCGCCGGCACCGGCCCGCTGCCGGTCGGGCTGGTGCTGCCGCAGGGCGGCCCCGGCCCGGCCGAGGCCCTGAAGGCGGCCGCCGGGCTGGACGTGGTGGGCATCGAGATCGCCACCGCCGACGTCGCCGCCACCGTGGCGCAGCTGGCCGCCGAACTGCCCGAGGGCGTCGACGCGGCCGTCGAACTACCGCGCGGCGGACGGCCGGAGGACACGCTGGACGCCCTGGCGGGCACCCCGTACCGGGCGAAGTACCGCACCGGCGGGCTCACCGCCGAGGCCTTCCCGCCGGTCGGCGAGCTGGCCGCCTTCCTGGTCGGCTGCGCCGAGCGGGCGCTGCCGTACAAGTGCACCGCGGGCCTGCACCACGCCGTCCGGCACACCGACCCGCGGACCGGGTTCGAGCACCACGGGTTCCTCAACGTGCTGCTCGCCGCGGCCGCGGGCGACCGGGCCGGTGCGGTGGAGGCGCTGAACGAGCGATCGGCGACCGTCGTCGCCGCCGCCGTCACCGCCCTGACGGACACCCAGGTGGCGGCCGCCCGGCGGTCGTTCACCTCCTTCGGCACCTGCAGCATCGCCGAACCCCTCGACGACCTGGCCGGCCTCGGCCTGCTCAGCCCACCCCCGCTGGAGGACCGTTGACCTGGCTCGACATCCCGCAGGACTCCCCCTACGGCATCCGCAACCTGCCGTACGGCGTGTTCAGCGCGAACGACCAGCCCGGCCGGCGCCGGATCGGCGTCCGGATCGGCGAACACGTGCTGGACGCCGGGGCGGCCGCCCGCGCGGTCGGCGCGCCGTCCGTGCTGCTGGACGCCGACACCCTCAACCCGCTGATGGCGGCCGGCCACCGCACCTGGCGCGAGGTCCGCGGCGCGCTCACCGAGTGGCTCACCGACGAGGCCCACCGCCCGGCGGTCGGCCCGTGCCTGCTGCCGCTCGCCGAGGTCGAACTGCACCTGCCGTTCGAGGTCGCGGACTACGTCGACTTCTACGCCTCCGAGCACCACGCGTCCAACCTGGGCCGGATCTTCCGCCCCGGTTCGGAGCCGCTCACCCCCAACTGGAAGCACCTGCCGATCGGTTACCACGGCCGGGCCGGCACCGTGGTGGTCTCCGGCACCCCCGTGGTCCGTCCGAACGGGCAGCGCAAGGCCCCGGCCGACCCGGCGCCGGGCTTCGGCAAGTCCCGCCGGCTGGACATCGAGGCCGAGGTCGGCTTCGTCGTCGGCGCCCCGAGCGTACTCGGCACCGCCGTCCCGATGGCGGCCTTCCGCGAGCACGTCTTCGGCGTCTGCCTGCTCAACGACTGGTCCGCGCGCGACATCCAGGCCTGGGAGTACGTGCCGCTCGGCCCCTTCCTCGGCAAGTCCTTCGCCACCTCGGTCTCCCCGTGGGTCGTCCCGCTGGACGCGCTGGAGCACGCCCGGGTCGCCCCGCCCGCCCGCGACGTCGAGCCGCTGGAGTACCTCGACGACCGCGGCGGCGAGCCCTGGGGCCTGGACCTCGCCATCGAGGTCCGGCTGAACGGCCACCCGATCTCCCGGCCGCCGTTCGCCGCGATGTACTGGACGGCCGCGCAGCAGCTCGCCCACATGACGGTCAACGGCGCCTCGCTGCGCACCGGCGACCTGTTCGCCTCCGGCACCGTCAGCGGCCCCGAGCCGGAGACCCGCGGCGCCCTGATCGAACTCACCTGGAACGGCGAGCACCCGATCAAGCTCCCGGACGGCTCCGCCCGGACCTTCCTGGAGGACGGCGACGAGGTGGCCATCACCGCCACCGCCCCCGGCCCGGACGGCACCCGGATCGGTTTCGGCGAGGTCGTCGGCCGGATCGTGCCCTGACAGCCGCTCCGTCCGACCGTTCCGCCCGGCCGCCCGCTTCCCGGCCCGCCCCGCTCAGCCGGGGTGGACGGGGCAGGCGACCGGGCGGAACGGCTTGCGCGGGCCGTTCACCGGGCGCAGCTCGGCCTGCCAGCGGTCGTCGATCACCCCGCGGGTGAGCCGGAACAGCTGGTTGTCGCCGCCGGCCAACCGGCCCCGGTAGGCGGCCACCGCGGCGTCGTCGTCCAGCACCGCCAGGGCGACGCCCTCGACGAAGCAGATCGGGCAGCCGTCGGACAGCCGCACCGAGGCGCCCGCAGGGTCGTCCGTCACCCCCTGCACCAGGACCGTGCCGAACGGCGCCACCGCCAGCACCACCAGCCGCGGCCCGTCCGGGCGCCCGGCCGCGGCCAGGATCTCCCGGTGCAGGTCGGCCGGGGCGGCGAGCCGGATCCGGCTCAGCACCGCCACCGCGAGGGCGATCTGCAGCAGCGCCAGCGCCAGCACCACGAAGGTGAACGGCACCAGCCAGCCCGCCCCCGGTCCGAGCCCCCGCCACAGCGCGACCGCGCCGACCACCACGATCAGCGCCATGCTGCCCGCGTTCGGGCCGCGCCGGAACGTCGTCCGCCCGAGCAGCAGCACCAGCGCCGCCGCGAGGGCGATGTCCAGAAAGGTCCCCATGCCCGCCCCTCCCCACCGGTTCCGCCGACCGGTCACCCGTATCGTTTCCCTCGGCACGGCCTTCGAGACGGGAGCAGCGGAATGAGTGTGCAGGTCCGGCGGGACGGCAGGGCGGGACGGATCGTCCTGGACCGGCCGAGGGCGCTGAACGCGCTCACCCACGGCATGCTGCTGGAGGTCCGCGACACCCTGCTGGCCTGGGCCGACGACGACACCGTCGGCACGGTGGTGCTCACGGGCGCCGGCGAGCGCGGGTTGTGCGCGGGCGCCGACATCCGGGTGCTGCACGACGACGCGCTGGCGGGCGGGGCCGGTGCCCGGGTGTTCTTCGCCGACGAGTACCGGCTGAACCACCTGATCTCCCGCTACCCCAAGCCGTACGTCGCCGTGATGGACGGCATCACCATGGGCGGCGGCGTCGGGCTCTCCGCGCACGGCGCCGTCCGGGTCGTCACCGAGCGGTCCACCGTGGCCATGCCGGAGACCAGGATCGGCCTCATGCCGGACGTCGGCGGCAGCCGGCTGCTCGCCCTCGCCCCTGGCGGGCTCGGCACCCACCTCGGCCTCACCTCCGCCTCGATGGGCCCGGGCGACGCGCTGCTCTGCGGCTTCGCCGACCACTTCGTGCCGGCCGCCGCGCTGGAGGCCTTCACCGCGGCGCTCGCCGAGGCCGACCCCGCCGAGGCCGTCGCCGCGTACGCCGCCGAACCGCCCGCCGCCGGCCTCGCGGGGCAGCGCGCGTGGATCGACCACTGCTACGCGGCCGACACCGTGGAGGAGATCCTCGACCGGCTCGACGCCGCGGGCGAGCCCGCCGCCGCGTCCGCCGCCGACGAGATCCGCGGCAAGTCGCCGACCGCGCTCAAGGTCACCCTGGCCGCGCTGCGCCGCGCCCGCGGCCACCGCAGCCTCGGCGAGACCCTGGAGCAGGAGTACGTGATCTCCTGCGCCGCGCTGGACTCGCACGACCTGGTGGAGGGCATCCGCGCCCAGGTGGTCGACAAGGACCGCAACCCGCAGTGGAAGCCGGCCGCGCTCGCCGACGTCACGGACGAGGACGTGGCGCGGTTCTTCACGCCGACCGGCGACCCGCTCGGTCTGGGGTGACGACCGTCTCGCCTGGCGAGACTGGCGCACCGACCGGTCGGTCGGAGATCGTATCCACCGTCAGGACGCGCGCCGAGCGGCGGCGCAGCGAAGGGAGTCAACGACGATGACCGAGTACGAGACGATCCTGGTGGACCGCAAGGGCCGGGTCGGCATCATCACGCTCAACCGGCCGAAGGCGCTCAACGCGCTGAACACGCAGCTGATGAACGAGGTCGTGGCCGCCGCCACCGCCTTCGACCGCGACCCGGAGATCGGCTGTCTGGTCGTCACCGGCTCGGAGAAGGCCTTCGCGGCCGGCGCCGACATCAAGGAGATGCAGGGCAACCGCTTCCCCGACGTCTACCTGGACGACTGGCTCGGCCCCTGGGACCGGCTCGGGCAGCTCCGCAAGCCGGTGGTCGCCGCGGTCGCCGGCTTCGCGCTCGGCGGCGGCTGCGAGCTCGCCATGCTGTGCGACATCCTGATCGCCGCGGACACCGCGAAGTTCGGCCAGCCGGAGATCAAGCTCGGCGTCATCCCCGGCATCGGCGGCTCGCAGCGGCTGACCCGCGCGGTCGGCAAGGCCAAGGCGATGGAGCTGTGCCTGACCGGCCGGATGATGGGCGCCGAGGAGGCCGAGCGGGCCGGCCTGGTCTCCCGGATCGTCCCCGCCGCCGACCTGCTCACCGAGGCGATGGCCGTCGCGGAGACCGTCGCGGAGATGTCGGCGCCGGCCGCGGTGATGATGAAGGAGAGCGTCAACCGCGCCTTCGAGACCACCCTCGCCGAGGGTGTCCGCTTCGAGCGGCGGCTCTTCCACGCGGCCTTCGCCACGGCGGACCAGAAGGAGGGCATGGCCGCCTTCGCCGAGAAGCGCAAGCCCGAGTTCCAGGGCCGCTGACGGCCCGTCGGCCCCGCCCGGCCCGAACCGGCCCCGGCGTGCGATCCATTGCGCACCGGGGCCGCTGCCTGCGACGATCGCCTCTCGTACCGCAGGCAGGGGGGTTCCGACCATGTGGATGTTCTTCCGCCGGCGCAGACGCGGCACGGCCGCACCGACCGCCGGCCCGGCAGCCGCGCAGCCGCCGCAGGCCCCGGCCCGGCCGACCGCCCCGGCGCGGGCCGGCGCGGGCCCGGCGATCAGCCTCGACAAGCTCCAGGCCGCCGCACCCGCCCTGGTGTCGCTCTACAAGACCGCCGGTGTCTCGCTGCGCAAGCAGGGCCTGGACGGCCGCCGGGCCGCCGTCTACCTGGTGCTCGACCACTCCGCCTCGATGAGCGGCCTCTACCGGGACGGCTCCGTGCAGCGCCTCGCCGAGCAGTCGCTGGCGCTCTCCGCCAACCTGGACGACGACGGCACCGTCCCGGTGGTGCTCTTCAACGACCGGGCGTACGAGCCGCAGGAGGTCCGGATCGGTCGGCACGACGGCGCCGTGCAGCAGGTGCGGGCGGCGGTCGACGCGAAGTTCGGCGGCACCCGCTACGCCCCGGCGATGAAGGCCGTACTGAAGCACTACAAGGAGTGCGGGGCGACCGACCCGGCCTTCGTCATCTTCCAGACGGACGGTGCCGCGTTCGACAGGAAGGACGTCCAGGCGCTGCTGCGGTCCTCCTCCCAGCTGCCGGTCTTCTGGCAGTTCCTGGGCTTCGGCGAGCACGACGCCAAGCACTTCACGTTCCTCCGCTCGCTGACCGGCCTCGACGGCCGGGCCACCCCGAACGCCGGCTTCTGCGCCACCGGCAAGCACCCGCGCTCGCTCGCCGACGACGCCCTCTACGGGCGACTGCTGGCCGCCTACCCCGGGTGGCTGGAGGCGGCGAAGGCGGCCGGCGTCACGGACTGACCGCCGGCGGCTCCGGGCTGCTCTGCGGTTCCGGGCCGGTCCCCGGCTCCGGGCTTCGCGGCGGGGGCGGGGCGGGCGCCGGAGCGCCCGGCGGGACGGGGGTCGCCAGCCGGGCCAGGCCGCTGCGGGTGGCGGCGACCACGATCCGGTCGCCGGCCTGCAGCCGGTGGGCCCGGTCGGCGAAGTTCCACTGCAGGTCGGCCGGGCGGCGGGCGAGCCGGACGGCGAGCACCCGGACGCCACCGGGCTGCTCGATGCCGTGCACGTCCTGGCCGGCCAGGCCGGAGGTGGCGTCCACCGCGACCTCGGCGATCAGCAGCACGTGCCGGTACACCGACAGGGTGCCGAGCACCTCACGACCCATCAGCGCAGCGGCGAAGGCCGGTGCGGAGAGGTAGGAGACCGAGCGGGAGGCGACGTTGCCGAGCGTCGCGTAGACGTGGTGCGCGAAGTCGTCGTCGAAGAGCCGGACGACGATCCGCATGTCCGGCCGGACGGCCCTCGCCTCCAGCGCGGCCTCCAGGTTCGCCGCGTCGTCGCTGGTGACGGCCGCCAGCGCGCGGGCCTTGTGGATCCGGGCCCGGCGCAGCTGACTCTCCAACGGGGCGTCGCCGACCAGCACCGGGATGCCCCGCGCCCGGACGGCGGCGATGCCGCGGGCCTGCGGGTCGCGCTCGACACAGACCACCGGCACGCCGGTCTCCTGCACCAGGGTGGCCACCCGGATGCCGACGCTACCGAGGCCGACCACGACGACGTGGCCGCGCACCCCCGCGCTCGGGGCACGCGGCACCCCGCGGCGGCCGCTGGCCAGGGCCTCCACCACGACGGCGGTGGCGACCGGCATGAAGGTGATGCCGCAGAAGGTGATGACCACCTGGGCGGCCCTGGCCCAGATCCCGCCGGGCCCGGTCTGCCCGGGATCGTCCGGCTGGGCCGCTCCGGCGAGGTCGAGCAACGCGAGGTAGACCGTCCAGCCGAGGTCGCGGTGGGCGAGGTAGAGGACGGCGGTGCTGAGCAGCACGGCGGCGAAGGCGGTGCTCAGCACCAGCCGCATCCGGACGCCGGTGACGTAGCGGAGCGCGTCCAGCAGGGACCAGCGCAGCCGCGAGGTCCACGGGATGCCCAGCGGGGGTTCGGAGGCGAGGGCCTGCAGGGCGGCGAGGCCGTCCTGGCCGCCGGGCGGGACGGGTGGCACGGAGGGGTCGGCGCCGGGCGGCCCGTTGTCGCCGAATCTTCGGGCCAGTGCGATGAATTCGGCGGCCCGGCCGGCGGTCTCCGGCAGCAGCCGCAGCCGGGAGAGGTCCTGCCGGTCGATCCGGTCGGCGACCAGGCAGAGCCGGCCCTCGCCGATGTCCCCGTCGTACGCGATGTACAGGTACCGCCCGTCGACGGGAACGGAGTGGGGGCGGCCGAGGACGCCGTTGGCGAAGGCCGGGGCGGCGGTGGCGGAGCCGGAGAGCGCCGCGCAGTTGGGCAGCAGGCGTTCGATGTGCTCGCCGAGCCGCTGGTTGAACATCCGCAGGACGACCCGGATACCGGGGTTGGCGCCCTGCGCGGTCAGCGCGGCATGGATGTTCTGCTGGTCGTCGCCGTCGACCAGGGCGATGCCGAGCGCGCCGGCGACCCCGGCGGCCCGCAGCGCCTCCTCGGTCACCGCCCCGTACTCCAGCACGGCCGCGACGCCGGGCAGCCGCCCGATCCGCGGCCCGTGGTCGCGTTCGCGGTCCGGCACCACGGCGACCACCGGTACCTCGTACTGCTCCGTCAGCTCCGCCACCAGGCGGTGTGCCAGCGCATTGCCCCCGCACACGATGTAGTGCCCGCGGTGCCCGTCCCCTGTCATACCGGTGAAGCGTATGCGCAGAACCCGTCCGCCGGGCGGCTTGCAGGTGTCTGACGTGTGATCAGTTCCGGTTTCTGCCGCCCGGTTCGATGCCCTCGGCCGGGACGCCGTCCAGCATCCGCGGCCCGAGGTCCCGGGCGAGGCCCGCGAGCACCTTGTGCGCGGACCGGTAGTGGTGTGGCCGGGGGCCGTTCTCCACGGTGTCCATGCGCGGAAGTACGCCGATCGCACCCGGCGCGTTCCCCCGGCGGCAGGTACGGCGCCACGGGCCGTCTGCAGTTGACGGCCAGTCACCATGGCCGGGGCCACAGTCTCCCGATCGGGGGTCAGGCGGTGGCGGTGACGCCGGCGACGAGGAGCAGGAGGACGGAGGAGACGGCGGTCATGCGGCGGGCGGCGGTGGGGGTGGAGCCGAGGGTGGTGCGGGCGCGGCCGGCGACGAGGGCGACGGCGGCGTAGACGAGGGCGCAGCTGAGGACGTTGACGGCGCCGAGGGCGAGGATCTGGCCGCCGACGGGGAGGGTGGCGGCGGGGTCGACGAACTGCGGGACGAGGGAGAGGTAGAGCAGCAGGCCCTTGGGGTTGAGGAGGGCGGTGAGGACGCTCTGCCGCAGGACGGTCCGGGCGGGTTCCGGGCGGGACTCGGGGAGGCGGCCGCCGTCGCGGCGCAGGGAGAGCAGCATGGTGACGGCGAGCACGGCGAGGTAGGCGGCGCCGGCCCAGCGGAGGGTGGGCAGGGCGGCGGGGACGGCGCGCAGGGCGGCGGCGAGTCCGGCGGCGGAGAGCAGAGTGTGGACGGTGTAGCCGGCGCAGACGCCGGCCACCGCGAGGAGCGCGGCGCGGCGGCCCTGGCCGAGCCCGCGGGCGGCGATGAGCAGCCAGTCGGGTCCGGGGGTGCAGACCAGCAGGAGGTCCACTCCCAGGAAGAGGAGCAGGGCGTGTGCGTCCATGGGTGTTCGGTGTTCTCCGCGGCCGTGGGTCGGGTGTCGGTAACCGAAGGTAGCCGGACGGGCGGAGCAGCCGATGACCTGTTTGCGCAGTTCAGCGGGATGGTTTGGCAGAATATTGCGTCATGGACCGCACTGACCGCAGAATCCTCCACGAGCTCCAGCAGGACGGCCGGCTGACCAACGCCGAGCTGGCCGACCGGGTCGGCCTGACGCCGTCGCCGTGCCTGCGCCGGGTGCGGCAGCTGGAGCAGTCCGGGGTGATCCGCGGGTACCGGGCGATGCTGGACGGCCCGGCGGTCGGCCGGGGCTTCCAGCCGTTCGTGACGGTGGTGATGCGGCACGAGGACCGGGCGACGGTGGCCGAGTTCGAGCAGCGGGTGGCCGAGCTGCCGGAGGTGGTGGAGGCGCACCGGCTGTTCGGGGACCCGGACTACCTGCTGAAGATCGCGGTGGCCGACGTCGCCGCGTACGAGCGCTTCATCACCGACGTGCTGTCCGGGCTCCCGGGGATCGCCCAGGTCAATTCGCTGATGACGATGAAGCGGGTGAAGGAGGACGCGGGCCTGCCGGTGCTGCCCGCCGGAGCCGGCCGCGGCTGAGGGTGCCGGTACGGATCCGCCCGTGCGGGTGGTGTCCGGCCGCCGTTCGGCAGCCTTGCGATTGCCGCCTCCGCGGACCGGCCGGACACTCGGAAAGGCCCGCGAACACGGACGACGGAACGAGGTGGAGACCATGGCGGTCTGCGTGGTGTGCAAGAACGACTACTGGCTGTCCTTCGAGATCAAGACGGTCAGCGGCGACACGTACACCTTCGACAGCTTCGAGTGCGCGATGGAGAAGCTCGCGCCGCGCTGCGAGCACTGCAGTGTGCGGATCGTCGGCCACGGGGTGGAGGTGGCCGGGATGTTCTTCTGCTGCGGCAACTGCGCGCGGGCCAACGGCGGTCTGGGCGACCAGATCCGCGACGCGGTCGGCGCGCACCCGGGCGGCTGAGCCGCGGGGCCCGGCCGCCGTCGGCAGGACGGCGGCCGGGCACGGTCGCCGCACGGATGCGGCCGCGCCGGCACCGCGCTGCTCAGACCCGGGCGTGCGAGCCGATGTCGGCCGTGAACTCCTTCGTCATCGCCGGGGTGACCGTGGGCCGGCACTGGGCGATGGCGGCCAGGTAGTCCTCCGTCCCCGCTCCGGCCGCGCCGGTCGGCTCCTCGTCCGGCGCGCCGAGATCGCGTTCGAACGCCGCCTGGGCCGCCGTCCCGGCGGCGTGTTCGATGTCGGCGGGTGTGAAGAGCTCACTCGCCGCGACGAGAGCGCCGAGGTCGACGCCGGAGCGGCCGGCCGCGTACCGGGACCAGATCGCGCTGCGGGCGGCGGCGTCGGGGGTGCCGATCGGGATGAGGTAGTCGAACCGGCCGTGGCGCAGGAAGGCCGGGTCGAGCGAGCGGATCGAGTTGGTGGCGCACACCAGCAGCCGCTCCTCACCCTCGCGGAAGCCCGGGATCAGCTTGAGCAGTTCGTTGGTGACACCGTGCATGCCGCCGGCCGCGCCCTCGCCGCGGACCGGTGCGATCTCCTCCACCTCGTCGATGAAGAGCAGCACTCGTTCGAGCTCGGCGATCCGGGCGAAGGCGGTGCGCAGCGCGGCGGCCAGGTTGCCCTCGTCGGCGAGCCGGGACGGCAGCAGCTCGACGAAAGGCCAGCCCAGCCGGGAGGCGACGGCCCGGGCGAAGGTGGTCTTGCCGGTGCCGGGCGGGCCGAACAGCGCGATCGCCCGCGGCGGCCGGACACCGTGCCGGGCGGCCCGCTCGGGCTCGGCGAGCGGCAGCACCACCCGGCGTTCGATCAGCGACTTCTCGGCCTCCATGCCGGCCACCTTCTGCCACAGGTCGCCGGGCAGGACGCGGCCGCCGAGCTCCTCCAGCAGGCCGGCCGACGGGCCGTGCTGGGGCTCGGTCTTCTCGAAGTAGGCGACGGCCGGCCGGCGGCTGTACCCGGCGTTGTGCAGGCCCTCGCCGAGCTGCTCCTCCTCCGGCAGGACGTAGGCGATCCGGCGGACCCGGCGGTCCACCAGGCGGCGCTCCAGCTCGCGGAGCAGGGCGCTGGCGAGTCCGCGGCCGCGCCAGCCGGGGGCGATGGCGATCCGCATCACCCAGGCGCGGTCCCCGGCGACATGGGCGAGGGCGGCGCCGATCGGGGTGCCGCGGTGGACGGCCACCACGGCGGGCTGGCGGGAGGTCAGTGCGGTGATGCACTCGGCGAGGGAGAACACCGACTCCTGGCCGAGTCCGGCGGTGGTGTCGATGAGATGGACGACCGCCGCCAGGTCGTCCTCGCGGTAGTCGTGGATCAGCCACTCGGTGGTGGACATCTGCACGTGCCTCGCCTCTCGTCCGTCCTGGTCGGGTGCCAGGACGGTAGGGGTCGGCGGTGTGCGGCGGCGTCTGCCGGAGCGGACAAGCGACCGGGTGCGAACCGTACGGACTGCGGGTGGCGCGGGCGGCGGGAACCGGCGGGGCCGGGGCCGGAACCGCGCGGGAACGGGCAGGTCAGAAGGTGAAGCGCAGCGAACGGACGCGGTGGTCGAAGCTGGACGGGATCAACGCGGACCCGCCCACCGAGCGCAGCTCGGGCATCCGGGTGAACAGCTCGCCGAAGAGCACCTTCATCTCCTGCCGGGCGAGGTAGGCGCCGAGGCAGAAGTGCGGGCCGCCCCCACCGAAGCCGAGGTGCGGATTGGGCGAGCGGGTGATGTCGAAGGCGTCCGGGTCGGCGAAGACCGTCTCGTCGCGGTTGGCGGAGACGAAGAACAGCACCACCTTCTCACCCTGCGCGAGGCGGGTGCCGTTGAGCTCGTGGTCGGCGGCGACGGTGCGGCGGAACTGGATGATCGGGGTGGAGTGCCGGACGATCTCCTCCACCGCTCCGCCGATCCGCGCGTCGAAGTCCTCCAGCAGCAGCGCGCGTTGGTCCGCGTGCCGGGTGAGCAGGTCCAGGCCGTGGGCGAGCGCGTTGCGGGTGGTCTCCACGCCGGCGACCAGCAGCAGCGAGAAGAAGGCGCCCAGCTCGCGGGAGTTGAGGTGGCGGCCGTCGACGTCGGCGGTGACCAGGGCGGAGATCAGGTCGTCGGTCGGGCGGCGGCGGCGCTCCCGGCCGAGCGCGGCGATCACCAGCTGCATCCGGGCCAGTGCCCGCAGGCCGCGCCCGGGCACCCGCAGCCGGCCGCGGGCCACCCCGGTGTGCTCGGAGGCGTGGTTGACCTGGGCGAGGATCTGCCGGCGCTGCCGCTCGGGGATGCCCATCATGTTGCAGATCACCTGGTAGGGCAGCTCCGCGGCGACGGCGGTGACGAAGTCCTCCGGGCGGCGGTCCAGCACCTCGTCGACGATCCGTGCGGCGACCCGCCGGATGTCCTCCTCGACCCGGGAGATCAGGCGCGGGGTGAACGCGCGGGAGACGATCCGCCGCAGGTCGGCGTGGTGCGGGTCGTCCAGGTTGACCATCGAGTCGCCGAACACCGTCCGCACCCAGCGGGCCGGCTCGGGGGTGGTCACCCCCGGGCCGCTGATGAACACCTCGGGCGTGCGGCTCGCGGCGACCACGTCGGCGTGCCGGACGAGCGCGAGGAAGCTCCGACCGGTGACCCGGTGGGTGAAGCGCACCGGCCCGTCCAGGCGCCGGAGTTCGGCGAAGGCCGCGGCCCGGTCGGCCTCCGGCAGCCGCCAGAAGCCGGGATCGGCGAGGTCGACGCCCGCGGGGGCGGGCGGGGTCGCGGTGGCCTGGGTGCCTGCCGGTGCGCTCATGACGGTCTTTATCTTCCACTCGGTGGCGGAAAGTCAAATCGCCGTCACTCGCTGTGGTTTCACTTGCCCAGGTCGATGGCGTGATCCGATCGGTGCCCCGCGCCGGGGGCGTCGCCCGCCGGGTCGCCGTCCTCGTCCTGCGGCTCCTCCTCCGACTCCACCGGGGCGAGTTCGCGGCCGAGCAGGGTGGCGCCGGCGACCGCGCCGGGCATCGCCAGCACCGTCACGAAGGGCACCAGGAAGAGCAGCACCAGCGGCACGCCGAAGCCGAGCGCGAGGCCGAGGCGGGAGCGCAGCAGCCGCAGCCGCTCCTTCTGCGGGATGCCGCGGCGCTGCAGCGCCACCGCGGAGAGCTCGGCGACCAGGAAGTATCCGGACACCGCGATGCCGATCGCCGGGACGGCCGTCTGGCCGACCACCGGCAGGAAACCGCAGAGGAAGAGCACCAGGCCGATCGCGGCGACCCGGACGAGGACGTACAGACTGTCCCGGGCGGAGATCCACAGCTCCCGCCAGAGCGGCACGTCGGAGCGGGCCGGGGCGCCGCCCTCGGACTCGTCGACCTTCTCGCAGAGCGACTCGTAGAACGGCTGGCCGACGAGCAGGGTCACCGCGGTGAAGGTGATCACCGACAGCAGCCCGCCGACCGCCACCGCGGCCACCGCGACGGCGCCGCGCAGCAGGCCCTGCCACGGGGAGCCCCAGCCGTCGGCGAACGGCGTCGCCCAGTCGGCGAGGTCGCCGGACCACAGGACGAGCGCGGTCATCGCACCGGCGTACCCGACCAGGGTGATCAGCGCCGGGATCATCCCGAAGCCCCACCACCGCCCGTGCCGGGCCACCCAGCGCTGGCCCTTCAGGAGGTACCCGATCCCCGCCGCAAAATCTCGCATGCGCCCAGCCTACGGGCCGGGGCCGACGGCATGATCACCCGCGCCGTCCCGGTCGCGACACAACGGGGTAACGGGGTCGCAATCCGGCCGCGTTCCGCGGGCCGTGGGCGTACGGAGTGTACGGGGGCGCGGGCTCCGGTGGTGACGGTCCGTCCGTTGCCCGGGACGGGCCGGCGGGCGGACATTGTGGGGATGACGACTGCCCCCGCCGCCTCCGCCGATCCGGCCGAGGACACCACCGCCTACGGTTCGCAGGTGCTCGCGGTCGAGCCGACCGGTGCCGAACCCGTCCCCGACTCCGCCCGGCACGGCCGCCCCTCCGGGCTGCTGTGGACCTGGCTCTCGCCGAACATGGAGTTCGCCACCGTGTACATCGGCGTCATCTCCGTGCTCTTCTTCGGCCTCGGCTTCTGGACGGCGACCGCCGCCCTGCTGCTCGGCACCGCCCTCGGCGCGGTCACCCACGGGGTGCTCAGCGCGTACGGCCCGCGGTTCGGCGTGCCGCAGATGGTCGCCGGGCGGGTGGCGTTCGGCAGGTGGGGCAACGCCCTGCCCGCGGTGCTGAACGCGGCCTGCGCCGGGCTCGGCTGGTTCGCCGTCAACAGCGTCTCGGGCGCGTTCGCCCTGGCGACGCTGACCGGCCTGCCGACCCTGGGCTGCCTGCTGTCGGTGGTGCTCGCGCAGGTGGCCGTGGCGTACCTGGGGCACAACTTCGTGCACGCCTTCGAGCGGTACGCGCTGCCGCTGCTGACGGCGGTCTTCCTCGCCGCCTCCGCGGTGACCCTCGCCAAGGCCCACCTGGGCGGGCCGGCCGGGACCTCCGGCAGCGCCGGCGGCTTCCTGCTCGCGTTCAGCGCCGCCTTCGGCTACGCGGCCGGCTGGAACCCGTTCGCCTCGGACTACACCCGCTACCTGCCGGCCGACACCCCGCGGTGGCGGGCGGCGCTCTTCCCCGCGCTCGGCGTCTTCGCCGGGATCGCCCTGCTCGCCGTGGTCGGCGCGGCCTCGGCCACCATCGCCACCGGCGAGAAGAACCCGACGGCGGCGTTCACCGGCCACCTGCCCGGCCTGCTGGGCGACCTGACGCTGCTGGCGATCGTCCTGGGCGCGGTGTCCGCGAACGCGATCAACGTCTACTCCGCCGGGATGTCCTTCGTCTCACTGGGGCTGCGCCGGCTGCCGCGCGGGCCGGTGGCCGCCGCGATCGGCGCGCTGGGCTTCCTGGTCGCCTGGACCGGGCTCGCCGACGCCGGGCACGCGTACGAGGCGTTCCTGCTGGTCATCGCGTACTGGGTGGCGCCGTGGCTGGCCGTCGTGCTCACCGACCAGTGGCTGCGGCACCGGGCCGGCACCGGCGACGCCGAGGCCGCCGCGCGGATGGCCGATCCGGCCCACGAGGTGTGGGCCGGACCGGCCGCGATGGTCGCGGGCACGGTGGTGTCGGTGCTGCTCTTCTCCAACCAGGAGCAGTTCAGCGGCTACCTGGTGCGGCTGGAGCCGGCGATCGGCGACCTGACCTGCGTGGCCGGATTCGTGCTGACCGCACTGCTGTACGCGGCGCTGCGCCGGGTGTCCGCGCCCCCGGCGGCCGCACGCTGACCGGCCGCACGCTGACCGGCCGCACGCTGACCGGCGGCCCGGCGGGCACCGGCCGGGCGGGCGGACGGGTCGGCCTGCAGCAGCCGGTGCGCGCAGGTGGCGAGCAGGAATTCGGCCTGGAGCTCGGGGTCGGCGACCTCGATGCCGAGCAGGCGCTCGATCCGCTCCAGCCGCTGGTAGAGGGACTGCCGGCCGATGTGCAGCAGGGCGGCGGTGCGGGTCGGCGAGCAGCCGTGGCGCAGGTGCACCTCCAGGGTGCGCACCAGGTCGCTGGCGTGCCGGGACTCCCACTCCAGCAGCGGGCCGAGCGCGTCCTCGGCCAGCCGGGCCCAGCGCTCGCGGCCGCCGGACCGGCTCAGCTCCCGTTCCAGGGTGAAGGCTCGGGCGGTCGCCACGTACGGGTGCTGCGGGCCGGGGCCGCGCGGCTCGGCGGGCGGCACGGTGACGGCGAGTTCGAGGGTGGCGGCGGCCTCGCGCAGGCTCTCCCCGTACCGGTCCCAGCCCGCCACGGCGGGGGCGGCCGGCCCGAGCGCGACCACCGCGCCCGGCGGGGCCGCCTCCTGCAGCACGGCCCGGACGGCGCGCACCGGGTCCGGCGCGGCCGGCACCGCCAGGACCGCGAACAGGCCGCCGCGCACCGCGGCCGCCAGGGCCGTGCCGTGCAGCCGACCGAGCAGCGGCGCGGTCATCCGGGTCGGCACGGTCTCGGGCAGACCGCGGGCGGCCAGACCCAGCAGCCGGTGGCCGTCCGGCACCCGGAACCCGGCGAGTCCGGCGCGGGCGGCGGCCTCGGCCCGGCCCACCTTCACCCCGTCCAGCAGGTCGCCGATCAGCGCCCGGCCGTGGTCGGCGGCGCCGGGCGGCGCCTGCGGGTGGTCCCGCAAGCTCCGGGCCGCCCGCTCGGCCAGCGAGAGCGAGACGATCGCGGTGTTCACCGCCTCGGCGACGCGGGCGAACGGCACCACCCGGCGCAGCGCCACCAGCGGCAGGCCCAGCCGCTCCGCCTCGGCCGTGACCGCGGCCGGCATCTGCGGCAGCGCCCGGCCGACCTCGGCGAAGAGCGCGGCCGCACCGCGTTCCGCCATGTCACGGACGCACGCGCGCTGCCGCTCCGGGGTGGCGCGGGCCAGCCCGTAGCCGTTGGTGAGCAGCAGTTCTCCGCCGGACAGGACGGCGCAGCCCTCGTAGACCTCGCCGGTGTGCACCCAGCGGACGGGCCGGTCCAGCCCGCCCCGGCCGGCCAGCAGCAGCGGGGCGGCCGCCCCGAGGACGTCGAAGGCGAGGATCTCGCGGACGGTGAGTGCGGGCACGGCGGCCTCCCGGCGGGTGGGACGGACGGGTGGGGTGTGCGGGTGGGGTGTACGGGCGCGGCTCACAGCGGGTGGGACTGGGAAGGGCGGGACGGGGCGGGGTGGGATGCCGCCGGGCGGGGAGTCCGACGCGGCAGGACGTCGGACCGGGCGCCAGGGAGGGTACGCACCCTTCGTTGCCACGGTGTTTCGGAATCGGAGGTGGAGCCGGTGGATGTGCAGCGGATGCTCGCGGTCGCGGTCGAGGAGGCCCGCGCGGGGCTGGCGGAGGGCGGCATCCCGATCGGGGCGGCGCTCTTCGACGAGCACGGCGAACTGCTCGGACGCGGCCGCAACCGCCGCGTCCAGGACGGCGATCCGTCCATGCACGCGGAGACGGCCGCCTTCCGCGCGGCCGGCCGGATGCGCGGCTACCGGCGGACCACGATGGTCACCACGCTGTCCCCCTGCTGGTACTGCTCGGGCCTGGTGCGGCAGTTCGGGATCGGCCGGGTGGTCGTCGGCGAGGCCCGGACCTTCAGCGGCGGCCACGACTGGCTGGCCGAGCACGGCGTGGACGTCACGGTGCTGGACGACCCCGAGTGCGTCCGGCTGATGACGGACTTCGTCGCGGCCCGGCCGGAGCTGTGGTTCGAGGACATCGGCGAGTGAACCGGGAAGGAACGGACGGCATGGCACAGGTACGCATCCCCACCGTCGACCTCGGCGCGTGGACGCACGGCACGGCGGAGGAACGCGCCCGGACCGCCCGCAGCGTCGACGAGGCGCTCGGCCGGGCCGGGTTCCTGCTGCTCACCGGGCACGGGGTGACCGAACGGGAGCGGGCCGAGGTACGCGCTGCGGCCCGCGGGTTCTTCGCCCTCCCCGAGGAGGCGAAGCGGGCGTACGCGGTGGCGGTCGGCGGCCGCGGCTGGCTCGGCCCCGACGCCGAGGCCAACGGCTACGCGGAGGGCACCGAGACCCCGCCCGACCTCAAGGAGTCCTGGACGGTCGGCGCCGAGCAGGCCACCGGGGACGCCGAACTGGACGCCTTCTGGTTCCGTCCGAACGTCTGGCCGAGCGCCGAGGCGCCGCGGCTGCAGGGCCTGGTGGAGGCGTACATGGCGCGGATGAGGACCGTCGCCGACGAGACGCTGCGGCTGCTCGCGGCGGCCCTCGGACAGCCCGAGGACTTCTTCACCCGGCACACCGGCGCCCCCACCTACACCTGCAACATCAACTGGTACCCGTCGGCCGGCACCGTCGGCGAACCGCTGCCCGGGCAGTACCGGATCGGCCCGCACACCGACTTCGGCACCGTGACCCTGCTCGACCGCCAGCAGGGCCGCGGCGGGCTCCAGGTCTGGACGGCCGAACAGGGCTGGGCCGACGCACCCTGGGACCCGGCCGCGCTCACCGTCAACATCGGCGACCTGATGGCCCGCTGGACGGGCGACCGCTGGCGGTCCGGACGCCACCGGGTCCTGCCGCCCTCCCCCGAGGCCCCGGAGGAGGAGCTGATGTCCCTGGTCTACTTCTACGAGTGCGACCCGCACACCGTGGTCAGCCCGCTGCCCGCCCCGACCGGACGGGTCGCGCACCCGCCGGTCGACTCCACGGAGTACCTGCGGGCCAAACTGGACGCGATCACGGTCGGCTGAACCACACCGCACCGCACCGCGTCCGGGAACGGCCGTGCCCGCCGCCCCCGTTCGTCGGGGGTGGCGGGCACGGGCCCGTCAGGGGCGGACCGTCAGGCGCGGACCTCGGAGACGGCGGCGCCCAGCGCCTCCTTGATGCGGGGGCCGAGGCGGGTGAAGCCCAGCTCCTTCATCGCGGCACGGAGCAGCTCGTCGTCGGAACGCTCGGTACCGTCGCCGTCCAGCCAGCCCACCAGCGCGACCAGCTCGGCCGGCGTGTAGGCGGTGACGGCCTTGCCCGGGGTGATCTCCGGCTTCTCCGGCCGCCCGGCCGCACCGGCCTCGACGACCGGCTCGACCACGGGCTCCTCGACGACGGGCTCGGCCTCGACGACCGGCTCGACCTCGACTGCGGCCTCCTCGGCGGCCGGCTCCTCCGCGGGGGCCTCGACCACGGCCTCCTCGACCACCGCCTCGGACTCGGCCTCGACGACCGGCTCCTCGACGACAGCCTCGGGCTCGACCACGGGCTCCTCGACCACCGGCTCGGACTCGACCTCGACGACCGGCTCCTCGACGACAGCCTCGGGCTCGACCACGGCCTCCTCGACCACCGGCTCGACCTCGACCTCGACGACCGGCTCCTCGACGACAGCCTCGGGCTCGACCACGGCCTCCTCGACCACCGGCTCGACCTCGACCTCGACGACCGGCTCCTCGACGACAGCCTCGGGCTCGACCACGGCCTCCTCGACCACCGGCTCGACCTCGACCACCGGCTCAACCTCGGCGACCGGCTCGACGACCTCCTCCGGCTCGACCTCGACCACCGGCTCAACCTCGGCGACCGGCTCGACGACCTCCTCCGGCTCGACCTCGGGCTCGGCGACGGCCTCGACCTCGGGCTCGACAGCCTCGGCGACCTCCTCCGCCACAACCTCGGGCTCGGGCTCGACAACGGCCTCAGCAACCGGCTCGGCCTCGATGGCCGACTCGATCTCGACGACGGCCTCGGCAACCGCCTCCTCTACGACAGCCTCGGGCTCGACCACGGGCTCCTCGACGGCCTCCTCGACGGCGGCCTCGGCCACCGGCTCGGTCTCGGTCTCGGTCTCCGTGACCGCTTCGGCCTCTGCCTCGGCCTCGTCGGTGGCAGCCTCGGCAGTCTCCTCCTCGGCGTCCTCGGCGTCCTCGGCGGCGCGCTCGCCGCCGTCCCGCGGACCGGCGGCGAGGGCCTGGCGGGCGGCCTCCTCCGCGTCCGTACCGTCCTCGGCGGCGCCGGCGGTGTGCCGGTCGTAGGCGGCGAGAGCGGCCTCGCGGTCGGCCTGACGCTCCGTCAGTTCGGCGAGCAGGTCCTCCAGACCCTGCTCGGCGAGGGCGGTGCGCAGGGCGGCGAGGGCCGGCAGCCGGAACAGGGTGCCCTCGTCCGCGGCCAGGCGGTCGACCAGGTCGGCGAGTTCGCCGAGCTGGAGGGCCTCCGGCTCCTGCTCGGGCAGCAGGCGGCCGAGGGCGCGGACGGCGGTGCCGAGCGACTCGATGGCCTGGGCGGTCTCGGCGAGCAGGGCGCCGTCGACCGGGACGGCCGGGGCGCTGTCGCCGGTGGCGAGGGCGGACCAGTCGGTGCGGGCACCTGCGGCCGCGGCGAGCGCGGCGTGCAGGTCGGCGCGGCCGAGCTTCTTGCCGGCCAGCGACTTGGCCTGCGAGCGCAGCGCCCAGCGGCGGCCGAGGGAGAGCTTGACGTTCTGCTCGGCGCGGAAGCGGCGGCTGCCGGTGGCGGCGGCGAGGGCGTCGAGGTCCGCCGAGAAGGCGTCGTCGCTCAGCGCCGCGGTGGCGGACTGCACGCGCTGCAGGACGTCGAGCAGGGTGCTGAGGCCGAGCAGGGTGTCCGGGACGTCGAGTCCGGCCTTGGCGGCGATGCCGCCGACGGCGCCGCCGACGGCGCGGATCTCGATGCTGCGGAGTTCGGCGAGGGTGGTGGAGGCGGCGCGCGCGTCCTCGCCCTCGGTGATGGTGTATGCGGCGGACAGCCAGGGGTTGGCGTCCGGGGTCAGGGTGAAGCCGCCCTGGTCGGCGTAGCGGCCGAGTTCCTCGCGGGTGTCCGGCCCGGCTTCGCCGTCCGGAGTGGCAGCCGGGGCCGGCACCGAGGCGTCGGCGTCGTTCAGGTAGCGCACTGTCATGTGGAAGTCCGGTTCGTGGCGGGTGACGGGAGGGGGTTTGCGGAGAGAAAGCGCCGAGATGCGGCTCGACGGGTACGGCGGAGGGCCAGAATACGGGTGCCCGTTCGACGTGTGCACGCACCGGGCGGGGTTGTTGCGGAGCTGTGCCGTGTCATGGCCCGGTCCGGGGTGCGAGGTGCCGGACATCGCTGAGCGTGACCGGCGGGAGGAAGTCGCGCAGGGGTTCGCGCCGCCACCATTCCCCGGTGGATCTGAGTCGGCGCCAACTGCTGTACCGGTAGCGGTAGAGGCGGGCCCGGACGAAGGTGGGCGGGGTGTCCGGGAAGGGGTTGTGCCGGAGCAGCCGGAGGGTGTCCCGGTCGTTGACGAGGAGCCTGGCGACCAGGGGGGCGAACCAGGGCCGGGCGTAGGAGGGGGAGATGGCGGCGAACCACATGAGCCAGTCCAGGCGGAGGTGGTAGGGGGCGATCTGTCGCGGCATCCGCCGGAGTTCACCCGGTTTGCCCCGGAATCCGTAGGCCTGCCAGTGGGTGTCGGGGCCTGGGAGTTCGGCGTCGGTGCCCTCCAGTACGATCTCGTGGCGGATCCGGGTGACCGACCCGAAGGCGCCGTAGCTGTTCACCAGATGGAGTCGGTCGTAGGAGCGGTTCATCGCCTGGTGGGGTGAGAGCAGGTTGCGGGCGGGCCGGTAGCTGAGGACGAGCACGCCGGCGGTGAGGGCGAGCACCAGCACCTCGTACCAGACGGGGGTGGCCGGGTAGTGGGGTGCGGCGGGCAGCGGGAGCAGCCGGCCGGCGGTGCCGGCGTCCACGACGGAGAGCGCCAGGGCGATGGTGAGCCAGTTCAGCCAAGCGAAGTTGCCGGAGAGCACCAGCCAGAGCTGGGTGACGGTCATCAGGACGGCGGCGGTGCTCGCGACCGGCTGGGGCAGGAAGAGTGCGAACGGGACGAGGAGTTGGACGGCGTGGTTGGCGCCGACCTCGATCCGGTGCAGCGGTTTCGGCAGGTGGTGGAAGAACCAGCTGAGCGGGCCGGGCATCGGCTGGGTCTCGTGGTGGTAGTAGAGGCAGGTCAGGTCGCGCCAGCAGGCGTCGCCGCGCCACTTGATCAGCCCGGCGCCGAACTCGACCCGGAAGAGCAGCCAGCGCAGCAGCCAGAGCACGGTGACCGGCGGGGCGGTGTCGTCGTTGCCGAGGAAGGCGGCGAGCACCCCGGCCTCCAGCAGCAGCGACTCCCAGCCGAAGGCGTACCAGGTCTGGCCGACGTTGACGATGGAGAGGTAGAGCAGCCAGAGCAGGGCCCACCAGAGCATCGCGGCCCAGAGCGGGACGAGGTCGCCGGCGCCGGCGAGCAGGGCGGCGGACAGGGCGGCGCCGGTCCAGGCGGTGGCGGCGAACGCGCGGTCGCTGTAGTGCAGGTGGAAGAGGCTGGGTGAGCGGCGCAGCGGGACGGCCGCGGTGAAGCGGGGGACGGGCAGCATGCCGTGCTCGCCGATCAGGGCGCGGAACTGGCGGGCGGCGGCGACGAATCCGACGGTGTAGAGCAGCGCGAGCAGCCGCTGGAACACCTGGCGGGCGAGCCAGTACTCGGGGGCCGCGAACCACTCCACCTCGTGCGCTCCTCGGTCGTCCGCGCTCGGACCGTCCATGCCTACCACTCCGCCGCCGGTCCGGCGCGCGCTGGCGTCCGTCCGGGCCGCGGACTTCATCCGGAAGGCGCACGCCGTGCGGGGCGACGGTGCGGGGGCGGCGCGACCGCAGGACGGAAAGGGGCTCCCACGGGCCGGTCGGACTGTGATGTCATACCGAGTGTTCAGCACCGAACCAGGGAGACACCCATGACATCGGCTTCGCCGCCGCCCGCCGCCGACCCGTCCTGTCCCGATCCGTCCCGGTCCGTCCCGCCGACCGGCCCGGTGGACGCGGTCACCGCAGCCGGCACCGGCACCGCCGCCGGCAGGCAGCGCGGCATCTCCGGCGCGGTCTGGGGCGCGCTCGGCATCGTCTACGTGGTGTGGGGTTCGACCTACCTGGCGATCCGGGTGGTGGTGGAGACCATGCCGCCGTTCCTCTCCGGGGCGATGCGCTTCGTCGCGGCCGGGCTGGTGCTGGTGGCGCTGATCGCCCTGCGGCAGGGCCCGGCCGCGCTGCTGGTGCGGCCGCGCGAGCTGGCCTCGGCGGCGCTGGTCGGCGTGCTGCTGCTGGTCGGCGGCAACGGCATGGTGGTGCTGGCCGAGCAGTCGGTGCCGTCCGGGATGGCGGCGCTGATGGTGGCGAGCGTGCCGCTGTGGGTGGTGGTGCTGCGTCGAGCGCTGGGGCACCGGACCCCGTTCGCGACGCTGGGCGGCGTGCTGGTCGGCCTGCTCGGGCTGGTGGTGCTGAGCGCGCCGGGGCTGACCGGCGAGGTGCGGCCGCTGGGCCTGGTCGCGCTGCTGACCGGCTCGCTGCTGTGGGCGTGCGGTTCGGTGCTGACCGGTCGGCTGCCGATGCCCGCCGATCCACTGACGGCCAGTGCGTACGAGATGCTCGCGGGCGGCGCCGGTGCGCTGGTGCTGGCGGCCGTCCGGCACGAGCCGCAGGAGTTCCACCCGGGCACGGTGTCGACGGCCTCCTGGGCGGGCCTGGCGTACCTGGTGGTGTTCGGTTCGCTGATCGCGTTCAGCGCGTACGCCTGGCTGCTGCAGCGCGCGCCGCTGCCGCTGGTGGCCACGTACGCCTACGTCAACCCGGTGGTGGCGGTGCTGCTCGGGTGGCTGGTCCTCGCGGAGGCGCTGACCTGGCCGATCGTGGTCGGAGGTGCGGTGGTGGTCGCCGCGGTGTGCCTGGTGGTCCGTACCGAGAGGTGATCGGACGGCCCCGGAGCATCCGCCGCCGGGGCGGCGTAAGTGAGTTGAGAAGTTGTCGGCTCGATCGGCGTCCGGAAGGCCTGGAGGGGATCATGTATTCAACAAGATAACAATGTGGTCGAGAAATCTTAATGAACGTTTTACTTGTTGACGGCCCGCGGCGTCGGCGGATTGACTTCCTCGTCGCCGCACCCCGCGGCGCTGTCAGGGAGGCACCACCCACCATGAACGCAATGACGCGTCGCATCCTCGCCGGCACGGCCGCTGTGTCGGCGGCGCTGTCACTCGCCGCGTGCGGCTCGAGCAGCGATGCGGGCTCCTCCTCCGGGACGAAGACCATCGGTCTGCTCCTCCCGGAGAAGTCGTCGTCGACCCGGTACGAGAGCTTCGACAAGCCGCTGATCGAGGCCTCGGTCGCCGCGCTGTGCACCAAGTGCGAGGTCGACTACGCCAACGCGGACGGCGACGAGACCGTACAGAAGCAGCAGTTCGACGCGCTGCTGGCCAAGGGCGTCAAGGTCATCCTCCTCGACCCGGTGAACTCGGGCGCCACGGCCTCCTGGGTGGATGCGGCCGCCAAGAAGGGCGTCAAGGTCATCGCGTACGACCGCCTCGCCGCGGGCAAGGTCTCCGCGTACATCTCCTTCGACAACGAGCGCACCGGCGAACTGCAGGGCCAGGCCCTGCTCGACGCGCTGGGCGGCAAGGCGTCGAGCGCCAATGTCGTGATGATCAACGGCGCCGAGTCGGACCCGAACGCCGCCCAGTTCAAGAAGGGTGCGCACAAGGTCCTCGACGAGAAGGTCAAGAAGATCGTCTACGAGCAGTCGGGCGAGTGGAAGCCCGAAGTCGCGGCGACCAAGGTCAACGAGGCGATCGGCCACTTCGGCAAGAGCGGCATCCAGGCCGTCTACTCGGCGAACGACGGCATGGCCACCTCGATCATCGGCGCGCTCAAGGGCGCCGGCATCAACGTGCCGGTCGGCGGCCAGGACGCCTCGCTCGACGCGATCCAGCGCATCCTGACCGGCGAGCAGACCTACACCATCTACAAGCCGTACAAGCCCGAGGCCGACGCCGCCGCCACCATGGCCGTCTACCTCGTGAAGGGCCTGGACATCACCTCGGTCGCCAGCGCCATGACCGAGAGCAACGGCCTGCAGATCCCGTCGATGCTGCTCAGCCCGATCGTTGTCACCAAGGAGAAGGTGGCCTCGACCGTCATTGCCGGCAACCTCTACAAGGCCGCCGAGGTCTGCACCCCGCAGGTCGCCGACGCCTGCAAGGAAGCCGGCATCGAGGTCAAGTGAGGCCATGCGGCCACCCCGCGGCCGGGCGTCAGCCCCGGGCCCGCTGGGTGGCCGCGATGCATCCCAGCACCGCCAGCGCCGCCAGCGGCGCCGCCGGGGAGAGCCGCTCCCCCAGCACCAGCACCGCCCAGCCCAGCGTGAGCAGCGGCTGGGCGAGCTGCAGCTGGCTGGCCTTCGGCACGCCGATCTCCGCCATCCCCCGGTACCAGACCACGAACCCGCCGAACTGCGAGACCGCCGCCGTGTAGGCGAGGCCGGCCAGCGCCCGCGGCGCCACGTGCACCGGCTCCGCGGCCAGCGCCAGACCGGCCGTCAGGGCCGAGATGGGGAGCGCCGCCACCACGGCCCAGGCGATCACCTGCCAGCCGGGCATCGCGCGGGCCAGCCGCCCGCCCTCCGCGTAGCCCGCCGCGCACACCACGAGCGCCGCGCCGAGCAGGACGTCCGCCCGGCCCAGCGCGCCCCGGCTCTGCTGCACCGTGAACGCGAGGACCACCGCCGCTCCGGCCAGCGCCGCCCACCAGAAGCCGCGGGACGGCCGCCCGCCCGATCGCAGCGCCGCCACCGCGGCGGTCGCCAGCGGCAGCAGGCCGATCACCACCGCCGAGTGCGCGGTGGACGAGGTCTGCAGGGCCAGGGTGGTGAGCAGCGGGAAGCCGAGGACGCAGCCGCCCGCCACCGCGAGCAGGCCCGGCCAGTGGGCGCGGCCGGGCAGCGGCACCCGGGCGAGGAGCAGCCCTGCGCCGGCCACCGCCGCGGCGAGGACGCCGCGCAGCCCGGCGGCCGTCCACGGCCCGAAGCCGGTGAGCGCCCAGGCGGTGGCCGGGAAGCTGAAGGAGAAGGCGAGGACGCCGAGGGCCGCGAGGGTGGTGCCGCCGAGTGCTACTGATCGAGGAGCGATAGCGCTATCGTGTGCTGTCATGCACGAGCGTAGCAGTGGGGCGGATCTCGCCGCGATTCTCCGGGACGATTTGGACCGCTACCCGGTCGGCGGACGGCTGCCGTCCAGCCGGGCGCTGATGGAGCGCCACCAGGTGAGCCCGGTGACGGTCGCCCGGGCGATCGCGCTGCTGGCGGCCGAGGGGCTGGTGGTCTCCCGGCCGGGCGCCGGGGTGTTCCGGGCGGCGGCGCCGCGGCCGGTGCCGGCCGCCGGGGACACCTCCTGGCAGGAGGTCGCGCTCAGCGCCGAGGCCGGGGTGCCGCCGACCCGGTCCGCGGACGCCTCGGGGGTGATCGCCGCGCTCGCCGTCCAGCCCGCCGAGGTGATCGACCTCAACGGCGGCTACCTGCACGCCACGCTCCAGCCCGAGCAGGCCCTGGCCGCGGCGCTCGCCCGCGCCGGCCGGCGACCGGGCGCCTGGGGCCGGCCGCCGCTGGAGGGACTGCCCGAGCTGCGCGCCTGGTTCGCCCGGGACATCGGCGGCACGGTGAGCGCCGCCGAGGTACTGGTGGCCGCGGGCGGGCAGAGCGCCCTCACCACCGCGCTGCGCTCGCTGGCCGCCCCCGGCGCCCCGGTGCTGGTGGAGTCGCCCACCTACCCCGGGCTGCTGGCGGTGGCACGCGCGGCGGGGCTGCGCCCGGTCCCGGTGCCGGTGGACGCCGACGGGGTACGGACCGGCCTGCTCGCCGACGCCTTCGCCGCCACCGGGGCGCGGCTGTTCGTCTGCCAGCCGCTCCACCAGAACCCGACCGGTGCGGTGCTCTCGGCCGAGCGGCGGCCCGAGGTGCTGCGGATCGCCCGGCAGGCCGGGGCGTTCGTGGTCGAGGACGACTTCGCCCGGCGGCTCGCGCACGCCGACGCTCCCCCGCCACCGCCGCCGCTCGCCGCGGACGACCCGGACGGGGTCGTGGTGCACGTCCGCTCACTGACCAAGCCCACCTCGCCCAACCTGCGGGTGGCGGCGCTCACCGCGCGCGGGCCCGCCCTTGAACGGCTGCGCGCCGTGCAGGCGGTGGACAGCTTCTTCGTGCCGCGGCCGCTGCAGGAGACGGCCCTGGAACTGGTCGGCGCACCCGCCTGGGGACACCATCTGCGCACGCTGGCCGGGCGGTTGCAGGAACGCCGGACGGCGCTCGCCGGGGCCTTGCAGCGGCTGCGACCGGAGCTGCTCCCGGCCCGGCTGCCCGTCGGCGGCCAGCACCTGTGGCTGCGGCTGCCGGACGGCACCGACCCGCAGGGGCTCGCCGCCGCCGCACTGCGGGCCGGCGTGGCCGTCACGCCGGGGCGGCCGTACTTCACCGCCGAGCCGCCGGCCCCGTACCTGCGGGTGGGCTACGGCGCCGCCGAGGGCGTCGACCGGCTGGCCGCCGGCGCGGAGCGGCTGGCGCGGGCGTTGGAGGGGCCGGTCTGATCCGTCCGTCCCGCCGTGCGCCCACGGCGGGAGGCCGGGCCGGGGCGCCGTGCGCGCCCCGGCCGGAGCGCGGGTCAGCCCGTCAGTCCGGGGCGGCCCGACGGGTACGGGGGCAGCATCTCGCCCGGGTTGCGGCCGGACTGCTGCAGCCGGTCCACCAGCAGGGCGGCGAGCGTGCCGAGCTCCTCCTCGGTGCGCGACTGGGCGGTGATGTCCATGCCGACCGTCAGGACACCGTTGACCATGCCGGTGCGCGCGTTGCGCAGCGGGGTGCAGGTGAAGGTGTACACCTGCTCCGCGCGGCGGGCACCGGGCAGGTAGGACTGCACCCGGATGTCCTTGAGGACGGTGGCGCGCCCGGTCCGGTAGGCCTCCCCGACCGCGAGCGGCAGACCTGCGGCGGCCAGCTGGGGGTAGGCGTTCGCCAGGTCCGCGTAGGGGCCGGGGGCGCCGAAGATGCCGGCGTGCTCGGCGTTGGCGTAGCGGATGGCGTTGTCGGTGCCGTCGGTGAGCATGATCGGGAACGGCGAGCCGTCGAAGGCGGCGAACATCTCCTGCTGCTGGGCGAGCAGGTTGTCGCGCAGCCGGATCTCGGAGAGCAGCGCCTCGGCGAGGTGCTGGATGTCCTTGAGCCGCTCGCGGCCCCACTGGCGGGGCTCGCGGTCCAGGACGCAGACGGTGCCGATGATGGTGTTGGTGTCGTCCACCAGCGGGGCGCCGAGGTAGGCGCGCACGCCCAGCTCGTCCACCACCGGGTTACCGGCGAAGCGGGGGTAGGCCAGGATGTCGTCCAGGGCCAGCGGCGAGCGCTGGGCCACCACGTGCGGGCAGAACCCGTGGCTGAGCGGCATCTCGCGGGCCGGGAGGTCGAACGCGATGCCGCGGTCGGCCCAGGAGTCGTCCTCGACCGGCTGGGCCTGCGCCGGATTTGGCGGAATGTAGAGCCCGCGGAACATCTGGCGGTCGTCGTTGATGAAGTTGACCATCGCGATCGGGGCGCGGGTGATGCTGGCCGCGAGGTGCGCGAAACGGTCGAAGGCCTCGTCCGGGCTGGGGTCGTTGAGCCCCAGGTCGCGGAGCCGGCGCGTCCGCTCGGACTCGCCGCCACCTCCCGGATAGCCGTTCTGAGCGCTCATCACATCAGTCATGGCGGACATGGTGTCAGAAGTGTTTGACCGGCGGGATCGGAGACGTCTCGTCAGACGGACATCGACGAAGGGGAAAGATCCATTCCCATCTGGAACACGGTCAAATCCTGTCGCAAAAACGTCGCGCACAGTTCACGCCAATCCATGATCACGCTATGGAGGTGTGAAGTGACGCATATGACAATGAGTCCTTGCCGAGGGCGGGTCACCGTCCAACCGCGCGCGGCCCTCAACGGCGCGGCGGCCGTCTCGACCGTCCCCTCCGGTTACGCGCTCAGGAGGCGGGACGGCGGCGCTCCCGACCGACGAGAGGACGCCCATGCTGGGCCAGGACTGCTTCACCGACGAGCGGCACGAGCAACTTCGTGCAGAGGTAAGGGAGTTCGCGGAGAAGGAGGTTCGTCCCCAGATCTCCAGGATGGAGACCGAACGGACGATCGAGCACGACCTCGCCAGGGAGATCGCCCGCAGAGGGTGGATCGGCGTCACCATCCCGCGGGTGTACGGCGGCCTCGGCCTCGGCCACGTGGCCAAGACCGTCATCATCGAGGAGCTGTCCCGGGTCAGCGGCGCGATGGGCGCCATCGCGCAGGCCTCCCAGCTCGGCGTCGCCAAGGTCATCCACTTCGGCTCCGAGCAGCAGCGCCGGCAGTGGCTCCCGCAGTTCGCGGACGGCCGCGCACTGCCGACCATCGCGGTGACCGAGCCGGAGTCCGGCGGCCATGTGCTCGGCATGGCCGGCACCGCCCGCAAGCGCGGCCGCGACTACGTGCTGAACGGCCGCAAGTGGTTCGTCGGCAACTCGCACATCGGCGACGTGCACGGCGTGGTGTTCCGCACCGGTAAGGGCTCCCGCGGCCTGTCCGCCTTCCTGGTGCCGAGCGACGCACCCGGCCTCCGGCTCGGCGACCCGGGCCGGCAGAGCGGCCTGCACGGCTTCAGCTTCGGCGAGTTGATATTCGAGAACTGCCGCATCCCGGCCACGAACCGGCTCGGCGAGGACGGCAGCGGCCTGGACGTCGCCTACTCGTCCAGCATCCTGTACGGCCGGCCCAACCTCGCCGCCGTGGCCCTCGGCATCCACCGGGCGATCGTCGAGGACACCGTGCGCTTCGCCGAGGACCGCTCGCTCTACGGCAAACCGCTGGCCGAACTCCCCAACATCGGCCTGAAGATCGGCGAGATGCAGTCCCGGCTGATGACCGCACGGCTGGCCGCCTACCACGCCGCCCACCTGCTCGACCTCGGCCGGCCGTGCGACGCCGAACTGATGAACTCCAAGCTGGTGAACACCGAGTACGCGCTGGACTCGGCACGCAACGCGATGGAGATCCACGCCGCGCGCGGCCTGCAGACGGACTTCCGGATCGAACGCTACCTTCGGGACGCCACCCACATCTACCCGCCGGCCGGCACCTCCGACGTCCAGCGGCTGCGCCTGTGCCAAGTGGCCGCGGGCAGCTACGGCGTGCAGTGGTCCGAGAAGCTCGCCGAGCTGGTCAAGGTGCACAGCACGGCGTGGACCCCCCAGGCGCTCGCGGTCTGACCGCCCGCCCGCGTCCGCCCGGTGCGCCCGGCGCCGGGCGGACGCCAAGCCTCACTCGACGTCAGATGATGTTGCTCACCCGCCCGTCGGGGCTGGTACCGTGCTGGCGTCGACGGCACAGCTGCGTGAATCCGCTTGATGACGGTCAGTCAACATACGGGTATCCTTGCGCGGCCCGCACCGTCGCCACCCGTCGACTCGCACGGGGTCACGCCGTTCTGCACCCGCACGAGGAACTCAGATGCCAGGCATACCGGCCGAGCGCCCCGGCCACCGCGCCGGCCGCGCCGGCTCGCTCCGTACGTCCCTCCTCCCCCTGGTGCTGGTGCCCTGCGCCGGCCTGGCCGTCGCCTGGGGCTACGCCGGCGTCCTGCTGCTGCACAGCGGGCACGGCCTCGCCTTCGCGCTCGGCACCGCCGCGGTGGCCGCCGTGCTGGCCTGGAGCCTCGTCCAGGGCCGCAGCACGGCCCGGGTGCTCACCGCCCGGGTGGACGCCCTGCGGGAGATCACCCGCACCCTCGCCGAGTCCGAACTTCCGGCCGTCGTCCGGCAGTTGG
The DNA here is from genome assembly GCF_040686255.1 of Kitasatospora sp. NPDC085879. NCBI lineage: Bacteria > Bacillati > Actinomycetota > Actinomycetes > Kitasatosporales > Streptomycetaceae > Kitasatospora > Kitasatospora sp. NPDC085879. The sequence continues at coordinate 215,980 of NZ_JBFBJZ010000001.1, read as the reverse complement.
ATGCCGGCGAGGTCGTCCCCGCACCGGTCGACGGCCGCCCCGTGCGGCGCTCGGAGGGCGACGAGATCCAGCAGGTCGCCGAGGCGGTCGACGCCGTCCGGCGGACCGCGGTGACGGCCATCGTCCAGCAGGCGCAGGGCCGCGAGGGCACCAAGAAGGTCTTCCTCAACATCGCCCGCCGCACCCAGGTGCTGATCCACCGCCAGATCACCATGCTGGACGAGCTGGAGCGCCGGCACGAGGAGCCCGAGCTGCTCAAGGAGCTGTTCGCGGTCGACCACCTGGCCACCCGGATGCGCCGCAACGCGGAGAACCTGGTGATCCTGGGCGGCGCGCTGCCCGCCCGCCGCTGGCGCAACGCCGTGCCGATGGTCAACGTGCTGCGCTCGGCGGTCTCCGAGACCGAGAACTACGCCCGGGTGGTCGTCCAGGGCGTGCCGCGCAGCGCACTGGCCGGCCAGGCCGTCGCCGACGTCATCCACCTGATCGCCGAGCTCATCGAGAACGGCACCACCTTCTCGCCGCCGTACACCCAGGTTCAGGTCTCGGCGCAGGAGGTCCCCAAGGGCCTCGCCGTCGAGGTCGAGGACCGCGGCCTCGGCATGACCGAGGACGAGTACGAGCGGCTCAACGCCTACCTGGCGGACCCGCCGGAGCTGGACGTCGCCGCGCTCGGCGACGACCTGCGGCTCGGCCTGTTCGTGGTCTCCCGGCTCGCCGCCCGGCACGAGATCCAGGTCGCGCTGCGGCCCTCGCCCTACGGCGGCACCCGGGCCATCGTGCTGCTGCCCACCGCGCTGCTGGAGGCCGCGCCGGCGCCCGCTGGCTTCCCCGGTCTGCCGTTCGGCGCCCGGGTGGCCGACCAGGCCCAGGCCCGGTCGGCGGGCGGCCTCACCGCCGGCGCGTCGATCCCCGGTCTGCCCGGCGCGGTCGTCTCCGCCGTCCCGTTCCGTGTGCCGACCGCACCCGCCGTGCCCGCCGCACCCCTGCCGGACGTCGACCCGGCGCTGTTCGCGGCACCGACACAGGCGCCCGCCGGGGAGCGGGCCGTCCACGAGGCCGCCCCGGAGGCACTGCAGCTGCCCACCCGGCAGCCGCCGGCACTGCCCGCCGCCCCGGCCTTCGGGCCGGCCGTTCCCGCCGTCCCCGCGCCCCCGGCCGTGCCGGACGTCCAGGAGCTGCAGGACCCGCAGGACCTGCCGGAGGCCGACGGCGAGCTGCGCACCCCGAAGGTGCTGCCGAAGCGGGTCCGCAACGCCAGCCTGGCCGACCAGCTCCGGGAGGCCGCGGCCGCCGAGCGCACCGGCGGGACGGGCGGCGCCGTACCGCGGCCGGCCCGGCCGGCCCCGGACGAGGACGCCTCGCCGCAGCGCTCGCGCGCCACCATGGCGGCCATCCAGCGCGGCACCCGGACGGCCCGCGACACCGCGCTGCCCCGGCCCGGCGCCGACGAGACCTCCACCGCACCCGACCATGCCCCCGCTCGCGAGGACCAGCTCTGATGACGACCCAGCACACCGAAACCCAGCGCGATCTCAACTGGCTGCTGGACGAGTTGGTCTCCCGGGTACCGGAGACCAGGCACGCCGTGGTGCTGTCCGAGGACGGCCTGCTCGTCGGCATGGACAAGAACCTGGACCGCGCGGACGGCGAGCACCTCTCCGCGGTCGCCTCCGGCCTGCAGAGCCTCGCCCGCGGCGCCGGCCAGCGCTTCGACGGCGGCCGGGTCCGGCAGACGGTGATCGAGATGGACCACCTGTTCCTCTTCGTCACCACCGCGGGCCAGGGCGCCCGGCTGGCCGTCCTCACCTCCGAGGCGGTCGACGCCGGACTGATGGCGTACGAGATCAACATGCTGGTCAAGCAGGTCGGCGCCTACCTCACCGCCGCGCCGCGCAGCGATGCCGGCCGCGACCGGACGGGTGACCTTGCGTGACCCCCGAGGAGGCGTGGTTCGACCGGGAGGCGGGGCATCTCGTCCGCCCCTATGCGATCACCGGCGGGCGGACCGAGTCGGGCCGCACCGAGTACTCGCTGATCACCCTGGTGGTCACCGCCGACCCTCGCGTCGACACCACGCGGCTGGCTCCCGAGCCGGCGGCCATCCTCGGCATGTGCCGGGAGCGGCCGCTGGCGGTCGCCGAGATCGCGGCCCGGCTCGACCTTCCGGTGAGCGTGGTCAAGGTGCTGCTCGGCGACCTCGCCGACACCTCACTGATCATCACGCGGGCACCGGTGCCGCTGGCCGAGGTGCCGGACCTGGCCCTCGTCCAGGCCGTCATCGACGGCGTGCGCAACCTCTGAGAACAGCTAGGAGCACAGCACGATGACCCAGAGCCTGGTCCCCGGGGCGGTCAAGATCCTGGTGGCCGGCGGTTTCGGCGTGGGCAAGACCACCATGGTCGGCTCGGTCAGCGAGATCGAACCGCTGTCGACCGAGGAGCGGATCACCCAGGCCAGCGTCGGTGTGGACAGCCTGGACGGCGTCCGCGACAAGTCGACCACCACGGTCGCGATGGACTTCGGGCGGATCACCCTCCGGGACGACCTGGTGCTCTACCTCTTCGGCACCCCGGGGCAGTTCCGCTTCTGGTTCATGTGGGACGACCTGGCGCTGGGCGCGCTCGGCGCGATCATCCTGGCGGACACCCGGCGGCTGGAGTCCAGCTTCGCCGCGGTCGACTACTTCGAGCAGCGCGGAGTGCCGTTCGCGGTCGGCGTGAACTGCTTCCACGGCCGCCGCGAGGCGAGCGCGGAGGACGTCCGGGCCGCGCTCGACCTCGACGAGTCGGTGCCGGTGGTGCTCTGCGACGTCCGCGACCGGGCCTCCAGCAAGGAGGTGCTGCTGGCGCTGCTGGACCGCGTCCGCAGCGGGGCCCTGGCGGCGGCCGGGCAGCCGGCCTGAGCACGGCTCACACGGGGGCGAGTTGGAGGACGGCGATGCCGGCCACCACGACCGCCCCGGCGGCCATCCGGGCGGCGCCGAGCCGCTCCCGGAAGACCAGGGCGCCGATCAGCGCGGCGATCACGATGCTGGTCTCCCGCAGCGCGGCGATCGTCGCCAGGTCGCCGTGCGCCTGGGCCCACACCACCAGCCCGTACGCGGTGAGCGAGAGCACCCCGCCGGCCAGGCCCCGCGCCCAGCCGGGGCCCGGCTGGCAGAACAGCGCGGGGCCGCGCAGCAGCACCGCGGCGAGCAGCATGCCGGCGCCCTGCAGGACGAACAGCCAGGCGATGTAGCCGAGCACGGTGTCGGAGGTGCGCACGCCCGTCCCGTCGACCACGGTGTAGCCGGCGATCATCGCGCCGGTGCCCAGCGCCGCGCCGACCGCGGGCAGTCCGGCCCGGCCCGGGACGCCGTCGGCCAGCGCCAGCCCGGCCAGCCCGGCCGAGATCACCAGGACGCCGGCCCACTGGCCGGTGCCGAGCGGGCGGCCGAGCACCAGCACCGAGAGGGCGGCGACCAGCCAGGGCGCCGTTCCGCGGGCCAGCGGGTACACCTGGCCGAAGTCGCCCAGCCGGTAGGCCTGCAGGAGCAGCAGCTGGTAGAGCACCTGGAGCACGGCGGAGGCGGCCAGCCAGGGCCAGGCGCGGGCGTCCGGGAGCGGGGCGAGGCAGGCCAGCAGGAGGCCGCCGACGAGGAAGACCGCGTTGATCAGGGCGAAGCCGGCCACCTTGTCGGGGAGGGCGTGGGCCAGGGCGTTCCACACCGCGTGCAGCGCCGCCGCCACCAGTACGACCACCGGCACCACTGTTGCGTCCATGCCCGCTCCCGTCCCCGTCGCAGACGTCCGAGGGTACCAACCCGTGCGAACGTGACGAATCATCAACGCCGCTGCGGGAAGATCGCGTTACGGTCACGGCCCTGCCAGGATGGCGGGCATGTCCACCACCACCGGGCCCGCCCCCGCCCTGCCCTCCCAGCCCGCCCCGGCGGACGGACACGCCGAGACCGCCGGACGGACCGAGACCGCCGCACGGCCCGCCGCGGCCGAACGGGCGGACGAGCACGGACACATGATCGTGTGCGGCCAGGACACCCTCGCCTTCCGGCTGGCCCTCGAACTCACCACGCTCTACGGGCGGCGGGTGACCGTGGTGGTCCGCTCCGTCCGCGAGGGGCACGGCCCGCAGATCGCCGCACTGGCCGAGGAACGGCGCCTGCCCGTCCGGGTGGTGGAGGCCGCCGAGCCGAGCACCGCGGTCCTGGCCGAGGCCGGCATCCGGGAGGCCGCCGCGCTCGCCCTCACCGGCTCCGACGACCAGGCCAACGTGCAGTCCGCGCTGCGGGCCCGCCGGCTCAACCCCGGTGTCCGGCTGGTGCTGCGGGTCTACAACCGGCGGCTCGGCCGGCGGGTCGGCCAGCTGCTCGACCGGGCCGTCGCCGCCCGCACCCCGGACGGCGGACCCGCCCCGGAGGCGTCCACCACGGTGCTCTCCACCTCGGCGACCGCGGCCCCCGCGCTGGTGTCCGCCGCCGTCTCCGGCCACCCCGCGGTGGTGCACGTCGACGGGCGGCTGCTGCGGGCCGCCGAACTGCCCCCGGGCGGGCAGCCGGAGGGCACCGAACTGGCCACCCTGGCGCTGCTCGCCCCGGGCGGCCACGGGCGGCCGCCGGTGCTGCTGCCCGGCCCGGAGGAGGCGTCGCCGCCGGACGGCCGGCGGCTCGTCCTGGAACTGCTCGGGCACCCCGAGGAGCGGCGGCCGCGGCGCCGGCTGCCCGGGCTGTCCGGCCTGCCGGTCGCCGCGCTGTTCTCCCGCCGGCTGCGGATCGCGCTCGGCTCGCTGACCGCGCTGCTCGCCCTGTTCGCCGGCCTCACCTCCGCCCTCACCGGCGAGAACCCGCTGCACACCGCCTACCTCGCGGTGCTGGACGTGATCGCGATCGCCGACCCGGCCACCGCCGACACCCCGGCCCGCAAGGTGCTGCAGATCCTCACCGCACTGAGCGGCCTGCTGCTGATGCCGCTGCTGACCGCCCTCGCCCTGGAGGCGCTCGGCACCTTCCGGGCCGCCTCCGCGCTGCGCCGCCCGCCGCGCGGGATCTCCGGGCACGTGGTGCTGCTCGGCCTCGGCCGGGTCGGCAGCCGGGTGCTGGACCGGCTGCGCGAGCTGGACCTGCCGGTGGTCTGCGTGGAGAGCGACCCGACCGCCCGCGGGGTGGCCCGGGCGCGCGCCTACGGGGTGCCGGTGGTGCTCGGCGACGCCACCCAGGAGGGGGTGCTGGAGGCCGCCCGGGTCGGCCGGGCCCGCGCGATGCTCGCGCTGACCAGCAACGACTCCACCAACCTGGAGGCGGCGCTGTCCGCCCGCGAGTGCAATCCGGCGCTGCGGGTGGTGATGGGCCTGTTCGACGACGACTTCGCCGCGGACGTGTACCGGGCGCTGCGCGACTCCTACCCGGACGCGGACACCCGCAGCCACAGCGTCTCGTTCCTGTCGGCGCCGGCCTTCGCCTCCGCGATGATGGGCCGGCAGGTGCTCGGCGCGATCGCGGTCGGCCGGCAGGTGCTGCTGCTTGCGGCGGTGGACGTCGGCGACCACCCGGAGCTGGCCGGGCGGACGGTCGCCGCGGCGCACCGGCCCGGGGCCTGGCAGGTGCTCGCGCTGGACGTCGCCGAGCCCGCCCGCCGCGCCCGCGACCTCGGGCTGACCTACCGGGCCCGCCCGGAACTGCGCTGGAACCCGCCCGCGGGGCACGTGCTCGACGCGGGCGACCTGGTGGTGGTCGCGGCCACCCGGGAGGGCCTCGGCCGCCTGCTGCGGGCCTGAGCGGCCCCGGGCCGAAGCGCCTGCGGTCGAGGCGTACGGGCACGCGCGGCCGGGCATGCGGCGGGCCCGGCCGCCGGGGGTGGACCCCCAGCGGCCGGGCCCGCCGGTCGGCCGTCAGGCCTGCTGGATCGCCCAGAACTCGGCCCAGTTCAGCAGGCCGTCCTTGCTGGTGTCGGCCTTGGCGATGACCGCCTGGGCCACCGGCACGGAAACGTAGGGGTCGCCCATCTCGGCCATGACCTTGGAGTACTCCTCCGGCGAGATGAAGCCGTCCCCGTTGATGTCGAACCGGGCGAACGTCGCCTTGGCCTTGTCGATGTCCATCTCGGCAGGTGCTCCTTCTGGGTGATGCGATGACGCCCGTACGATACCGGCGCCGGACGACCGGGAGGAGCCCAGCCACCCTGCGGGCGATCCGATGGCCTCCCCGGCCCGGCCCCGCCAGACTGGGGAGGTGCCCGAACTACCGGAAGTGCAGGCGCTGGCCGAGCGGATGACCGAGGCCTGCGCGGACCGCTCGCTGGCCCGCGTCGAGGTGCTCTCGGTGCAGGTGCTGAAGACCTTCGACCCGCCGCCGCAGGCGCTGCACGACCGCACGGTGGCCGGGGTCGGGCGGCACGGCAAGTTCCTCGACCTGACCACCGACGGCGGCCCGCACCTGGTGCTGCACCTGGCCCGGGCGGGCTGGGTGCACCGGCGGGCGTCCTTCCCCGCGAAGCCGCCGGGCCGGCGCGGGCCGCTCGCGCTGCGGCTGGTGCTCGACGACGGCTCCGGCTTCGACGTGACCGAGCAGGGCACCACCAAGCGGCTTGCCGCGTACGTGGTCGCCGACCCGGCCCAGGTGCCCGGCATCGCCAGGCTCGGCCCGGACGCGCTCGCCGTCACCGAGGAGCAGCTCGCCGCGCTGGCCGCCGGCACCCGGCAGCGGCTCAAGACCTTCCTCACCGACCAGACCGTGCTGGCCGGCGTCGGCAACGCCTACTCGGACGAGATCGCGCACCGGGCCCGGCTCTCCCCGTACGCGACGGCCGCCCTGCTGAAGCCCGCACAGCTGGCCGGTCTGCACGCTGCGCTGCGGGCCGTGCTCGGCGAGGCCCTGGAGCACGCCAGGGCGGTGCCCGCGGACGGGCTGAAGGCGGAGAAGAAGGCCGGGCTCGCGGTGCACGGCCGCGAGGGCGAGCGCTGCCCGGTCTGCGGGGACACCGTCCGGTCCGTCAACTTCGCCGACTCCTCGCTGCAGTACTGCCCGACCTGCCAGACCGGCGGGCGGACGCTCGCCGACCGCAGACTCTCCCGCCTGCTCAAGTAATATGCTTGAATCTGCTCGATCCATGCGTTTTCCAAGCAGAATCGAGCAGATCAGGGGGAATGCCGGCCGTGCTGCTGGTCGTCACACCGAACCCGGCCCTGGACGTCACCTACACCGTGCCGGTGCTGCGCCCGCACACCACCCACCGGGTCGGCGCGGTCGCCGCCCGGGCCGGCGGCAAGGGCGTCAACGTGGCCCGGGTGCTCACCGCGCTCGGCCACGAGGCGCTCTCCGTCCTGCCCCTCGGCGGCGCCACCGGTGCCGCCGTCGCGGCCGACCTGGCCGCCGCCGGACTGCCCCACCGCGCGGTACCGATCGCCGGCGACACCCGCCGCACGGTCGCCGTCGCCGACCCGTCCGACGCCACCCTCTTCAACGAACCCGGCCCGGCGATCTCCCCCGCCGAGTGGCGGGCCCTGGCCTGCGCCGTCGAGACGGCCCTGCCCGCCGCCGGCGGAGTCCTGGTGCTCTCCGGCAGCCTCCCGCCCGGCTGCCCCGAGGACGCCTACGCCGAACTCGTCGCACTCGCCCGCGGCCGCGGCGCGGTCACCGTCCTGGACGCCGACGGGCCCGCGCTCACCGCCGCCCTGGCGGCCGGGCCGAGCGTGGTCAAGCCCAACGCCGCCGAACTGCGCGCCGCCACCGGCATCGCCGACGTACCGGCCGCCGCGGCCGAACTCCGCCGCCGCGGCGCGGGCGCGGTGGTCGCCTCGCTCGGCCCCGGCGGCCTCTACGCCCTGACCCCGACCGGCGCATGGCGCTGCGCACCACCCGAGACCGCCACCGGGAACCCCACCGGCGCCGGCGATGCCGCGGTGGCCGCCCTCGCCGCCGGCCTGCTCACCGGCTCCGACTGGCCCGACCTGCTCTCCGAGGCGGTGGCACTCTCCGCCGCCGCCGTCCTCGCCCCCCTGGCCGGCGACTTCGACCGCACCGCCCACCGCCGCTTCCGGAAGGCCGCCGGCGCGGTACCGGTGGGCATCTGACGCGGCGTCGGCGCGGGTGACGCGTCCGATCCGTCAGCGGGTCGAGGCCTCGCCCAGCCAGCCGAGGGCGGCGCACTGGATACCGGCCTGGAAGCGGCTGCGGGCGTCCATCCGGACCATCAGGTCGGCCATCATCCGGCGCACCGTCCGCAGTGAGACCCCGAGCCGCTGGCCGGCCCGCTCGTCGGTGAGCCCTTCGGCGAGCAGCCGCAGCAGTTCGCGCTCCTGGGCGGTGAGTCCGTGCGGATCCCGCTGAACGCTCTCGCCGAGCGGCCGGGCCTGCTCCCAGACCTGCTCGAACAGGGCCCGCAGGGCGGCGATCACCCCGGGGCTGCGCAGCAGCACGGCGCCCTTGCGGGCGTCCTCCGGGTCGATCGGAACGATCGCGGTGGCGTTGTCGACCAGGATCATCCGCAGCGGCAGCGTGGGCACGGTGCGGACGGCGCCGCCGAGGCCGTGCAGCCAGCGGGCGTACTGCACCGTGGCGGGGTCGTTGCGGACGCTGTCCTGGTAGAGGGTGCGCATCCGCACGCCGCGCTCCAGGCTCTCCTGGTCGAGGACGCGACTGGCCTCCATGACCTGCGGCGGCTGCGGGCCGCCCGGGGCGAAGGAGAGCACCTCGGCGGCGGCGTCGGAGGCGAGTTGGACGAGGCGGTCGCGGACCTCGTCGAGACTGCTGATGAGCTCGATGCCGGGCTGGTTGGCCGGCGCGTGGACGCTGGCGTACTCGGCGATCAGACCGGCCATCGCGGCACGGCTCCGTTCGATCTCCTGCTGACGGCGGGCGGCCTCGGCCTCCTGCCGGGCGAGTAACGTCGCCAGGCCGAGTTCCGGGTTGACGGCCCGCCAGCGGTCGCTGGCGCCGGTGGGTCTGGTGAGGGCGAGGTCGGCGAGGCGGTCGAGCGCGGCCCGCACCTCGGACTCCTCGGACTCCAGCCGCTCGGCGATGCCGCGGGTGTCGAGCTCCGGATGCAGGAGCATCGTCCGGTAGACCGCTTCGCCGAACGGATCGAGGCCGATCGGCACTGCCCCGCTCAACAGCACGCCACCAGAAGTGCGAACACCATCACACCCTCCTGCGAGCGGGGTCGACCGGTGGATCCGACAGGGCGCGAGCATATCGCCACCGACTCGAACACAGAACACTCTTGCGGGCAATCCCGGCGGTCCGATGGATGAACGGTGAACGGACGCGGACCCCCGTCGCGCATTCTCCACGGTAGGGGGCCCGCCGCCCGCCGCACCGCCCGGTGGCATGTTGCTGCCAGGCGGAGATCTGACACCGACCGCTGCCGCCAAAGATGTTGTGCATCCGTCAGGCTGGATGACGTGTATGCGATCCGCGTCCACCTGGCGGCGCGGAGCGGCCGGCCGCTCCGCGCACTGGTGGAACCCGCCGTCCGGGCCGGGCTGGAGCGCGGGCTCCGGGGCCCCGCCCGGCTGAGCCACGCGCGCATCCGGCAGACCGCCGACTCGTTGGACGCGGTGGTCTTCGTCGACGCCGGATCCCTGCTGGAGGCCGAGGACCGGCTGCGCGACGCCTGCGGCGAACTCGTCGCCGAGGAAGGCGAACTGAGCGGCTGGGAACTGCGCTTCTGCGAGGCCGACCCGTGGATCGCGCTCGGCCTGCACGCCCTGCCCAGCCACCCCTGACCGCGGCCCGTACCCGCCGCCTGGCGGCCGGCCGAGCTGGCCTCAGGGTGTCACGGCACTCTGGTGCCAGCTCCGGCTGCTGACACGGACCGGCCCGAGCCGCCACTCTCGAGGTGTCGGCGGAACGGCGGACCGCAACCGGGACAGCAGCCCCCCTCGGGGCCCGGCCACGGACCACCCGCCCCGCCCCCTGACACCACAGCGCCCCGGAAGCAGCCCGGGGTCCAGCCGAATGCGAGAGGATCGGGCATCCCCATGACGCAGAAGGTCCGTTTCATCACGATTGTCGCCCTGGGTCTTGGTGTGCTCACCGGTGTGGCCGCCACCACGCAGACCGGCGGCAGCGGGTCCGCCCCCTACCGGGCCGACGGCGGCTCCTCCCCCGCGCCCACGTCCACCCCGCTCCCCCCGCTGCCCACCGGCCACCAGGACACCTGGGGCTGGGGCTGAGCCGAACCGGCCGACACCACCCCCCGGCACCACCCCCCGGCGCCGGCCCCCGCAACCCGGCCGGCCGGACGCACCCGCAGACCGAGACGTCGACGCCCCCGAGGTAGCCGGATGACCACCGTCCTGGAAAGCCCGCTCCACCCGGCGGCCCCCACCGCCCAAGGCGGCACCGCCGCCGTCCGCGTCCTGCTCGCCGACGGACACCACCTGTTCCGCTCCGGGCTCGGCGCACTCCTCGACCGGGAGAGCGACCTCGCCGTGGTCGCCGAGTCCCCCACCGCCGAGGAGGCCGCCGCCGAGGCCGCCCGCACCAGGCCCGCCGTCGCCGTCCTCGACCCGGACCTGCCGGGCCCCGGCGGCCCGGCCACCGCCGCGCTGATCCGCGACCGGGCCCCGGCCACCGCCGTCCTGCTGCTCACCGACCGGGCCCGCACCGCCGACCTCCAGCGGGCGGTCGCCGAGGGGGTGGCCGGCGTCCTGCTCAAGGACGTGCCGCCGGCCGCACTGATCTCCGCCGTCCGGGAACTCGCCCGCGGCGGACGGGTCTACGACCCCCGGCTGGTGGTCGACGCGGTACGCGGCGGCGCCTCGCCCCTCACCCCGCGCGAGGTCACCGTGCTCGGCCACGTCGCGGACGGCTCCACCATCCACGAGGTCGCCGCCGCGCTCTCGCTCTCCCCCGGTACCGTCCGCAACTACGTCTCGGCGGCGATCGCCAAGACCCGCGCCCGCAACCGCTGCGACGCGATCCGGATCGCCCGCGAACGCGGCTGGCTCTGACGCTTCGAACACAGCGCGGGGTAAACCGATGAGGGGCGCGTGGGGGCACCTCCCGGCCGAAGGCTGGGGGAGAACTGCGCAATTCGGATGTGGTGCACCTGTCGAGACGGGCCGACCCCTGTTCGGGTCGACGCGATTCTGGCAGGTGGACCACATCCGAATTGCGCAGTTCCCCGTGCCCCTAAGTGGTTGCCCCAAAGCCTGAATTGCGCAGTTCCGCCCCCGGCCTTCGGCCGGGAGGTGCCCCCAGCGCCCCTGTTTCAACTTGCCCTCATTACCCCCTCGCCTGGGTGACCATGTCGGCGAAGCCGTGGGCGGTGCGGGGGATGCCGGCGGGGCGGCTGCCGATCAGGAATTCGCCGACGGAGGACTCGGCCGTCCAGTCCAGGCCGAGGGCCCGTGCGGCCGCGTCGGTGTCGCCGGAGCCGAGGCCGCAGGGGGCCAGCCCCATCGCCGTCGCCACCAGGTAGAGCGTCTGGTAGACGACGCCGACGTGCTTGAGCGTCAGCGCGTACGCGATCTGGCTGTACTTCCAGGAGAGCCGGCCGAAGCGCGAGGTGACGGTGAGCAGCACCTGCGGGTCGACGCTGCAGCCGGTCGCCCGCCAGGCGGCCGTCATCAGTTCGCGGAACGCCGCCTCGTCGCCCGGCCCGGTGAAGGGCCGGGGCCGCAGCCGGTGCGCGGCCGCGTCGTACCGGTAGACGCCCGGCACCAGCCCCTCGCAGCGCACCACCGAGAGGTAGACCTCGAGTTCGCCGGTGGCACCGCCGGCCGGGTAGGGGCGGTCGACGATGTCGTAGCCGTGCGGGTCGGCCGGGTCGCCCGGGATGACCCGCCGGACCCGGGCCACCCGGTAGAGCAGTTCGCCGAGTTGGTCGAGGGTGACCGGCCGCTCGGCGTAGCTGCGGACGGAGCGGCGGCCCTCCAGGACTTCGGAGAGGGCCGGGTCGCGGGCCAGCACCTCGTCCCAGTCGGGGACGGGCAGGTCGATGCCGGTGCCTTCCTCGCGCGGGCCGGTGCCGGGGATCGCCGGCAGCTGGGCGACGTCGGGGTGGGCGAAGACGCCGCCGCTCGGGTAGTCGTGCCGGCCCGGGCGGCTGCGGGCGTGGAAGAGCAGGTCGTGGAAGTCCCACAGCGGCGGTTCGCCCTGCGCGGTGTCGTCCAGGAAGCCGGCGCCGGCGAGCAGTCCGGCGAGCGACCGTCCGGCCGCGGGGGCGAGGCCGGCCAGCAGTGCCGCCTCCGCCACCGGGCGGGAGGCGGTGACCGCCGCGACGAAGGCGCCTGCGGCCGGCCGGTGCAGGGTGAGCCGGAACGGCGCCGTCGGGGACTCCAGGACGCATGCCCCGGCGTGCTCCTCGGGCAGCCGCCGCAGGTAGGCGAACCGGGAGAGCACCGCGGTGTCCGACGGCCGGGTGAGACCGGGCAGTCCGGCCGAGCGGGCGATCGGCACGGCGGTCGCCAGCGGTACGCCGAGCGGGTCGGCGAGCGTGGTGGTGACCAGGTACGGGAAGCGCCGCAGCAGGTGCAGCAGCCTGCCGCCGACGGGGAGTTCGTCGAGGTCGACCTCGGTGCGGGTGAGTTCGGCGAGCCGGTCGACGGTCTCGGCGCCGAGGGCGTGCACCCGCTGGCGGCCCCAGGGGTGGCTGAGTTCCAGGTCGTCGCCCTGGGCGGTGACGACGACCTCCGGGCGCAGCCGCAGCAGGGTGCGCAGGGGGCCGCCGCCGGCCGCGAGGTCGGGCGGCAGCTGTTCGGTCACGGTCATGCGGAGTACCTCCTCCGGGAGGGGCGGGCCGCCGAGCAGCACGGCGGCCCGGCACGTCGTCAGATGAAGATCGGGACGGGGTTGAGGTCCTCCTCCCGGGTCGGCCGGTCGAGCCAGCCGAGGGCGAGCGGCACGTCGTAGAGGCGGCCGGGGGCGAAGCGGGCCCAGAAGTGCCGCATGCCCGGGACGATCACCTTGGCGACCGGCAGGCCGACGTCGGGTCGGGTCTGGTCCAGCACCAGGAACTCCATGCCGCGGTCCTCGACCAGGCGTTGGGCGAGCGCGAGGTCGTCGGCGAGGTCGGTGCCGGCGAGCTTCGCCCAGCGGCCGGGGCCGGCGGGCGCGGCGGCCTGGGCGGGCAGCAGGTGGGGGTTGCCGGCGATCGTGGCCGTGGTCCACCATGCCTTCTGCTCGGGGTCGGCGCCGGCGTAGCTGACCCGGCCTTCGGCGTCGCCCGCGACCGGGCCGAGGAACTGGTTCATCTCGGTGAGTGCCCGGGTGAGCGCGATGTGCGGGTCGAGGTGGGCGCCGAAGGCGATCAGGATGTCCTCGGCGGGCTTGTCCACGCGCCGGGAGAAGGCGCCGACCACCGGGATGCCGAAGTCCGAGGTGAGGTCGAGGGCCCAGATCTCGCGGCGCAGCCCCCGGTAGACGTCGCGGAGTTCGGCGATGTACGGGTCGCCGAAGGCGTCCAGGTCGACGGCGGGCCGCTGCACCCGGTTGTACCACCAGAGGGCGACGGCGTCGCGTTCGACGAGCTCCAGGAAGCCCTGCAGGGCGGCGTCCTCGAAGGAGGTTCCTGCCGCGCAGCCGTTGGAGTCGCCGGCGGCGAAGAAGCCGTTGCGGTGCCGGTAGCCGTAGTAGAGGGACATGGTGGGCAGCCAGCGGGTGCGCCGCTCGGTGAGCGACCAGGCGGGCGACCATTCGATCCGCTCGTCCTCGCGGAACCGCTCGGGCACGGTGTTGAACATCGAGCGGCGGGCGTTCCAGCGGGCCCGCTCCTCGTACTGGCGGTCGCTGTACAGCAGGGTGCGGGCGGGGTGGATCGCGGCGTCGCCGAGTTCGGTGAAGCTCGCGGTGCGGCGGGCCTCGTCGCCCTGGAAGACGCCGGAGTAGCGCTCCATGGCCTCGCCGAGCGCGCTGGCCCGGGCCTGGACGTCGGTGCGGCCCTTGCCGCAGCTCACCGAGCGCAGGCCGGTGCGGAGTTGGCGCAGGTCGCCGCTCTGCCGGGAGAGGTTCTGCCCGGAGACGTACACCCGCAGGCCGGTGGGGGTGCGGGCGGCGGGCACCAGGGAGGTCACCACGCCCGTCACCGGGGAGAGTTGGGGCCGGTAGCGGTCCAGCATGTCCTCCGGCGAGGCGGAGCGGTGGCCGCCGTCCGCGGTGAACGCCTTGGGTCGGGATGTGAACGCGGCCGGGGCGAGCTGGCGTTCGGCCATCAGGCCTGGGTCGCCGCAGGACGGGCACTGCGGGCGGCGCACCAGCCGGTGGCGTTCGGCCTCCAGCAGCACGGTGTCGAAGGTGAGCACCACCGGCTCCGAAGGGCGCACCCCGGCGAGCCACTTGGCGGCCTCCAGGGCGGCGAGCTGGGCGCCGGTGCCGAGGGTGGGTGCGAGGTGGGCGCCGGCGGTGGAGATCGGGGTGTCCTGGCCGAGCCGGTGCTGCAGGTAGCTGAGCGACTGGCGGTTGGCGGAGAGCCGGTGGGCGAGGCACTCCCAGCAGCCGGTGGCGTCCTCCCCGGAACCGGAGGCCCCGGAACCGGGGGCCCCGGCGCCGGGGACGAAGACCGGGCCGACCCAGACGATCGAGCCGACCGGGCGGGCGAGCAGCCAGGGGCGGCCGCTCTCCCGGGCGGCGCGGTCGCGGTCGGCGAGCCCGGGGTGCAGGTAGTCCTCGGTGAGGGCGACGGTGAACTCGGCGTCCTCGTCGACGGTGACGCCCGCTGCGGCGAGCGCGTCGAGGAAGGGCTGCGGGTCGAGGTCGCCGTACACCTCGACGCGGGCCCGGGAGGTGCGCAGCGCGGCGGACGCGGCGGCGCCGTCCAGTCCGGCCATCTCCAGGTAGGCGGCGCCGGCCGGGTCGTCGACCGGCCCGGCGGGGGCGAGGTAGCCGCGGTCGCGGAGGGTGCCGACGGCGCCGAGCACCTTGTCGGCGGGCACGGTGCCGTCCAGGGCGGCGCCGATCTGCTCGGCGCTGCGGGTGCCGTCCAGCAGCGGGGCGAGGCGCTGGGCGAGGGCGCCGTCGACCACGGAGACGCCGCGTTCGGAGACCAGGTAGACGGCCTCGCCGTCGACGACGTACGGGGTGTAGTGGCGTTTGAAGCCGATCGCGGTGGTGTCGGACATGGCGGTCCCTCGGGGTCTCGGGCGGTCAGCGCAGGGTGGCGAGCGGGGCGGTGGCGGGGTCGAGGAGACGCAGCAGCAGCAGGCCGACGGCGGCGGCGCCGTCGAGGGCGCCGAGGTTGATCCGGTCGTCGGCGGCCCGGTCGGGGTGCCAGCGGCCGGTGGCCTCGTGCCGGGCGATCAGCTCGCCGACGAGCAGTCCGGCGGCTTCCCTGCCGTCGTAGAACGGGCCGGGCAGCAGCGTGTCGGTGCCCTCGGGGACGGTGTGCAGCAGGCCGGCCTCGGCGGCGGTGAGTGCCTCGCCTGCGGTGGCGACCAGGTCGCGGGTGGTGCGGCCGGCGATTCCGGCCGCACCCACCGGCGGGGTGAGGGCGCCGAGTTCGGCCGGGTCGACCGTGCCGGCGCCGAGCGAGACGGCGGTGTCCAGGCAGGCGAGCCGGCCGGCCCGGGTGGCGGTGGCGAACCGGTGTCCGCGGAGGCGTTCGCGGACGGTCTCGGGGGCGGCGAGCAGGGCGGGTGCCTCGGCGAGGGTGCGGGCGAGGGCGGCGGCGACCGAGTCGGAGCCGGCCGGGACGAGGTCGAGGAAACCGTTGTCGGCGCTCTCCTCGGCTTCCTCCGAGCCGAGGCTGGCCAGCGCGGCGGTGGCGAGGGTGCGGATGCCGTCCTCGGTCGGCGTGTGGCCGGGGCCGGTGGCGCGGCGCAGCCGGAGCAGGTTGAGCAGCAGTCCGGCGGTGCCCATCGGGGTGTCGGGCTGCGGGGTGCGGACGGGGCGTCCGGGGCGGGCCGGGGCAGGGGTGGCGACGGCGAGCGCGCCGGGCACCAGGGCCTGGGCGAGGGTGAGGAGTTCGGGTTCACCGAGCAGGACGCCGGCCCGGGCGAGGGCGTGGATCAGCGAGCCGGGGCCGGCGAGTCCGCCGGGGACGGGGGCGCCGGCGGCGAGCCGGCTGTCGGCGGCGAAGGCGAAGCCGCGCGGGGAGTCCGGGTCGATGAGGCCGGCGGCGGTGGTGAGGGTCTGCAGGGCGGCGCGGTGGAAGCGGGGTTCGCCGGTGGCGGCCCAGAGTTCGGCGAGCAGCACGGCGAGGCCGGGGGTGCCGGTGACGAGGTCGAGGCCGAGCACCTCGACCTGGCGAAGACCGGTGCCGGGGTACCAGCTCTGGCCGAGCCAGCCCTGGCCGCGCCGGTCGGCGAGGATCCGGTCGCCGATCCGGACGGCGTGGCCGAGGAGTTCGCCGGAGCCCGGGGTGGTGGTGCGGCGGGCGCGGCCGGCGGGCGGGGCGGGCAGTTCGGTGCCGGCCCGGGCGGCGTCGATGCAGCCGGTGAGGACGGCGAGGTGGGCGTCCAGGTCGAAGGTGTCGAGTTCGGCGACCCGGTGCTGTAGGCGCTGCCAGCCGGTGCCCTGGAAGTGGCCGGGGATCTCCCGGCCGTCGGCGGTGAAGACCGAGGAGGAGGTGGTGAGGGAGCGGAAGAACGGGATGTCGAGCACCCGGTAGGAGTCGAGTTCGGCGAGGACGACCTCCAGCAGGTCGCCGCGGCCGGGGTCGCCGGCGCGGGCGGTGACGGCGCCGTGCAGGGCGCCGGCGATGACCGTCTCGCGGGTGGCGCCGCTGTCGAGGGCGAGCGGGCTGGTCGAGGCGCGGACGATCTTGTACCCGTCCCAGGTGTGCCGCCAGATGTAGCGCACCCAGATGCCCCGGAAGGGTGCCAGCGGGCCGTCCGCGGACGCGAGTTCGCCGCGCAGCGCGTGGAGGGCGGCGTGCATCTCGCGGTAGCCGGCGGTGAGGTCGTCGGTGTACTGCCACGGGTCGGCGGTCCGGCCGTCGTGGACGGGCCGGTACGGGGGCAGCGGCAGCGCGGGCACGCCCGGGGCGACCTCCAGGCTGCCGATCCGGGAGAGGCAGCCGATGTCGAGGGCTCCGGAGTGCTTGGCCGGTGTCCAGGCCTGGAAGGCCATCGCGGTGCGCACCACGGTGGACTCCAGCTCGTCCAGCAGGCCGTGCTGGCCGGGGCTGAGCACCGGCGGCGCCTGGACGCGCGGGTAGAGCAGGCACTCCAGGTCGATCAGCGCCGGGTGCTCGCCGTCGGCGATCAGGTTGTCGGCCCACAGGTCGCGGCCCTCCAGCAGTTGGACGAGCCGGATCGTCATGCCCAGCCGCCGGTAGAAGCGGGCGAAGCCGCCGCGGTCGGCGCAGGGGCGGTGCGGGACGAGCTCCTCCCAGCCGTAGTCGCTCTCGCAGTCGGCGGCCAGCGAGGCGCCGTGGCCGTCGTCGCCGCGGTCGCTGCGCAGCAGCACGGTGCGCACCGGCAGGTCGAGCGGGAGTTCGCGGTTGAGTCGGCGCACCAGGTCGAGGTAGGCGGCGGCGTGCCGCATGTCCTTGGGCTTGTAGACGACGGCCCGGCCGCCCGCGAAGTGCAGCAGGGCGACCGAGCGGCCGCCGGCGTGCCGGTCGCCGGCGTCGCCGCGGACCTGGTCGAGCGGCCCGGGGTCCTCGCCCTGCCAGAGCTGCTCGACCAGCAGGGCGCGGTCGGCGGCGAGCCGGGCGAACAGCTCGGTCTGCACGTACTGCCACTGCCGGCAGACCGTGCCGACCAGGTGGGCGAGGGCGGGCAGCCGCTCCAGCCGGGCCAGCCAGCCCTCCACGGAGGTGTCCAGGCCGCCGGCGGCGTCCCAGTCGGTGGCGCGGGGGCGACCGGTGGCGGCCTGCAGTTCGTGGCAGAGCGAGAGGTTGCAGGCCTCGGTGAGCCGGGCGGTCAGGGTGCCGGCCAGGTCGGCGCGGGCCCGGTCGGTGACGGGGACGCCGAGGATGCCGCCGGGGCCGTCGGGCAGCAGCGCAGCTGCGGCGGCCCCGAAGGCGGCGGTGAGGGCGCCCGGCACGGCTGTCCTGGGGCCGGGCACGGTGGGCAGGGTACGCAGGAAGGCGGCCAGGGCGAGGGCCCAGGGCGGCAGTTCGGCCGGGTCGGCGAGGACGACGGGGCGCAGGCCGTCACCGAGCGGCCGGCCGGTCTCGGCGAGGTGGTCGAGCAGCACGCCGGCGCCGCCGTGGCCGCCGGCCGCCCGCCGCAGCCAGGTGTCGACGGCGGCGGCGCGGGTGCGCCGGTCCTCGTCCGGGTCGGGGGCGAAGTACGCGGTGCCGTCGGAGCGGGCGGCCGCCCGGTCGCCGAAGGAGGCCGCGGCGGTCACCACGGCGCGCAGCCGCTCGTCGCCCCGGGCGGTGCCGGGGAGCAGCCGGGCGGGGCCGGTGTCGTCCTTCCCGGCGGTGTCGGCGGGGCGGAGCCAGGTCTGCAGGTCGAGCGACATCTCACATCTCCTGGAGTCGGGCGAGTCGGGTGAACAGCGGGTCGGTGCCGAGCAGTTCGTCGTACGTGCCGGTGGCGGTGACCCGCCCGCCGGAGAGCACGTGGATGCGGTCGGCGGTGCGGACGGTGCTGAGCCGGTGGGCGATGACCACGCGGGTGGTGTCGAGGCCGGCGACGGCCTCGGCGACCTTGCGCTGGGTGGCGTTGTCGAGGGCGGAGGTGGCCTCGTCCAGCAGCAGGACGGCGGGCCGGCGGACGAGGGCCCGGGCCAGCAGCAGCCGCTGGACCTGGCCGCCGGAGAAGCCCTGGGCGTCCTCGCCGATCCGGGTGCCCAGGCCGAGCGGCAGGCGCCGCAGGTCGTCGGCGATGCCGGCGAGTTCGGCGGCGGCCCAGACCTGGTCCTCGGTGACCTCGCTGTCGGTGCCGGCGAGGTTCTCCAGCAGCGAGCCGCGCAGCATCCGGCCGTGCTGGAGGACGGCGCCGAGCCGGCGGCGGACCAGCCGGGCGTCGAGGGTCGCGAGGTCGCGGCCGTCGTAGCGGACCGTCCCGGACTCCGGCCGTTCGAAGCCGAGCAGCAGCCGGACGAGGGTGGACTTGCCGGCGCCGGACGGGCCGACCACGGCGACCAGTTCCCCGGGCGCGGCGTGCAGCGAGACGCCGTCCAGGGCGGGGGCGGCGGTGCCCGGGTAGCGGAACACCACGTTCTCCAGGGCGACTTCGCCGCGCAGCGGGCCGGGGTCGGCGAGCGCCTCCGCCCGTTCGCGCGGCCCGCTCTCGGCGAGGATCGGCCGGAGCCGGTCCAGTACCGGGGCGATGCCGTATGCGCCGGCCGCGGCGTGGGTGACCTGGCCGAGCGCCATGGCGACCTGGCCGGCCGCGACACCGGCGGCCATCAGGTGGCCCGACGGGGTGTCCCCGGCGGCCGTCGCGCCCGCCAACAGCACCGCCAGCAGCAGCGGTTGCAGGGCGGCGGTGACCGCGCCGGCCGCGGCGTCGGTCCGCTGGGCGGCGGCGTCGGCCCGCTTCTGGGCGGCGAAGGGCACCGCCCAGCGGGCGAAGGCCTGGATCTCCCGGCCCGCGGTCTGGATCTTGTCGATGCCGAGCAGTAGCCCGTAGAGCACGCCCTGCAGCCGGCCGTGCAGGGCGAACACCTCGCTCTCGTACCGTTGCCGGCGGCGGCCGAGGGCCAGCAGCAGCCCGGTGACCGCCAGCACGGCGAGCAGCAGCAGCCCGCCGAGCCACGGGTCGACCAGCAGCAGCACGGTCAGGCCCGAGGTGGCGAACACCGCGCCGAGCACCGCGCCGACCAGCACCTCGGACATCGCCTGGCGGGCCTGGGCGACCGCGTTCGCCCGGTGCACCAGGTCTCCGGTGGTGAAGTCGCGGAAGAACCGGGCGTCGTGGCCCAGCAGCCGGTCCCAGACGGCCGGTTCCAACGCGGACTGCACCCGCCCGGTCAGCCGCACGGCCGCCGTGTTGCGGACGAGCACCAGCAGCCAGGACGCCGCCACCGCCGACCCCAGCAGCAGGGCCAGCCAGCGGACGGGGTGCCGGTCGGCCGCCAGCAGCTGCGGCAGCAGCACACCGGTGCTGAGCGGCACCAGCAGGCCGAGCAGGGCGGCGGCCAGTCCGGCCGCGGTGAGCCGGGCGAGGTCCCGGCGGGCCCCCGGCACGGCCAGCACGAACCGGGCCAGTCCGGCCGGGCCCAACTCGCCGGGCGGCAGCGGCGGGTAGAGCAGCAGGGCCCGCCGCTGCAGCGTCACCCGGTCCTTGCGGCCGGCGGGCCGGCCGACCGCCGGGTCGTATGGCCGGTGGCCGCCGGCCGGGCGCGGCACCAGGGCGATCGGGCGCCCGTCGTCCGCGGCGAAGCCGACCACCGGCCCGGCCAGCCCGGCGGGGTCGCCGTGCCCGTCCGCGCCGGCCGGCAGGGTGATCGGGCGGGACCGCACCCCGGCCGACCGCAGCAGCGCGGCCAGCGGGTCACGGGCCGTCCGGACGGCGGCGGGCAGGCCGCCGTCCGGGGCCGGGGTTCCACCGGCGCGGTCGAGGCCGAGCGCGGCCAGCACGGCGCGGGCCTGCCCGGCCGGGTCGGCCGCGGCGGGCGGGCCCAAGGCGCCGCAGGAGCCCGCGGCGTGCAGTTCGCCCAGGGCCGCGGTCAGCGCGGCCCGGTTGGCGGCGGCGGTGGCGGCCGGGCCGGTCGCGGGCGTGGTGGCCGGGCCGGTCGCGGGCGTGGTGGCCGGGCCGGTCGCGGGCGTGTCGGCCGCCGTGCGGGTGGTGGCGCGGGCGGCGGTCGTGGTGACGGTCATGCCCCCTCCTGGGTGCCGGTCGCCCGGTCGGCGAGCAGCGTGCGGTACGGGCCCGGTACGGCGGCGAGTTCGGCCGGGGTGCCCTGCTGGACGATGCGGCCGCCGGCGAGCACCACCACCCGGTCGGCGGCCTGCACGGTGCTCAGCCGGTGGGCCAGCACCAGGCAGCTGGTGCCGCGGCGGCGCAGGTGCGCGTTGACGGCGGCCTCGGTGTGCGCGTCGAGCGCCGAGGTGGCCTCGTCCAGCACCAGCAGGGCCGGCTCCAGGGCCAGCGCGCGGGCGAGTTCGAGGCGCTGGCGCTCGCCGCCGGAGAGGTTGCGGGCGTCCTCCTCGATCCGGGCGCCGTCCGGGCCACCGCGCCTGCGGACCAGGTCGGCGGCCTCGGCGTCCTCCAGTGCCCGGTGCAGGGCGTCCTCGGGGAGGGCCGGGTCCCAGAGGGTGAGGTTCTCCCGGACGGTGCCCTCGAAGAGCCGCAACTGCTGCTCCACATAGGCCACCTGGGCGGTCACGACGGCGCGGTGCCAGTCATCCCTGGGGCGTCCGTCGAGCAGCACCCGGCCGCCCCAGGGGCGCAGCACCCCGGCGGCGAGCCGGGCCACGGTGGACTTGCCGCTGCCGCTGGTGCCGACCACGGCCACCCACTCCCCCGGTCGGATCCGCAGCGAGATGCCGGAGATCGCGGGCGGGCGGTTGGGGTCGTAGCCGAAGGACACGTCCTGGAGCTCCAACTCGCCGGTCAGTCGGACGGGTTCGGCCGGGGCGTCGAGGACGGGGGTGAGGAAGGGGTCGGGCTCGGTGGTCTCCACGTCCTCCAGCAGCGCGTTCTGCGCCCGGGCGATGGTGAACTCCGATCCTGTTCCGACCAGTTGGCCGACCGGCAGGAGGAAGCCGTTGAGCAGCAGCAGGAAGGCCACCAGGGTGCCGAGGGAGAGCGAGCCGCCGAGCAGCAGCGAGGTGCCGGCCACCACCACGGTCGCGGTGGCCGCCGAGTTGAGCGCGCCCGGCAGCGAGAGCGGCACGATCACCGCGGCGGTGACCTTCTGGCCGGTCTCCATCGCCCGGGCCTGCCAGCCCGCCCAGGAGCGGAAGAAGGAGTCCTCCGCGCCCTCGGCCTTCACCGTCTCGATCGCCGACACTCCGGCGAAGGCCACGCCGTCGCGCTTGTACTGCTCGGCGTGCAGCCGGTGCGCCAGGCCGCCGCGCCGCCGGTCGGCGACCCGCAGCGCGAGCACGTCCAGCACGGCCACCGCGACGGGCACCGCGGCCAGCCGGGGCTCCAGCCAGGCCAGCGCGCCCAGGTGGACGGCGGCCGCCGCGGCGGAGGCGGCGGCGCCCGCGGCCCGGTACGAGAGCAGGGCGGCCAGGCCGTCGTTCATCTGCACCCGGGTCACCAGGCCGCCGAGCTGCCGGCGGTGGAAGAACGAGCCTGGCAGCCGCAGCATCCGCCACAGGAAGCCGGAGGCGCCGCGTGCCGCCATCGCCTCCAGCACCCGGTTGACCAGGCTCTGCTGCAGCCAGGTGCCGAGCAGCACGGTCGCGGCGACGGCAGCCGCCGTCAGGGTGAGCGGCAGTGCCCAGGAGGCGGTGCCGGCCAGGGTCACCGAGGTGAGGTAGGCGCGCAGCAGGAAGGCCGCCGCGACGCCGGGCACCGCGAGCAGCACCGCCAGCAGCACGGCGAGCAGCAGCGGACCGGCGAACGGGCGCATCCGGCCGGCCAGGGCGCGCAGCAGCGGAAAGCGGCGGCCGCCGCGCTCGAAGTCCGGGCCCGGCTCGAAGCCGACGGCGATCCCCGCGAAGGATTCCCAGAACTCCGCCGGCGAGGCCGAATAGGAGCCCAGGGAGGGGTCGTTGATGTGCACCCGGCCGCGCCGGACGCCCTCGAAGACGGCGAAGTGCGGGCCGGTGACCAGCACCATCGACGGCACCGGCACCTTGTCCAGGCCGAGCAGGCGCTCTTCCGCACGGACCACCCGGCGGCCGCGGGCCGTGAGCCCGTACCGGCCGGCGGCGCGGGCCACCGCGGCGGCGCTCACCCCGTCCCGGCTGACCCCGCAGGCCCGCGACGCCTCCTGCAGGGTGACCCGCCGCCCGAAGGCTCCGAGCACCACGGCCAGGCAGGCCGCGCCGCAGTCCTGCTCCTCCATCTGCGGGACGACCGGGGTGCGGAGATACCGGCGCTGCCCGGGCTTCCTCCGCGACGGTCCGGCCCCGGAGTTCTTCGGGGCCCTGGTCGTGCTGTCGGCGCCGGCCGGGGTCTCCCGGACGTCGAGGCTCATCGCGCGCCCCCCTTGCCGAGCACCGCCTGGTAGGGGTGGCGGGCACCGAGGTCGACCTCGGCGGTGACGGGCAGCGGGCCGGGCAGGCCCGCTGCCGACCGCTGCGCGGCGGCCGGGAGTTCGGCGTACGCCGTCCAGACCGGGGCCGAATCGGCGGGCAGGCCCGGGAGCGGGACGGGCAGCGTGCCGTCCAGCGAGTCGGCCCGGGCGGGCAGCGGGTCGACGGCGGTGATCACCGCCCGGACGGCTCCGGCCCCGGGAACCGGGACCAGCACGGTCCGCCCCGGCCGAAGCTCCCGGGCCTGTGCCGGGTCGGTCGCGAACAGCCGGACGGTGAGCGGGAGTTCAATCGGATCGAGGGTGAGGACGGGCGCACCTGTGGCGAGTTCGGCGCCGGGGGCGGCGAGCAGGGCGGTGACCGTGCCGGCCCGGGTCGCGCGGAGCTCGCTCCGGCGGCCGTCGGTGCCGCGCAGTTCGGCGACGGCCTGGCCGGTCGCCACCCGCTCACCGGGGCTCACCAGCAGCCGGGCGAGGGTACCGGGCTGGTCGGCCCGGGTAGTCGCGGGAGCCGCGCCGTGGGCCACGACCGCGTTCACCGGCAGGGTGTGCGGCAGGGTGCCGAAGGCGGCCCAGGCCGTCCCGGCACCCACCGCGAGCAGCAACGCCCCGGCGGCGGCCGACAACCGCGCACCGACGAGCCTGACGGGCTGGTCCAGGCCGGGTTCGAGCACGGCCGCGGCCCGGCCGGCGGCGGCAGCGGTCGCCGCACTGCGGTGCGGCACACCGGAACCGGCCTCGGCGGCGTCCGCGGTCGGCGCGGGCCCCGTCCGGGCCGCAGTCGGCGGCACGGTCGTGTCCGGGGCTGCGGCTGCGTCCGCGTCCGGGGTGCGCGCGGCCGCGGTGTCCGGTGCCGTGGTCGGTGCGGTGGTTCCGCGGCCGCGGCGGTTGCGTTTTCCGGTGACGGTTCCGCTCATGCCTGCCCCACCCCCGTCAGGACCGGCCGGGGCGGGCAGTGCAGCGGGAGCGCGCGCAGGCCGCCGAAGACGAACTGGGTGCTCCAGGGGGCGGTTTCCGCCGTCAGCGGGGTGCCGAGCTCGCGGCTCTCGTGGGCCGCGGCGAGGCCGCGCAGGACGGCGGCGCCGGCCATCAGGGAGAGCGGTGCGCCGAGGCAGTGGTGCGGACCGTGGCCGAAGGCCAGGTGGCGCAGTTCGGCCCGGTCCGGGTCGAAGCGGTCGGGGTCGGCGAAGCGCCGCGGGTCGCGGTTGGCGGCGGCGTACAGCAGCAGGGCGACCCGGCCGGCGGGGATGACGGTGCCGCCGACCTGGACGTCGCGGGTGAGGGCGCGGGCGCTGGCGCGGACGGGGCTGCCGAGGCGCTGGGCCTCGTCGAAGACGGCGACCGCGTCGGCGGGTCGGGCGCGCAGGCGTTCGGCGAGGCCCGGCGTGTGGAGCAACTGCCAGACGGCGACGGCCAGGCCGGAGGTGAGTGTCTCCAGGCCGTTGGCGAGCAGCATGACGACGAAGGCCAGCAGGTCCTGGTCGTCGAGTCGGCCCTCGGCGCGGGCGACGGTGAGCCGGCTGATCAGGTCGTCGCCGGGTTCGGCCGCCCGCGCGGCGCGGAGCTCCTCCACATAGGCGCGGAACTGGTCGAATTCGGTGTCGAGTTCGGCGATGCGGACGGTGCCCTCGGTGCCGTTGAAGTCGTCGAGCAGGGAGCGGGCGACCAGGCGGGCCCAGCCGGTGACGCGGTCCTGCTCGCTGTCGGGGATGTCGAGGATGGCACAGGAGACGGCCACCGGCAGCGGCACGGCGAGGTCGGCGACGACGTCGAACGAGCCTGCAGCGAGCAGGGGTTCGAGCAGCCGCTCGGCGGTGGACTCGATCCGGCCGCGCATCTGCTCCAGCCGGCGGGCGCTGAAGGCGGTGGTGGCGAGCCGCTTGAGGCGGGTGTGGTCGGCGCCGTCGCGCATCGGCAGCATCCGGTCGACCACCCGGGAGAGCGCGGTGGCGCCGGCCCGGGGCAGGCCGACGGAGGCGGGGTCGACGGCGGTGCCAGGGTGCATGAGGACGGTGACGATCTCCTCGTAGCCGGAGACGACGTGCACCCGGCCGAGGTCGAGCACCGGGGCCTCGGCGAGCAGTCGGCGGTAGAGCGCGGGTGGGTCCTGCTGCGCGGCGGGCTGTTGGATGAACCGCGTCAGCTCGTGCCGGAGGCTGTCCATGCCCGGCTCTCCTCAACTGGGTCGGTGGTGGTTCTGAGTTGGGGCGGAAACAGGGGTGCCGCGGTGGAACCCGCCAGGCGGGCCCACCGCGGCACGGAACCCGTTACTCCGCGGCGGTCTCGGCGACCGAGTTGGACACGGAGCTGAAGCTGGAGACCGGGCAGGCGGCGCAGGCCAGCGAGCTGACGCTGATGCCACCGTTGACGGTGTCGAGCTCCTCGACCTCGATGTCGAACTGCTCGTTCTCGGTGATCTCGTTCTCGGCCATGGTGGTCTCCCTCCGCTGGGCGGCGCCGTTCCCCGGCCGGGGCCCGGTCGCCGTTCTCCGCCGTTCGCTCGCCGGCCTTTTCTCCGACTCGCTCCCGGCGACGAGAAAAATATGCACCCGGGGCACAGGCGTACGACAGTAAGGGATGTCAGGAATTCATCCGTGGAAAATGACACACTCTCGCACATGACATTTTGAATGGCCTCTGACCTGCGCAAACAATGGCTCTTGCGTTGGGAACCCGGCACCCCTCACGCTGTATTCCATGACATCCACCATCAGCTCCGGAATTCCCGGGACAGCAGCCGTGGAAGTGCGGGACCTGCACCGCCGCTACGGCGACTACGAGGCGGTGCGCGGTGTTTCCTTCACCGTGGCCCGCGGCGAGCTCTTCGCCCTGCTCGGCACCAACGGCGCCGGCAAGACGACCACCCTGGAGGTGTTGGAGGGCTACGGCCCGCCGAGCTCCGGCACGGTGCTGGTGTTCGGCCTGGACCCGTACGCGCAGGGGCCCGAGGTACGCCGCCGGACCGGCGTGATGCTCCAGGAGGGCGGCTTCTTCAAGGAGTTGACCGTCCGGGAGACGGTCGACTCCTGGCGGTCCTTCCTCACCGGGCCGCGGCCGACCGCCGAGGTGCTCGGCCAGGTCGGTCTCACCGAGCGGGCGGACATCCGGGTCGCCCAGCTGTCCGGCGGCGAACGGCGCCGCCTCGACCTCGCGCTGGCCGTGCTGAACGGCCCCGACCTGCTCTTCCTTGACGAGCCCACCACCGGCATGGACCCGGAGGCCCGCCGCACCACCTGGCGGATCGTCAGGGAGCTCCAGGCGGCCGGTACCACCGTCCTGCTGACCACCCACTACCTGGAGGAGGCCCAGCAGTTGGCCGACCGGGTGGCCATCATGGACCGCGGCCGGCTGGCCGCGGTCGGCACGGTGGACGAGGTGCTCGCCGGGCACGGCACCCGGATCACCTTCCCGCTGCCGTCCGGTGTCAGCGAGGGCCAACTCCCGCAGGTGCTCGGCGAGTCGGCAACCGTCTCGGACGGCGTCGCAACGTACACCGCGACCCGCACCGCCCCGGCGCTGGCCGCCCTTCACACCTGGGCCGCCGAGTGGTCGGTGGAGCTGGACGGCATCGAGGTGCGGTCCGCCTCCCTGGAGGACGTCTTCCTGGAACTGGCGCACGACGGCCGCGGCAAGGACGCGGCACACGAAGGGACGGCTGCACGATGACCACCACCGACACCACGGGCACCCTCGCCGCCGGCCGGGCCGCCGCAACGGCTCCGGGCACCCGCACGGCCGCACCGCGCGGCTGGCTCGGCTACGCCCGCGGCCAGTTCCTGCTCTCCTGGCGGGTGTTCTGGCGCAACCGGCGCTCCACCTTCATCGGCTTCCTGCTGCCGGTGCTGCTGAACCTGGTGGTCGCCGCGCCCCTGCGCGGCAAGGAGATCGCCGGGGTGAGCGCGGCCGGCTACACCACCGTCGGCTTCATCGGCCTGGCCCTGGTGACCTCGTTCATCAACCTGCTGAACGGCCTGGTCGCCCGCCGCGACGACCTGGTCCTCAAGCGGCTGCGCGGCACCGAGGTCCCGGCGACGGCGATCTTCGCCGGCCAGATCGGCGCGGGCGGCGCGGTGGTGCTGCTGCAGGTCGTGGTGCTTGGCGCGGTCTCGGTGGGCTGGTTCGGCACCGCGCTGCCCGCCGATCCGCTGCTCCTGCTGCTCGTCCTGGCCGGCGGCTACCTGCTGTTCGCGGTGCTGGCCGTGGCGCTGTCCGGTGTGACACCGAGCGCGGAGGCGGCGCCGATGGTGGCCACCCCGGTGCTGCTGCTCTGCATGTTCGGCAGCGGTGTGGTCGCCCCGCTCGCCTCGCTGCCCGAGTGGCTGCGACCCGCCGCGCACGTCCTGCCGCTCGCCCCCGTGGTGGAGGGCCTGCGGACGGCCTGGTTCGGCCGCGGCTTCGGCCACGAGACCTGGGGCGGCGCCCCGCTGGAGCGGCTCGACCTGCTGCACGGCTGGGCACACGCCGCCCCCTCCCTGCTGGTGATCGCCGCCTGGGTCGCCGCCGCCACGGTGCTCGGCCGGCGGCTGTTCCGCTGGGAGCCCCGACGCGGCTGACCGGCGCGCACCCCGCCCGGCAGGGGTGCGCGGGGCCGCCGCCCGGATGTGCGAGAGTGCGGACGGACGGATCGTCGGCAGGCACGGAACGGGGAGCGTGGGCACGGTGGCAGGGCGGACTTCCGGCAGCACACCGGGCGGAGCCGGCCGAGTGGACGCCGTGGTGGTCGGCGCCGGGCCGAACGGACTCGCCGCCGCCCTGCTGCTCGCCGCCGCCGGCCTGGAGACCGTCGTGTACGAGGCTGCGGAGACCGTCGGCGGCGGCCTGCGGACCGCCGAGACCACCCTCCCCGGCTTCCGGCACGACCTCTGCTCGGTCGCCCACCCGATGGCCCTGGCCTCGCCGTTCTTCCGGGCCTTCGGCCTCGCCGAACGGGTCGAGCTGCTGCAGCCCCCGGCCGCGTACGCACAGCCGCTGGACGGCGCCCCGGCCGGGATCGCCTACCGCGACCTGGACCGCACCGCCGAGCGGCTCGGCCGCGACGGCCGGGCCTGGCGGGCGCTGTTCGGCCCGCTGGTCGACCGTTGGCAGGGCACCGTCGACGCCGCACTCTCCGACCAGCGCCGGCTCCCCGCCGAGCCGCTGACGGCCCTTCGGCTGGGCCTGCGGATCGCCGAGTTCGGCACCCCGGCCTGGGGGGCGCGGCTGCGCGAGCCGGCCGCCCGGGCCATGCTCGCGGGCGTCGCCGCGCACGCCGTCGCCCCGCCGCGCGCCTTCGCCCCGGCCGGCGCCGGCGTGCTGCTGGCCGCCCTCGGGCACGCCGTCGGCTGGCCGGTGCCGCGCGGCGGCAGCCAGGCGATCGCCGACGCCATGGCCGCCGAACTGGTCCGCCTCGGCGGCCGGATCACCACCGGCCACCGCGTCGAATCGCTCGCCGAACTCCCGCCCGCCCGCGCCGTCCTGCTCGACCTCACCCCCGCCGGACTGCTCCACCTGGCCGGGCCCGCCCTGCCCGACCGCTACGCCCGGCGGCTGCGCGCCTACCGCTACGGCTCGGCCGTCAGCAAGGTCGACTTCGCGCTGGCGGGGCCGGTGCCCTGGGCCGACCCGGCCTGTGCCGAGGCAGGCACCCTGCACCTGTCCGGCACCCGCGAGGAGACCGTCGCCGTCGAACGCGAGGTGGCTGCGGGCCGCCACCCGGCCCGCCCGTACGTGCTCGCCGTGCAGCCCGGCATCGTCGACCCCGGCCGGGCCCCGGCCGGCCGGCACACCCTCTACAGCTACGCCCACGTGCCGCACGGGTCGACGGTGGACGTCGGGGACGCGGTGGAACGGCAGATCGAGCGCTTCGCCCCCGGCTTCCGCGACCTCGTGCTCGCCAGGACGGTCACCACCGCCGCCGACCAGCAACTGCACAACGCCAACTACGTGGGCGGCGACATCGGCGGCGGCGCGATGACCCTCTGGCAGACGGCCTTCCGCCCCGTCCCCGCCCTCGACCCGTACGCCACGCCGCTCGACGGCGTCTACCTCTGCTCCGCCGCCACCCCGCCCGGCCCCGGCGTCCACGGCATGGCCGGCCTGCACGCCGGCCGCCGCGCCCTGAAGCAGCGCTTCGGCCTCACCGGAGATCCCCTGCACCGCCTGGCACGGGGCTGAGCCCGGGCTGCGGAATCGCCGTTGACGAGCCCGCCGCCGCTACCTGAGGCTGTCCCGGACCGGCCGTCAGAAGGCCGACCGGACCGACCGCTCCGGGGCACGGCGGCCCGTTCCCGCCGACCGGACCACCGCTCAGGGAGGGAACCGTGCAGCCACGGACCCGGGCCGCACTGGCCCTCCTCGCACCGGCCTCGGCCGCAGCGCTGCTCCTCGTCGGCTGCGTGCCCGGGGCGCAGCACGCCGCCGTTCCCGCGCCGTCCGGGGCCGGGCCGGCCCACAGCAACCGGATCCACACGGGCAGCGAGGCGAGCCCGTCGTACTGGGTGAGGTCCCCGACGGACCGCTTCGCCCTCCTGGTGGAGGAGACCGGATCGAGGAGCGATCGCGGTGGCACCCGCCGCCGCGCCGTGATCAGGTCCTACACGCCGCCGTCGTCGTCGACCGGCGAAGGGGCGCTCGGAGTGGTGGTGTGGCGCGACACAACCGAGTACGGCACATTCGCAGACAGCCCGACCTTCCGGTGGGAGGACGCCGGGGACCGCATCTGGATCGTCCTCACTCCCAACGGGGTGCCCCACCCGACGGTCGAGTTCCGTGTGGTCACGGAGGGGGCCGGCGGCACGTGGTCCGCGCGCACGCTCGCGGCGCCGGAGTACGGGGACGTACCGGAGTCGGTCCTCCGGAGCATCCCGCAGCCGGTGCGCAGGGAGCTCGGCCTGCCGTGACCGCCGGTGTTCAGGCCGGGCTCGGCGGTTCCGCGACGACCACTTCGGCGGGGCGGAGCAGCTGGTCGCCGACGCGGTAGCCGGTGCGGACGATCTCGATGCAGATGGGGCCGGTGACCACGGCGGAGCGGGTGTAGCCGATGGCGAGGTGCAGGACGGGGTCGAAGAGGTCGCCCGGCTCTCCGAAGGACTGCAGGCCGAGGGCACCGAGCTCGGTCTCCAGGAGGTCGGCGACGGCGCCGAAGCCGTCGACGACCTCGCCGGCGACGCGGGCCTGGTCGAGGGCGTCGAGCACGGGGAGCAGCCGGCCGAGCACGTTGGCGACGGCGATCTCGCGGACGGCGAGCCGGTCGCGGTGGACGCGGCGCCGGTAGTTGTCGTACTCGGCCTTGAGTCGGCGCAGGTCCTCGTCGGGCCCGGAGTGCGGGCCCTCGCCGTCGCCTGCCGAGTGCGCCATGAACCGGACTCCCTCCGGACGGTATCCGCGGCCCCTGAAACCGGGATAATTCTGGATAAAGGGCTTGTCAAGGGCCGAGGCAGGGAGGTAGGCGCGATGATCACCGAACTGGCCGTGGAGCGGGTCGAATTCACCTGTGGACAGTGCTGGCACCACTGGTCCGTGGACTACGACGTCCAGCACTACCGGGACGACGACGGCGCCGACTGGGAGCAGTTCTCCCACGACGGCATCGGCGCGGCCTCCCCGTACACACCGGACGGCGGCGTGCCGTGTCCGCAGTGCGGGCGGCACTGGGTCGGCCACCTCGTCGCCCGGCGGCTGGTGCCGCTGGCCGGTTCGACCGGGGACGCTCCGCGCCACCGCATCCCGGACCGCGAGAGCCACCGGCCGGACCGCTTCGGGGCACCGCTGCTGTCCGGCACCGTCCGCCCGGAGCCGCACCCGACGCCACCGAGCTGACCCCGACGGTGCCGCCGTCCAGGTGCTGACCTGCGACGACGTCCCGCGCGGCGGCCAGTCCCGGCGGGCGTGCCCGGATAGTCTGGCGGCCCACCGAACCGCCCGGGAGCCCCCGTGTCCTCGACCGTTCCCACCGAGAAGGCAGCACCGGCAGCCGCCCGGACGGCCCTGGTCGCGGCCGTCGACATCGGCGGAACGAAGATCGCCGCCGCGCTGGTGGACGCCGCCGGCGTCCTGGTGGCACAGGTCCGGCGGCCCACCCCGGCCTCGGCGCCCGCCGGGACGGTGCTGGCCGCCGTCCTGGACGCGGTGGAGGAGCTGGCCGGGCACCCGCGCTGGCCCGAGGCGGCGGCGCTCGGCATCGGCAGCGCCGGCCCGGTGGACGCCGCGGCGGGCACCGTCAGCCCGGTGAACATCGCCGCCTGGCGCGGCTTCCCCCTGGTGGAGCGAATCGCCGGGCATCCCGCCGTGCGGGTGCCGGTGGCGTTGATCGGGGACGGCGTGGCGATCGCGGAGGCCGAGGCCTGGCAGGGCGCGGCGGCCGGCTACCGGAACGCCCTGTGCATGGTGGTCTCCACCGGTGTCGGCGGCGGTCTGGTGCTGGACGGCGCGGTGTACCCCGGGCCGTCCGGGAACGCGGGCCACATCGGCCACATCACCGTGGACCTGGCCGGCCCGCTCTGCCCCTGCGGCAGCCGGGGCTGCGTGGAGCTGTACGCCAGCGGCACCGCGATCGCCCGGCACGCCCGCGAGCAGGGCCTGCGCCTGCCGGAGGGCGACGCGACGGCCGCCGCCGTCGCCGCGGCCGCCCTGGCCGGGGACGAGGTCGCACTCGCCGCCTACGACCGGGCGGCCCGGGCCCTCGCGGCCGGGATCGCGGCCACCGCCACCCTGGTCGAGCTGGAGGCGGTGGTGATCGGCGGCGGGGTGGCGCAGTCGGGCCCGGTGCTGTTCGACCCGCTCGCCCGCCACCTGGCCTCGTACGCCGCGCTCCCCTTCACCCACGGCATCCGGCTGCACCGCGCCGAGCTGGGCACCGACGCCGGCCTGGTCGGCGCCGCCGCCGCGGCGATGCGCCTGGCCGAGGAGCCCAGCCCCCTCCCGCCCGACCTCACCACCGGCTGACGGAAGCACCGGCTGACGGGGGCGCGGGCCGCGCAACGCCGTGCCGCTCCGCGGGCCGCCGGGGCGGTCCGGTGGTCAGGTGCAGAGGCTGCCGCTGTGGCAGGCGGTGGTGCCGGGATCGGGCGGGACGGGCACGCCGGCAGGTGGGCGGACCGGGAAGTAGGTGTGGTGGATCCGGACGGCGACCAGGGTTCGGTGGGCCGCGGTGGCCCGGGTGAGGGCGTCGGCCGCCGGGAGCGGGTGGGCCTCGCGGTCGGCGCTGACGGTCCACGGGACGAAGGTGCCGGCCGCCGGCTCGGGCTCGGCGGCGGGCGCGCCGGGGGTGTAGCCGGTCAGGGCGAGGTGCAGTGGATCGAAGTGGTCCAGCTGCCGTCCGGTCCGCCACCGGTGCCGGTCGGGCCGGGCGGCGGTCTCGCCGGTCGGCAGGTCGGGGCGCCAGCCGTGGGCGGTGAGCGCGGCCTCCACGGTGGCCACGGCCGCGGGCGGCGGGTCGGTGAGAGCGAGGTAGCGGATCACGTCCCGGGTGCAGGACGGCTCCTCGTAGCCCGTCGCGAATCCGGTCCGGGCGGTGGCGCCGCAGCCGTCGTCGACCGCGTCACCGATCAGGACGGCCCCGGGCAGGGCGGAGGTGAGTTCGGTGAGCCGCCGGTCCATGTCGGCGCGGACGTCCTCGTCGACCATCGCGACCGGCCGGGACCTGGCGAGGGCCGCCACATCGGGTGGCGCCGTGGACCGGTGCCAGGTCCAGAGCAGCAGCACCGGCAGTGCGATCAGCGCCGCCGCGGCGAGGGCGCAGCCGCAGCCGGTCCCGTTCCGCTTTCCCCCCGTACCCATGACTGTGATTCTGACGTCACGTCAGCACGGTTCGACCACCGCCGGATCTCCGTTCGATGACGGACCACCGCTCAGCGGTCGGCGGCGATGGCGGCGTCGATGCCGGCGAGCGCGATGTCGAGGCCGGTCTCGAACTGGATGTCGCGGGAGGCGCGGATCCCGCCGTCCTCGGTGGGCGGCAGCAGGTCGGCGTTCTCGGCGAAGCGGGCGTCCGCCTTCTCCACGAGGCCGCGGACGACCCGGTTGAGTTCGTCCTCGGGCAGGCCGGAGGCCTTGACCCGCTGCAGCCACTGCGACTCGCCGAGCGCGAAGCCGTGGACGAACTGCAGGACGAGGCCGAGGGCGCCGCCGAGGCGGTCGCCGGTGAGGCCGGTGCGGCGGATCGCGCCGATCGCGCTGGTGGAGAAGAACAGTGCGTTGGGGCCGAGCGCCAGGAACTGTCCGGCGAGTTGGGCGGCCCAGGGGTGCTCGTGCAGGCAGCGGCGGTACTCGTGGGCGAGCAGGCGCAGGTGGGCACGCCAGTCGTCGCCGTCGCCGAGCGGTGGGATCCGCATGTCGCCGAAGGCCTCGTCGAGGGCGAGTTCGAGGAGTTCGTCCTTGTTGTCGACATACCAGTAGACCGACATCGGGGTGACGTCGAGGGCGGCCGCGAGTTTGCGCATGGTGAGGGCCCGCACGCCGTCCGCGTCGAGCAGGTCGACCGCGGCGCGGACGATCCGCCCGCGGCTGAGGCCCGCGGGGGCGCTGCCGCGGTGGCGTTCCCGGGGCGGGGCCACCCAGATGCTGACGCCGGGGTCGCGGGGCTTCTCCGCCATGCTCGTCCTTCGTGCTCGCCGCACGGCCGCGAAGGTGCGGCCGTGCAGCGATCGTAGAGGCCGGATCAGCCCGCCCGGGCCACCGGCTCGGCCGGGGCAGGGGCGGCGGGCGGCATCGCCGCGGCCCGGCCGATCAGCCAGGCGGCGACCAGGCCGCCGGCCAGGACGGCGGCCGCGCCGATGAGCTGGCCGGCGGTGAGGCTGTCGGCGAAGGCGGCGTTGATCCGCTCGGCGGCCCGGGCACCGCCGGCGGCGAGCGCGTCCGGCAGTGAGCGGGCGGCGGAGTCCGGCAGCCCGGCGGGCAGGGCGGCGGCGAAGTTCGCGGCGAGCACGGCGCCGAGGACGGCGACGCCGAGCGAGTTGCCGAGTTCGCCGAGGGTGCCCATCAGGCCGGAGCCGACGCCGGCCTTCTCCGGCGGGATGGAGGTCATCACCGCGCCGGCCATGGCGGGTTGGGCGCAGGCGACGCCCGCGCTCATCATCACCAGGCCGAGCAGGATGCCCGGGTAGGAGCCGTCGTGGCCGAGGAGGGCGATCGCGGCGAGGCCACCGGCGAGCAGCGAGAGGCCCGTGGCGATCGCGGCGGGCGGCGAGAGCCTGGCGGTGAGCCGTATGCCGGTTCCGGTGAGGTTGAGCGCGACGACGGTGAGCGCCATCGGTGCGATGCGCAGTCCGGCCGCGAGCGGTCCGTAGTGGAGGACGAACTGCAGGTGCTGGGTGAGCAGGAAGAGCGAGCCGCCCATGCCGAAGCTGACCAGGACGCCGCCGGAGACGGCGCCGCGGAACCGGGCGTTGCGGAAGAACGCGAGGTCGAGCAGCGGGTGTTCGATCCGCCGCTCCCACAGGGCGAAGGCCAGCAGGAAGAGCAGGCCGAGGCCGCCGGCGAGCAGGGTGCGGGGTGCCGTCCAGCCGTAGCCGGGGCCCTGGATGACGGCGTAGACCAGGCCGGTGAGGCCGGCCGTGGAGAGTGCGGCGCCGAGCAGGTCGGGGCGGTCGCCGCGCGGGTCCTTGGACTCCGGCACGAGCCGGCCGACGGCGATCAGGCCGAGTGCGGCGACCGGCAGGTTGACCAGGAAGGTGGAGCCCCACCAGAAGTGGTTCAGCAGCAGGCCGCCGATGACCGGGCCGAGGGCGACGCCGAGCGAGGCGACGGCCGTCCAGGCGGCGATGGCCTTGGGCTGCTCGTCGGCGTCGAAGGTGCGGACGACGATGGCGAGGCTGGTGGCGAGCAGCAGGCTGCCGCCGACGCCCATGCCGGCGCGGGCCGCGATCAGCTCGCCGGGGTCGGAGGCGAGGGCGGCGGCGAGCGAACCGACGCCGAACAGGGCGAGGCCGATCATCTGGACCCTCTTGCGGCCGTACCGGTCGGCGAGGCCGCCGGCGGCGATCAGCAGGCCGGCCTGGGCCAGCGAGTAGGCGCCGATGACCCACTGGGTCTGGGAGGTGGTGGCGCCGAGTTCCTTGGTGAGGGAGGGCACGGCGACGTTGAGGATGGTGTTGTCGAGGATCACGACGAGCTGTGCCAGACAGATGACGGCGAGGATCACCCATCGGTCCGGGCGGCGTTGGGGATCGGTCATTCCCGGCTCCACTCTTCTACGGCGTACAAGGCCTGTACAGCGTAGAAGGGGCGCCCGCGCGGAGCGCCACCGGTTTCTCCCCGGAGGCGGCGCGCGCCCGGACGCCGGGTCACAGGCCGGCGCGGATCTCCTCCAGGGACTCCTGCATCAGCGACCGGGCCCGGGTGAACCAGTCGGCCAGCACCGCGACCTCGTCCGGGCCGTAGTCGGCGAAGAGGGCGCCGAGGCGGGCGTAGAACGGCCCGTAGGCCTCCATGATCCGCTGCTGGGCCGAGGGGTCCATCGCGATCCTGACCTTGCGCCGGTCGTCCGGGTCGGGCGCGCGGCGCGCATAGCCCGCCTTCTCCAGGCGGTTGAGGACGCCGGTGACGGCCCCGGTGGTGAGGTTGGCCCGTTCGGCGAGGTCGCCGGCGGCGAGCGAGTCGCCCGCCAGCTCCGCCTCGATGAGGAAGCCGATGCAGGTCAGGTCGGTGGTGTTGAGGCCGAGCCGGGCCGCGAGGTCCTGCTGCCCGAAGTGGGCGAGGGCGATCATCCGGTCCATCGCCCGCAGGGCCTGTTCGGGGGTCGCTGCCGGGCGCGGCTTGCCTTCCAAGGACAGTCTCCTTAGCATCTAAGTTACTTAGCTCGTGAGATAAAAGGTCGCGAGATAGACGTCGTCCCCGCGGGCCTGCGGCGACGGCACCATCACACCAAACGAGGAGACATGAGCGCACACGGCGACCACGACATGGGGCACACCGTCGCCGGCTGGACGGGCTCGCTGCTCGCCGTCGCCGGCACGGCGGTGGCCGGCACCGCCTTCGCGGCCGGCTCGGCGACCGGGCTCCTGCTGGGCCTCGCGATGCTGCCCGCCGCCGCCCTCACCACCTGGCTGCTGCACCTGGCGGGCTGGGGCAAGGCCACCGGCCCGCGCCCGCACGGACGCCGGGACTGGCGGCTGCGCGACCCCGAAGCCGGGCGCGGGCACCCGGACTGCCTGGGCTGCCGGCTGGCCGGGCGCGGACGCCGGACACCCGCTCCCGAACGGGCCTTCCCCACACCGGAGCGGGTGCGCGCGCAGGCGCCGCGGACCACCGCCCAGCAGGTCAGGGCAGCGTCCAGAACTGGGTCGTGACGAGGAAGAAGACCACGACCCAGAACACGGTCGCCGCGGCGACGACGCCGAGGCCGACGAGGTTGGTCCTCGCCACCGGCTCGTCGGGCCTCGGCCGCAGCCACCGTTTGAGCAGCCGGTTCACGTAGTACGGCATCGTGAGGAAGGTCATGATGAAGCTCGACAGCAGGTTGCCCACGAGCAGCCCGAGCCAGAGCGGCATGTGCAGCGGCGACAGGGCGAGCGTCAGCAGCACCACAGTGGGGTAGAGGCCGACCCAGACCGCGAGGGCGGTCTTGGCCTCCGAGGGCGGCGGCGCTTCCCTGCCGTTCTCGTCGAAGGCGAACCAGCTGCCGAACGAGTTGTCGATCGTGTGCAGTTTGTACTCGTTGAACTTCCTGCCCTCGGCGAGGATCTCCCGCCGTTCGGCCGACGTCAGCCAGGCGTCGAGGTGCTCGGCGTTGTCGAACCGGTAGAGCGTGGTCCATTCCTCCTGCAGCCCCTCGATCGGGCGGAAGAGCTCGGTGCCGCGGTAGCCCTCGAAGGTGCTCTCCTCCTGGCTCATGCGGTGCTGCCAGGCGAGGAAGTCGTCGATGTGGTTGGGGTGGACGCGGTGGGTGACCACCATGGTCACCAGCGGATCCGGCGGCCTGGTGCCGCCACTGACCACCTGCTGGGTGGCGGGACCGTCGAAATAGCCGCGGCCGACGTCGAGCATCGTCTGCCGGGTGGCGCTGTTGATCCACGCCTGCAGGTGGGCGATCGAGTCGAACCGGTACACGACGACCCAGTCGGGCTGCAGGGGTGTCGGCGGGGAGATCTCGGCGCCGAGGTACCCGGCGTAGTCGGCGGCGGCACTGTTGACGTCCAGCTGCCACGTCGCGTACTCCCGGTCCCGTCCGGGCCGGACCTTCTGGCCGATGATGGCCGTTGCCGTGGCGCCGTTGCGCTCTTCGATGCTCATGACGCTCGGCCCGTCGGCGCCGACCTGCTCTCGGCGAGCCGGCCGTAGATCCGTTCCGGGGTCAGCGGCAGCGCGCGGTGGCGGACGCCCGTGGCGTCGTGGAGCGCGTTCGCCAGCGCCGGGGCCACCGGGTTGATGCAGCACTCCGCCATCCCCTTGGACCTCATGGGCCCGAAGGAGTCCGACGACTCCACCAGGAGCACGTCGGTGCGGGGGACGTCGGCGTACGTGGGGATGCGGTAGTTGCGGAAGTTCGGGTTGACCATGACTCCGTCGGCGTCGACGTGGTGGTTCTCGGTCAGCGCGAAGCCGATTCCCTGGGCGACACCGCCTTCCACCTGCCCGCGGACCTGTGCGGGGTTGATCACCACGGCGGCATCGGTCGCCTGGACGCTGTAGAGGACCCGGATCTCGCCCGTCACCCGGTGAACGGCGATCCGGAACCCCTGCGTGTTGGAGGTGACGCTCCGGGGCGACCCGTAGGCCTTGCGGGCGGCGGTGAAGCGGATCCCGCGCGCCCTGGCCAGTGCGACGAGCTCGGCCAACGACACCCGCCGGTCGCCGCAGACGACACCGTCGTCGTCCATCGAGCACAGGACGAGGTGGACGCCCGTGTACGCGGCGGCGAACTCCAGGATGCGGTCGCGCACGGCGCCGGCCGCCCGCAGTACCGCGTTGCCCGCCACGAAGAGGCCGGCGCTCGCGAAGGCGCCGGTGTCGAACCCCGTGCGGTCGGTGTCGGACTGGACCAGGCGGATCCGCGACGGTGTCGTGCCCAACTGGTCGGCCGCGATCTGTACATGGGCGGTCGAGGTGCCCTCGCCGAACTCGACCGTCCCGACCGCCAGCTGGTAGACGAGGTCGTCGCCGAGCGTGACCCAGGCCTCCGAGACGTGGTCGGTCGGGGGCGCGGTCTCGTGCAGCGAACTCGCCACGCCCGTCCCGACGAGCCACCCCGGACCGGGCGGCGGCCCGTCGGCCGTACGGGCCAGGGCGTCGGCCACCAGATCGATGCACCTCCCGAGTCCGTCCTCGGTGAACATCACGTCGTCGGGGCCGTCGTGCAGGGCGACGAGCGGATCGCCCGGGCGCACGATGTTGCGCCGCCGCAGTTCGAGCGGGTCGATGTGCAACGCGCGGGCCAGCTCGTCCATCGCCGACTCCACGGCGAACGCCGGCTGCGTCATTCCGTAGCCGC
The DNA here is from genome assembly GCF_040686255.1 of Kitasatospora sp. NPDC085879. Taxonomy (NCBI): domain Bacteria; kingdom Bacillati; phylum Actinomycetota; class Actinomycetes; order Kitasatosporales; family Streptomycetaceae; genus Kitasatospora; species Kitasatospora sp. NPDC085879. Next base: position 177,587 of record NZ_JBFBJZ010000001.1, on the reverse strand, counting down.
GCAGGGCCCCGCTCGGAACGGTGTTCGTGTAGACGGAGAAGGCGTCGTACTTCTTGTTGGGGCAGCGGTAGATCATGACGGCCGCACCCCCCGCGAACAGCGTCTCGCCGCCGTGGTTGCCGTAGGCGCCGGTGTTCGACACGTTGCGGACCTGGAAAGCCGTGAGTGTTCCGTCCGCCTTCGCACCGAGCCTGACCGTCAACGTCATCGGATGCCTGGGCGAAGCGGTGGTGAACTCCTCCTCGCGGGTGTACTCGAAGCAGACCGGCCGGCCGGTGTCCAGGGTGGCGAGCGCGACCAGATCCTCCGAGATCACCTCCTGTTTGCCGCCGAAGCCACCGCCCACGCGTCGGCAGAACACCCGGAGCTGGTCCGGCCGCAAGGCGAAGAGGTAGGCGAGTTTGACCTTCGCGATGGAGGGCGACTGCGAACTGGTACGGACGTTCAGGCGGCCGTCCTCCATCCAGGCGATCGATCCGTGGGTCTCGAGATGCGCGTGCTGCACCCGCGGTGAGAAGTACGTGCCCTCGTGGATCACGTCGGCCTCGGCGAACCCCGCGTCGACGTCACCGATGTGCGAATGGAGCTCGAGCAGGATGTTGTGGACGGGATCGCGGACGAAGGGATCCGCCGTGCCGTGCAGCTGCGGCGCCCCCTCGGCCATGGCCTCCTCGGGGTCGAACACCGCCGGCAGGGGCTCGTAGTCGACGACCACCCTCCGGCAGCCCTCCTCCGCCGCCGCGACCGTGTCGGCCAGGACGGCGACGACGCGTTGGCCGACGAAGCGCACCGTGTCGTCGAGGACGAAGGTGTCGTCCGGATCGACGAGATGGTCGGTGTGGATCGCCGTGGTGAAGCGCTTGCGCGGCACGTCCTCCCAGGTGTAGACCCGCTGCACTCCGGGGACGGCGAGTGCGGCGGTCTTGTCGATCGAGACGATCCGGGCGTGCGCATGCGGTGAGTGCAGGACCTTGAGGTGCAGCATGCCGTCGATGTGCGTGTCCATCGTGAACTCGGCGCGACCGGTCACCACGTCGTTGGCCGCCGGCGCACCGACGCTCGTCCCGACGGCCTTTCCGGGCACGGCCGTCTCCACGCCGGCGACGCCCCGCACGGCGTCCTCGATCGCCCGATAGCCCGTGCAGCGGCAGAGATTGCCCTTCAACGCCCTCGGCAGGTCCTCCTTCTGGGCCTCGGTGAAGGTGGCGGACGTCATGATCATCCCTGCGGTGCAGAAACCGCACTGGAAACCCGGGGCATCACGGAACCGGCGCTGCATCGGATGCAGGTTCCCCGGTGATCCGAGACCCTCGATCGTCGTCACCTCACGGCCCTCCGCACGGAAGGCTGGGGTGATGCAGCTGTGCACCGGACTGCCGTCCAGCCACACCGTGCAGGCGCCGCAATCACCCGCGTCACAGCCCTTTTTGACGCCGTGGTGGCCGAGTTGCCGGAGGAAGGTGCGAAGGCACTGGCCGGGGGCCGGTTCCTCCTCGAAGCCCCTGCCGTTCACGATGTAGGTCATGCCGGGCCCCCGGCTGTGAGTTCGCGGCGAATCTCTTCGGCGAAATGCTGTGTCAGGTGGCGGCGGTGGTCGGGGGTCCCGTTGGGGTCCGCGAACCAGACGCCGGCGGGGATCGCGTCGACGCTGCGCCGCAGCGTGTCGGCGTCGGGCGTGGTGTCGAAGGCCAGGCGCACGGGCCGCGTGGTGCCGGCGGTGACGGTGAGCACCAGGTCGCTCGTCCCCGGCGTCCGGGTGCCGATGAGGAAGACCGTCGAACGGCCGAGGCGGGTCAGCGAGAAGCGGCGGTGCGCGGTCCGTTTCCTCAGGGCGCGCGCGGGAATGTCGATGCGCCGCAGGATTTCCCCCGGCCCGAGGATGTTCCGGTTGTTGCCGGTGACGAAGTCGTGGGCGTCGACGGTGCGCACCGACCCGTCGGGAGCCCACAGTTCGTACGTCGCCTCGAGTGCGACCGTCAGCGTGATCATCGGGCCGGCCGGCAGCGACATGCAGATGTTGCCGCCGACGGTCGCCGAGTTCCAGACCTTGAACGAGGACAGGAACGCTTCACAGCTCGTCGCCAGGAGGGGGCCGGCGGTCCAGTCGCCGGGCGGCTCGAAGGCATGGAGGTCACGGACGGTGCACGTTGCGCCGATGGCGAGACCCGTGTCGCTCGGGACGAGCGGATCCCAGCGTAACGACGTCAGGTCGATCAGGCGGCTGAGGTGCGGCTGCTCCACGGAGTACAGCCATGTTCCGCCGGCGAGCCAGGCGTCGCCCTCGCGCCAGTCCGCGCCCGGACGGTCGGCTGGCCGTCGCACGACTTCGGTGATGGTGTTGAGGTCCATGGGAATTGATCTCGGCTCACTGAACTCGTCGAATCCGACGGGTCGCGACTTGCGCCGGAAGCGGCACAACCTCGAGCGACAGGGTCATGTTCCGGCCGCTGCGGTCGAGCTGTTCGAGGAAGGACCGGTGGGCGCTGGATTACTTTTCGAGCGTACCGCGGAACGGGCCGGCAGGTGCGGCCGGACGGCCCCGGCCGTCGCAGGCCCGTAGGCGTCGGCGAGCCGGCGCAGGAAGTCGGCCGGGTCGAAGGGGTACTCCTGGGTGCCTACGGTCTCCAGGACGAGGGTGGCGAGCTGGCAGCCGACCCGGGCGGCGGTGAGCACGGGCAGCTGCCACACCGTTGCGGCCAGGAAGCCGGCCCGGAAGGCGTCGCCGACGCCGGTGGGATCGGCCTTGGCCCGCTCGGGCGGCGGGACGGTCTCGACGGGCGGCTTACCGCGGCGCTCGATGCGGACGCCGTCGGCCCCCAGTGTGGTGATCCAGCTGCCGACCCGGTCGAGGACCTGGGCCTCGGTCAGCCCGGTGCGGTGCAGCAGCAGTTCCCGCTCGTAGGCGTTGGTGAACAGCAGGTCGGCGCCCGTGACGAGGTGAACGGCCTCCTCGGCGGAGAGCCGGGCGAGCTGCTGGGACGGGTCCGCCGCGAACGGGATGCCCGCGTCCCGGCACTCCTGCGTCCGGTGCTGCATGGCCGCCGGGTCGTCCGGGCCGATCAGGACGAGCCGGGCGGGGCCGGTCCGGGCGAGCACCCCGGCGAGGTCGACGTCCGTGGCACGGGCCATCGCCCCCGGGTAGAAGGAGGCGATCTGGTTCTGGTCCCGGTCGGTGGTGCACAGGAACCGGGCGGTGAGGAGGTCCGGCACGGTCAGCACCCCGGTGGTGTCGACGCCGTTGGCTCGCAGCCAGGCGTCGTACTCGCCGTGGTCCGCGCCGGCGGCGCCGACCAGCACCGGGGCGAGCCCCAGCCGGCCGAGGCCGAGGGCGATGTTGGCGCCCACCCCGCCGCGCCGCACCTCCAGCCCCTCCACCAGGAAGGAGAGCGAGACCCGGTCGAGGCGGTCGGGCAGCAGCTGGTCGGTGATCGACCCCGGGAAGACCATCAGGTGGTCGGTGGCGATCGACCCGCTGACGACGATCCGCCCGGCGGGGTGGTGCACGGAGCCTGTCACGGGGTCCTTCCGGGGACGAGAGGGCGGGCTACCAGCCGCGGCGGGCGGCCGGGACGCGGCTGCCGCGGCGGAGCCGGGCCACCAGGGCGCGGCGAAGTTCCCGGTCGTGGTCGGTCTCGGTGGGGAGGTCGAGCTGGACGATGTCCACGCCCGCCGAGCGGAGCAGGCCGATGCGGTCGGCGACGGTGTCCGGGGAGCCGGTGTAGGCGGCGGCGAGCGACCGGCGGACGTAGGCGGCGACCTGGTCGGGGCCGTGCCGGGGGTCGGACCGGCCGCGTTCGCGGTCCCGGTCGAGCTGGACGGCCTCGGCGAAGCGGTGGGCGCAGGGGCCGGCGGTGAGCCGCAGGGCGTCGCGACGCAGGCGGCGGACCCGCTCGCGGGCGGCCTCGTCGGTGTCGTCGAGGACGACGGTGACGTGCCGCCAGATCCGCAGGGTGCGGCCGTGCTCGGCCGCGGCGGCGCGGGCCTCGGCGATCCGGCGGCGGGTGTCGGGCAGCGGCAGCGGTCCCACCGCGTAGACGTCGGCGTACCGGGCGGCGAGGGCGAGGCCCTCCGGGGAGGAGCCGCCGAAGGAGAGCAGTTCGCCGCCCGGGTCGGGGCGCAGGCCGGGCCGGGCGCCGTGCACCCGGTAGAACTCGCCGTCGAAGTCGATGTCCCGGTCGGCCGCGAGGTAGCGCCGGAACACCTCCAGGTACTCGCCGGCCCGGCGGTAGCGGTCGGCCTTGCCGAGCAGGTCGCCGTCGCGGGCGACGTCCAGGTCGCTGGAGCCGACGATGACGTGGGCCGCCGCACGGCCGCCGGAGAGCCGGTCCAGGGTGGCGAGGGCGCGGGCGGCGGCGGTCGGGGCGGTGGTGCCGACGCGGTGGGCGACGGCGACCCGCAGCCGGTCCGTCGCGGCGAGCGCCCAGCCCGCCACCAGCCACGGGTCGGGCCACGAGCTGGACTGCACGACCAGGGCGGAGTCCAGTCCGTCCTCCTCCAGTTCGCGGGCGGTGCGGGCGACGTGCGCCGGGTCGGCGGTGCGGTCCCTCGGGTCGGGGGCGTGGCGCAGCGCCTGCCGCTCCTGCGGGGTGCGGCCGGTGACGGGGGCGGACCGGACGCCGCCGCGGATCTCCAGTTCCATCGGTGGGACCTCCTCGGATCGGGACTACCCGGCCGCGGGGCCGAGACGGGCGAGGGTGTCGAGCAGGCGGGCCCGGCTGACGAAGACCTCGGGCGGCAGCGAGACGTACAGCTGGATGGTGGTGACGCCGGGCAGGTGGTACTGCAGGATGCGTTCGCGGCACTCCTCGGGCGAGCCGCTGATGAACAGACCGTCCACGGCCTCGTCGGGCAGCGCCTTCTGGGCGCCGTCGGGGTCGCCGGCCGCCCAGCGTTCGTGGGTCTCGGCGAGCAGCTCGCCGTTGCCGAGCCACTCGTGGAACTTGCGGTACGGCTCGCGGTTGAGGATCCACGCGAGGAACGGGCGGCTGGCCCGGTGGGCGTAGTCGGTGTCCTCGGTGGGGCAGACGAAGACCTTGACGACGAGCTCCTTGCCGGGCGGCTGCGGGCCGACGGCGTTCAGCACGGTGGGCAGGTCCTTGGGGAACAGCAGGTTGGTGATGGCGCCGTCCCCCTCGGTGAAGCCGAGCCGGAGCATGCCGGGGCGGAGCGCGCCCAGGATGACCTTGACCGGTTCGGCCGGCGGGTGCGGCAGCCGGTAGCCGGTGATGGAGAAGGTGTCGAAGTCCCCGGCGATGTGCTCGCCGCGCAGGGCCCGGGTGACGAAGCGGAGCACGTCCCGGGTGCGCTTGAACGGCTCGTCGAAGGGGATGCCGTTGATGTCGGTGACATGCGCCGGGACGGACGCGCCGATGCCCAGCAGGACCCGGCCGGGGGCGAGTTGGGCGAGGGTGGCGGCGGTCTGGGCGAGCACCGCGGGCCCCCGGGTGTGCACCGGGACGATGCCGGTGGCGATGCGCAGACCCGGGGACCACGCGGCGGTGGCGGCCAGCGGGGTGAAGGCGTCGGTGCCGCCGCCCTCCGCGCTCCAGACGTCGGTGTAGCCGAGGTCGGGGAGCCGTTCGACGAGGAAGCGGTGCCGGTCGATGGTGAGTCCCGGCAGCGGCAGGGTGATGCCCCACTTCGGCGGTGCGGCCGGGGTGTGGCCGTGCGGTGGGTACGGGGCGGTCATGGCGGTGGACGTCCTTCCTGGGGCGGTTCGGTGCTGTGGACGGGCCCGGTCAGGGGCGGACCCGGACGGTGGTGAGGTCGAGGAACCAGGACTGCGGCTGGACGAGGCCGTCGACCTTGGGCGAGAGCGCCCGCGGGTTGCGGTCGTTGACCACGAACAGCCAGGGCGCGTCCTGGGTCACCAGGGAGAGCGCCTTGCGGTGGTCGGCCTGCCGCTTCGGCTGGTCCGGCGAGGCGGACGCGGTCGCCAGCAGCGCGTCGACCTGCGGGTTGGCGTAGTGGCCCGTCCAGAACGGGCTCTTGGAGCCGATGAAGAGCGGCAGCAGCGCCTCGGACTGGAACAGCGTGGTGGACTGCGCGATCGCGTCGGACCCCAGGGCGACCTGGCCCTTCGCCTCGGCACTGATCAGGGTGGACCAGTCCGTGGTGCGCAGCTCCACCTTGATGCCGACGGCGGCGAGGTCGCGCTGGATCGCCTCGGCGATCGGTACCGGCAGCAGGTTGCCGGAGCCGCCGGTCGGCACCGTCACCGAGGTGGCGAAGCCGCCGGCGAGACCGGCCTCGGCGAGCAACTGCTTGGCCTTGGCGGGGTCGTAGGAGTACACGTCGCCGGCCGGGTCGTAGGCGGCGGTGGCGCGGGGTGCGGCCTGGAAGGCCGGGTCGGCGGTGCCGTGCAGCAGCTTCTCGGCGATCGCCCTGCGGTCGATCGCGTAGTTGGCGGCCCGCCGCACCCGCGGGTCGTTCCACGGCGCCTTGGCGGTGTCCAGGATCCAGTACCAGAGGTGGTCGTAGCTGTTGGTGGCGATCCGCACCCCGTCGGCCTTGAGACTGTCGATGTCGTCCGGGTTCGGGTACTCGATCCAGTTGACGCCGCCGGAGCGCAGCGCGGCGGTGCGGGCGGCGTCGTCCGGCAGGGACTTGACGATCAGCCGGTCGAGTTCGGGGGCGCCGCGCCAGTACGACCTGTTGGCGACGAGTTCGATCTCCTTGCCCTCGCTCTGCGAGGCGAACGTGAACGGGCCGGTGCCGACCGGGTGCTGGGAGAAGTTCGCCGAGCCGGTCTTCTTGACGGCGGTCGGGCTGGCGATCAGCACGTGCGCCAGGTCCTCCGGGAAGTGGCCGTTGGGCTCCTTGGTGACGAGTTCGACGTGGTCGGCGTCGGTCTTCCGGTAGGAGACGATGTCGCCGGCGTACTCCTTCGCCGCGGCGCCGAGCGCGTCGGTGTACTCGGGGCTCTGCTTGTTCAGGTAGCGGTCGAGGTTGAAGACGACGGCGTCCGCGTCGAAGGGGGTGCCGTCCTGGAAGCTGACGCCCTTGCGGAGGGTGAAGGTCCAGGTCTTCGCGTCCGCGGCGACCTGCCAGGACTCGGCCAGGGCACCGGTGACCGCGGGCGGCCGGTCGGTGTCCTTCAGCAGCTCGTAGCGGGTGAGGCCCTCGTAGATCTGGAAGCTGACGAGGCGCTTGCCCTCGAAGCCGGCGCCGCCGATCACGGTGTCCGGGTTGGGCAGCTTGCCGGTGGCGCCGATCACCAGGGTGCCGCCGCGGCCGCCGGAGCCGGCCGCGTCACCCGCGCCCGCGGTGGTGCCGGAGGCGCAGCCGGCGGCGGCGAACAGGACGGCGGCGGCCGCCAGCGCGCCGGATCTGGAGCGGGGAGCGTGCGTGTGACTGTTCGTCATGGTGTTTCCTCGGTCGGTTCGGTGGTGCGGACGGTGCGGGGGACCTCGGGCGGTTCAGGGGGTGGTGGGCGGTTCAGGGGGTGGCGGGGCGGCCGGTGGCGGCTTCCAGCAGGGCCCGGGTGTACGGGTGGGCCGGCGCGGACCACAGTTCGGCGGCCGGGCCCTCCTCCAGCACCCGGCCGTTCCGCAGCACGAGCACCCGGTGGGCCACGTGCCGGACGACGGCCAGGTCGTGCGAGATGAACAGGTAGGCGAGGCCGGTGGCCTCCTGGAGCCCGGTCAGCAGGTCGAGCAGACGGGCCTGCACACTGCGGTCCAGGGCGGACGTCGGCTCGTCGCAGACCACCAGGTCGGGTCCGGTGGCCAACGCCCGTGCCACCGCCACCCGCTGCACCTGCCCGCCGGACAGCTCCCGCGGGAAGCGGCGGGCCAGAGCCGGATCCAGGCCGACCTGGTGGAACAGCGCCGCCACCGCCTCGGGCCGCTCGCGGCGCGGCGTGCCGTGCAGGCGCAGCGCGAAGGCCACCGCCTCGCCGGACCGCAGGGCGGGGTTGAGGGAGCCGCGCGGGTGCTGGGGGACGAACTGGAGCTCGGCGCGGACGGCGCGGCCACTGCGGCCGCGCAGCCTGGACGGGTCCTGGCCGGCGAAACGGACGGTGCCGGTGTCCGGGCGGAGCAGGCCGAGGGCGAGCCGGGCGAGAGTGGACTTCCCGGAGCCGGACTCGCCGACCAGGCCGACGGTCTCCCCGGCGCGGACGGTGAGGTCGACGCCGTCGAGCGCGAGGCGCGGGCCGAAGTGCTTTGTCACTTTGTCGATGTGGAGCAGCGGGACGGTGCGTGCGGCGTCGGCGGGCCGGGTCATCGGGCCACCGTCCCGGGGATGCCCCCACCCGGAAGGGAACGCCCCATGGGGGCCGGGCTTCTCCTGGTGGCGGTGGTGGCGGTCATCGGGGCGCTCCCGGGTCGGCGGCGACCAGGGTCGCGGTGAAGGTGTGGGCGGGGTCGTCGAGGACGCGGGTGGCGGGGCCGCGTTCGACGATGCGGCCGGCCTGCATGACGGCGACCTCGCCGCCGATCCGGCGGGCGGCCGCCAGGTCGTGGGTGACGAGCAGCAGGGCGATGCCGCAGTCGGTGCGGAGGGTGCCGAAGAGGTCGAGGATGCGGCTGCGGACGAGGGCGTCCAGGGCGGTGGTCGGTTCGTCGGCGATGAGCAGTTCGGGGCCGCAGGAGACGGCGACGGCGATCGCGGCACGTTGGCGGAGACCGCCGGAGAGTTCGTGCGGGTGGGCGCGGGCGACCCGTTCGGGGTCGGGGACGCCGGCGGTGGCGAGCAGTCGGAGGGCGTCGGCGCGGGCGGCCCGGCGGGAGTCGGCGGCCTTGTGGCGGCGCAGCACCTCGGTGATCTGCGGGCCGATCCGGCGCAGCGGGTCGAGGACGGCGGCAGGGTCCTGCGGGACGTAGCCGATGCGGCGGCCGCGGATCCGGCCGAGGGCGCGTTCGTCGAGGCCGAGCAGGTCGGTGCCGGCGAGCCGGATGCGTCCGGTGACGGCGGCGCCGCGGCCGGGCAGGCCTAGGATGCTGCGGGCGACGGTGGTCTTGCCGCTGCCGGATTCGCCGAGCAGGACGAGGGCGCCGCCGGCGGCGAGGTCGAGGGTGACGCCGTCGGCGGCCCGGACGCCGCCGGGGTAGGTGACGGTGAGGTCGTCGACGCGGAGCAGGCTCATCGGACGGCCTCCGGCAGCAGTGCGCCGCGGTCGCCGATCCGCTGCCGCAGCCCCTCCCCCAGGGTGGTGAACACCACCGAGACGGCGAGCACGGCCAGGCCGGGCAGTACCGCGGGCCAGGGGTGGGTGAACAGGGCGGGCCGCAGTTCGTCGAGCATGGCGCCCCATTCAGGGGTGGGCGGGGTGACGCCCAGCCCGAGGAAGGAGAGCCCGGCGGCGTAGGCGACGGCGAGGCCGACCAGCGAGGAGGCGTAAACGAGGACGACCGGGGCGACCACCGGGACGACCTGGCGCAGGGCCACGGTGAGCGGGCCGGCGCCGGAGACCCGGGCGGCCTCCAGGTACTCGGCGGTGCGGATCCGCCGGACCTCGGTGTAGGCGACCCGGGCGACGGCGGGGGTGAGGACCACGGAGAGGGCGAGCAGGGTCGCGCCGAGGCCGGGCCTCAGCAGGGTGGCGACGGCGATGGCGAGCAGCACGCCGGGGAAGGCGTACAGCACGTCGAGGGTGCGCAGCAGTGCCTGTTCGAGGATCCGGCCGCCGAGGCCGGCCGTGATGCCGAGCAGGGTGCCGGCGGCGGTGGCGGCGGCGACGGGCACCAGGCCGCCGGTGAGCGAGGCCCGGCCGGCCCAGATCAGCCGGCTGAGCAGGTCGCGGCCCTGGCTGTCGGTGCCGAGCGGGTGGCCGGGGCTGCCGGGGTCGAGGAGGCGGTCCTGCAGGTGGCCGGCGGTCGGGTCGTACGGGGCGAGCAGTGGTGCGGCGGCGGCGACGAGGACGACGAGCAGCGCGAGTGCGGCGGGGACGGCGACGGCGGGGTCCCGGAGCGGACTGCGGGCCATGTCAGGTCCTCGTCCGCGGGTCGATGGCGGCGTGCGCGGTGTCGACGAGGAGGTTGACGCCGACGAAGGCGGTGGCGACGACCAGCACCCCGCCCTGGACGAGCGGCAGGTCGCGGGCGGCGAGCGCGTCGTACAGCAGCCGGCCGAGGCCGGGCCAGGCGAACAGGGTCTCCACGAAGACCACCCCCTCCAGCAGGTAGGCGAGTTGCAGGCCGCCGATGGCGAGCAGGGCGGGCGAGGCGTTGTGCACGCAGTGCCGCAGGACGGCGGCCCGGGAGAGGCCGCGGGCGCGCAGTCCGTCGGCGAGGTCGCCGGCGAGGACGGTGCCGAGGGCGGCGCGGAAGACCCGGGCGGTGAGACCGAGCGGGACGAGGGCGGCGGCGACGGCGGGCAGCACCAGGTGCCGGGCGAGGTCGGCGGCGCCGCCGTCGCCGAACACGTCGTGGGTGCCGCCGGCGGGCAGCCAGCGCAGCCGGACGGCGACCACGGCGATCAGCACCAGCGCCACCGAGTACTGCGGGGCGGAGACCGCGAGGGTGGAGGCGGCACCGGAGAGCCGGCCGAGCGGGCCGCGCGGCCGGAGCGCGCCGAGGGCGCCGAGCAGGACGCCGCCGACGAGGACGAGCAGGAAGGCGGCGGCGGTGAGGGTCAGGGTCTGGCCGATCGCGGGGAGCAGCAGCCGGCCGACCGGCCGCTGGTCGGCGATCGAGGTGCCGAGGTCGCCGGTGAGGGCGTGCCGCAGCCAGGAGAGGTACTGGACGGGCAGCGGGCGGTCCAGGCCGAGGCGGGCGGTGAGTTCGGCACGGGCCTCGGGGGGTGCGCCGGGGCCGAGGAAGGCGGCCACCGGGTCGCCGGGGACGAGGGCGACGGTGGCGAAGACCACGACGGTGACGCCGAGCAGGGTCGGGACGGCCAGCAGCAGGCGGCGGAGCAGGAATCCGGTCACCCGCCGGCCCTCCGGGGCGGGGCGCCGCGCGGGACGGCGGACGGGCTGGGCATGGCGGGTGTCCTTCCGGGGCGGTTCGAGGGTGCGGCCGGTCCCGCGGCCTGGGCCTGCGGTGTTCGCTGTGACGAAGGTTGCGGTCGGGCGGAGCGGACAGCCAGTCAGGAGTTCATGCTGATACCGCCGGTCATAGGAGCCGGTGCCGGGACGGGTGGGACTCCGTTTGCCGCTGCCCCGCCCGGCAGGGGCCCGTCCTGTCCTTGACCTGCTGCGAGAGCCGGACCTAGGGTGCTCATATGGCTTATCGGCGGACCGACTTCACTCATGTCGGGATCGGCGGCTCGTGGCACCGCAGGTGCTTCGACGAGCTGTGTCCGCGCCGCGTCCCGCGCTGACCGCCCGGCGACCGCCCGCCGCCCGGCCGGCGCCCCTCCTCCTTCCGGGATCCGCCCCCGCCCGCCGTCTCCGCCTGCCCGGAGTCGGCCGCCGCGGTCGGCGGCTCCCCGCCGTTGTGCCGCGCCCGTCCGGCCGGCCCGCCACCTCCGAGGGGACGCACCGCCATGCCGTACCGCACCGACTCGCCCTCCGACCAGGGGGGTTCGCGATGGCAACACTGACCCAGCTGGCCGTGCCGACCGGGCCGCGCAACTGCCGGCACCCGGTCCGCCGGGCCCCGCGCGCCGCGGCCGCCGCACCGGTGGACACGCTGCACGCCGAGATCGACAATCCGCTCGACCTGCTGGCCGGCCACCAGTTGCTCGCCGATCCCGCCCCGGAGCCGCCGGGCAGACCGGGCGCGGCGGCCGCCGGCTGCCCCTGCGGCCACCCGATGTGCCCGGGTGACGGCCACCGGCCGGACACCGTCCGGGTGTTCCTGGTGGAGCGGCACCCGGTGGCCGCGGCCGGGCTGCGCTCGGTGCTGTCCACGGTGCCCGGGCTGACGGTGGCCGGCTCGGCCGCCGACCCGCTGCGCGCGCTGCCCGCGGTCCGGCGGGTCCGCCCCGACGTGCTGCTGCTGGGCCGCGGCGGCGGCCTCGGCGAGGACCTGGCGGCGGTGGCGGCGCTGCGCGGGCCCGACGGCGCGCCGGACGCGCGGGTGCTGCTGCTGCGCCGGGCGGAGTCCACCGCCGAGGCGAGCCGGATCCTGCTGGCCGGCGCCAGTGGCTGCTTCCCGCTCGACCTGCCCGAGGAGCGGATCATCTCTGCCGTCCAACTCGCCGCCGCGGGCGGCTCGGTGTTCCTCCCGGCGCCGCCCGCGGCCCGCAGCCACGCCGCCTGGCCGCCCGGGCAGCCGGCCGAGCCCCCGCCGCAGCAGGTCGGGCTGACCGCACGGGAGCGGGAGGTGCTCGCCAAGCTCGCGCTCGGGCTGAGCAACGCCGAGATAGGGCGCGAACTCGCCCTCGCGGAAGCCACCGTGAAGAAGCACCTGACGCAGGCGATGCGCAAGACCGGCCACTCCGACCGGCTGCGCGCCGCGCTGTACGCGCACCGGCACGGCCTGGCCGGCTGAGCACCCGCCGCACCACCGCCCGGAGGGCGGGTCCCGTCGCACGGGGCCCGCCCTCCGGCGCGTCCGGGGACGACGGGCGACCGGTCGACGGACGCGGGGACGATGGGCGACCTTCGGAGCACATCGACGCCGCCGATCGTCGCCCGGGGCGGCTCCGTTCGGGGCTTCTGACGGCACGTCGGCGCTTCGTAGCGTGGCGACGAGCGAGGCGGAGCCCGAAGGCCGCCACGCCCCCACGTCTCAGGCCACGTCCGGCCGAAGGGAGAGCCCGATGAGCGACGCGTCCGACGGCACCATCGCACACACCGGCGACCGGGCCGGCCCGGCACCGGCGCATCCGCCCGCCACCACGGCCGTCCTGGCCGCGCACCGGGACGGCGGCCACCGGCCCGAACCGCAGCGCTCGCCGTACCGGTCGATGCCGGACGCCGAACGCTCCGCCCTGTGGCGCCGCCGCCTGCACGAGGCCGAGGCCGGGCTCACCCGGTACCTGGTCTCCCGCGGCGACGAGGTGCAACTGGCCGACTGGTTCGCCTTGCAGGCGGAGATCTTCGCCGACCTGCCCGACCCGGCCACCGCGCCCGCCGCCGAGTGGCAGCGGGTCTTCTTCCGCGGGCAGGCGCTGATGGAGCGCTTCCTGGTCGCCCGGTACGGCGAGCAGGTGCTGGCGGACTGGGCGCGGTCCAACGCCGAGGTGCACCGCGAGGTGGAACCCGACCTCGGCCGGGGCGCCGCCGACCCGATCCACCGGATCGCCCGGCAGGCCGAACTCTACGGCTCCGACTACGAGTTCGACGAGGACGAGCCGCCCGGCGCGGACCGCGCGGCGCTGACCATCACGCACTGCGCGATCTGGGACTACCGGGAGAAGGCCCGCCGCGGCGGCGTCCGGCTCACCCTCGCCTCCCCGTGCACCTACTGCACCGAGGCGCTGTCCGCGAACATCCGCGCCAAGGGCTACCGCCCCGCGCACCGGCTGCGCAGCGGCCCCACCGGCCACGGCTGCCGCTGGGAGGCCGCCCGCCCCGACCAGCAGACCGACGAGACCCGGGAGTCCTGATGTGCGGAGTGACCGGCTGGGTCGACTGGGAGACCGACCTGCGCCACCAGGAGCGCCTGCTCCGGGAGATGACCGCCACCCTGGCCTGCCGCGGCCCGGACGCGGACGGCCTGTGGCTGTCCCGGCACGCCGCGATCGGCCACCGCCGGCTGTCGGTGATCGACCTGGACGGCGGCGCCCAGCCGCAGGCCGACACCGCCCCGCCCGGCGTCGTCCTCGGCTACAACGGCGAGCTGTACAACCACCGCGAGCTGCGCCGCGAACTCGAAGCCCTCGGGCAGGTGTTCCGCACCCGCTCGGACACCGAGGTGGTGCTCCGCGCCCACCTCGTGTGGGGCCGCGAGGCGCCGCGCCGCTTCAACGGCATCTTCGCGTACGCCCTGTGGGACGCCCGCACCGAGGAGCTGCTGCTCGTCCGGGACCACCTCGGCATCAAGCCGCTGTACTGGCACGCCCACCGCACCGGGGTGCTGTTCGGCTCGGAGCCCAAGGCGCTGCTGGCGAACCCGCTGCTGCCTGCCGAACTCGACGCCACGGGCGTCGCCGAGCTGTTCGCGCTGCCCGCCGCGCCGACGCCGGGGCACGGCCTGTTCCGCGGGCTGCACGAGGTGCGGCCCGGCCACCTGGTCGCCGTCACCCGGCGCTCCACCCGCGAACTGCGCTGGTGGGCACTGGAGTCGCAGCCGCACGACGACGGCGAGCAGGCCACCCGCGAGCGGGTGCGGGCGCTGCTGGCCGACGCGGTGGAACGCCAGCTGGTCAGCGACGTGCCGCTGTGCACCCTGCTCTCCGGCGGCGTCGACTCCAGCGCGATCACCGCGCTGGCCGCCGCCGCCCGGGAGCGGGCCGGCCAGGGCAAGATCACCAGCTTCTCGGTGGACTTCCCCGGCAGCGCCGACCGCACGCCGGACGCCTGGCGCACCACCCGCGACGCCCCCTACGTGCAGGCCGCCGCCGAGCACATCGGCACCCTGCACACCTCCGTCCTCGTCCCCGACGACGACCTGCTGGACGCCCGGGCGGCGGTGCTCCGCGCCCGCGACCGGCCCGGCTGGGGCGAGATGGACGCCTCGCTGCACCTGCTCTTCCGCGAGGTGCGGCGGCGCTCGACGGTCGCGCTGTCCGGCGAGGCCGCGGACGAGATCTTCGGCGGCTACCCGTACTTCCACGACCCGGCCGCGCTGGGCTCCGGTACCTTCCCCTGGCTGCACGACCGAACCACCCCGGCCGCGCTGCTGCGGCCCGAGGTGCGCGCCGAGGTCCGGCCCGGGGAGTACACCGCGGAGGCGTACCGGCGCACCCTCGCCGAGGTGCCGCGACTGCCGGGCGAGGCGCCCGCGGACGCGAAGGTGCGCGAGGTGTTCCACCTGGCGCTGACCCGCTGGCTGCCGCCGCTGCTGGACCGGGTCGACCGGGTCTCGATGTCGGTCGGCCTGGAGGTTCGGGTACCGTTCTGCGACCACCGGCTGGTGGAGTACCTGTGGAACGTGCCGTGGGCGCTCAAGGCCCCCGGCGGCCGTTCCAAGGGGCTGCTGCGGGACGCCGTCCGCGACCTGCTGCCGCCGCAGGTCACCGACCGGCCCAAGAGCGGCTACCCGTCGACCCCGGCCGTCCGCTACACCGAGGTGCTCACCGCCCGCGCCCGGGACCTGCTCGCCGACCCGAACGCCCCGGTCTTCGACCTGGTCGACCGGGCACTCGTCCGCCGGCACCTCGCCGAGGGGTGGCCGCTGCCGAGCCCGCGCACCGCACCGAACCCGGTCGGCGGCCTGGACCACCTCGTCCAGGTCGACGAGTGGCTGCGCGCCTACCGGGTGGGGCTGCGATGAGCGCCCCCGCCCGCCCGGCGCCGGCCCTCGACGAGGCCTTCCGGGCCGCCGCCCGCCGCTGGACGACCGGCGTCGCGGTGGTCACCACCCGCTCCGGCGAGGAGGTGTTCGCCAAGACGGTCTCCTCGTTCTGCACCCTCTCGCTGGACCCGCTGCTGGTCAGCGTGGCCGTCACCCGGCACAGCCCGCTGGCGGCCGCGGTCCGCGGCAGCGGCCGGTTCGCGCTCTCCGTCCTGACCGACCGTCAGATCGCGGCGGCCCGGCGGTTCGCCACCCCGGGCGCGGGACGGGCACTCGGGGAGTTCACCGCCGTGCCGATGCGCGCCGAGGCCACCGGCGCACCCGTTCTCGAAGCCGCGCTCGCCTGGTTCGACTGCCGGCTGCACGGCGTCCTGCCCGGCGGCGACCACGTCCTGCTGGTCGGCAGGGTCGCCGCCGCGGACGCCGTCCCCGGGGAACCGCTGCTCTACCACGACGGCCAGTACCGCACACTCGCCCATCCCTCACCTGGAGTTGGCGCATGACCCTGCTCGACACCCCCGCCACCGCGCGGGGCCTGCTCACCGGCGACCGGTACCGGGCCGAGCTCGACGACGGGCGCGAGCTCTACCTCGACGGCAAGCGGATCGGCAACCCCGCCGAGCACCCCGCCTTCCGGCCCGCCGCCGACGAACTCGCCCGCCTGCTCGACCTGCAGCACGACCCCGAGCACCGCGAGCTGCTCACCTGGAAGGACCCGGAGACCGGCCTCAGGCTCGCGCGCGCCTACCAACCGCCGCGCACCCCGGAGGAGTTGCAGGTGCAGCGGCGCAGCGCCGAGTTCTGGCACGCCGAGGCGCTCGGACAGCAGGGTCGCTCCCCCGCCTTCATGGCCTCGATCGCCGTCGGTGTGTACGACTTCCGGCACCGGCTGGCCGGCAACGACCCGCGGTTCGGCGCCAACGCCGAGGCCTGGTACCGGCACTGCGCGACCAACGACCTCGTCCTGTCGCACGCGCTCGGCGACCCGCAGATCGACCGCTCCGCCGACCCGGTGGAGGAGCCCGAACTGGCGCTGCGGGTGCTGGAGGAGAACGACCGGGGCATCGTGGTGCGCGGCGCGAAGCAGCTCACCACGCTGGCGCCGCTCGCCCACGAGGTGCTGGTGTACCTGTCGGCCTCGTTCGCGCAGCGCCGCGGCGAGCAGTTCGTGGTCTGGTTCGCGCTGCCGCTGAACACCCCGGGCCTGGTCACCCTGGCCCGGGAGCCGCTCGGCAGCGCGCCCTGGGGCCACGCCCATCCGCTCGGCGCCCGCTTCGACGAGCAGGACGCCATGCTGTTCTTCGACGACGTGTTCGTCCCCTGGGACCGCGTCCTGCTGCTCCGCGACGCCGACCTCGCCCGGGTCGGCCTCGGCCGGATCAACGCCTGGAGCGCGTACATCGGCCACGTCCGCTACCGGGAGCGGCTGCGCGCCCTGCTCGCCACCGCCACGCTGGTCGCCGAGTCGATCGGCGTGGACGGCTTCCGCAACGTCCAGGAGGACCTCGGCCGGCTCGCCGGGTACGCCGAGCTCACCGAGTACTTCCTGGACGCCGCCGAGGCCCGCGGCGGCGTCACCGACGGCGGCCTGTTCGCACCCGGCGACACCGCCGCCTCCCGGGTGTGGTCGGCCGAGGTGGCTGCCGAGGCGGTCGCGATCGTCCGCCGGATCGGCGCCTCCGGCCTGCTGATGCAGCCCACCGCCGGCGACCTCGCCAACCCCCGGCTGCGGCCGCACCTCGACCGGTACATGCGCGGCCGCGGCATCGACGCGGAACGCAAGTCCCGACTGTTCCGGCTCGCCTGGGAGCTCACCGGCGACGGCTTCGGCCAGCGCCAGGACCTCTACGAGTACGTGCACCGCGGCGACCTCGCCCGCAACCGGATCAACCTGTTCAAGCGCTACGACCAGAGCGCCGCCCGCACGCGGCTGCTACGGCTCGTCGACAACCCCCAGGAGGCCCAGCAGTGACCGCGTCCGCCGTCGAGATCCAGGCCCGCACCCTCGCCGGGTACGCCGACGCCAGCCGGCTCCGCCAGGTCCACGACCGCGACTGGGTGCTCGACCTCCTGCCCGACGGGCCGCAGACCCTGGTCGACCTCGGCAGCGGCATCGGCCAACTGCTGCAGGCCGCCCTGGAACGCTTCCCCTCGCTGCGGGTCGCCGTCGGCATGGAACGCTCCGAGCACCGGATCGCCGAGGCCGCCGAACGCCTCCACGCGTACGGCGCCCGGGTCGCCCTGCACCAGGCCGACCTCACCGACCCGCAGCCACTGCCGCACCGGCCGGACGCCGTCACCATGACCTCCGTCCTGCACTGGCTGTTCCCGCACGAGGAGCGGATCTTCGCCTGGGCGGCCCGGCACCTCGCCCCCGGCGGGCGGTTCCTGCTCACCACCTACCACCCGGCCCGCGACGAGCACGGCCTCGGCGGCGAGGACGACATCGTCCGCGACGCCCTGGTCGCCCTCGGCACGGCACGCGCGGACGTGCCCGGCCTGTTCGCCGCGGCCGGCGTGCTGCCGATCGCCACCCGCACCCGCACCGTCGACGACCTGGCCCGCGTGCTGCGACCGCACCTCTCCGTCGCCGGCCACCGGGAGCGGGACGCCGTCGTCACCGTGGAGAGCGCCGAACAGTACGCGCACTTCCACGCCGCCACCTTCGGCGACTACTACAGCCGCCTCGCACCGCCGGACCTGCGCGCCGGCTTCTTCCGCGCCGTCGGCGAGGCCGCCCGGCAGCGGCAGCGGCAGCTCGGCCACGTCAGCCACATGCCCGTCCGCCTCTGGCAGCTCACCGCGCACTGACGCACCGTCAACAGGCCGCCGGCCGACCGCCGCACCTCCCGCGACGGCCGGCCGGCGGCGCCTACGCTGGACCCGACCGCACCACCTCCGCCCGAGGAGCCCACCGTGTCAACTCCCGCCGCGAGCCAGGAACTCGGCGCCTTCCTGCGCGCCCACCGCGAACTGCTCAAGCCCGCCGACGTCGGCCTCACCGCCACCGCCCGCCGCCGCACCCCCGGGCTGCGCCGCGAGGAGGTCGCCTCGCTCTCCGGCGTGGGACTCGCCTGGTACACCTGGCTGGAGCAGGGCCGCGTCACCGCCTCCCGGCAGGTCCTGGAGGCGGTCGCCCGCGCGCTGCGCCTCGACGCGGCGGGGCTGCGGCACGCCATGCGGCTCGCCGGCTACCACGAGCCCGCCGCCCCGGGCGGCGACACCGGCCCGGACCGGCTCGCCGCCGCCGTCCAGCCCGTCCTCGACTCCTGGCCGACCAGCCCCGCCGTCCTGCTCGACCGGCACTTCGACCTGCTCGGCTGGAACACCCCCTGGGCCGCGCTCTGGGGCCCGCCCGAGGCCGTCCCCGCCGACCGCCGCAACCTCATGTGGCTGATGGCCGCGGACCGCCGGCTGCGCGAGGTCCTGCACGACTGGGAGCCGCTCGCCATGAACGTCTTCCAGCACTTCCGCGCCCAGGCCGGCCCCGCCCTCGCCGACCCGCGCACCGGCGAGGTCTACCGCCACCTGGACGCCGACGCGCCGGAACTCCGCCACTGGTGGGGATGCCACTCCGTGGCGGAGCTCACGGCCCGCACGGTCACCGTCGAACCGGCCGGCATCGGCCCCGTCCGGCTGACCCTGTCGTCCTTCCACCCGGTCGACGACCCGACCGCCCTCGTCCTCCTCTTCACCCCCGCCGACCCCGCCGCGCGCACCCGCATGACCGCGCTCCTCGACCACCCCCTCCGCAGCGCGGGCTAGGCCCCGGTCAGGCCCGCTGCAGGCGCGCGGTCACCAGCCACCCGCCGGCCGCCGCGACGACCGCCAGCCCGACGCCGACCGCGCCGGCCCCCACCGCGACGTCCGCGAAGGAGCCGACCGCCCAGGCGCCGAGCCCCGTCCCCGCGTACATCGTCGAGGTCAGCCAGGCGCTGGAGGTGGCCCGCAGCTCCGGCGCCACCGTCCCCGCCAGCGTCTGCTGGTCGGTCACGAAGCCGCCCGAGGCGAGGAACCACACCGTCACGCCGGCGAGTGCGAGGACGATTCCGGGCCCGCCGACGGCCAGTCCGATGCCGGCCGCCAGCAGCAGGCCCCAGAGCGGCAGCAGCGGCAGGTCGTCCCGTCCGGCGGCCCGCGCCCGGTCCCCGAGCCGCCCGCCGAGGAGAGATCCGACGACGCTGCCGGCGCCGACGAGCACGCCGACCAGGCCCAGCGCCTCCACCGAGAGGTCGAACCGCTGCACCAGCACCGCCCCGAGGAAGGTGTACGCGCCGAGGTTGGCCGCGTGGAAGACGGTGTTGACGAGCAGGGCCCGCCGCAGCGCCGGATCGGCCCAGCCCGCGAGCACGGCCCGGACCGCACCGCCGGCCTGCCCCTGCACCGCCGAGCCGCCGACCTGCCTGAGCAGCAGCGGCACGGCCGCCGCCGTCCCGACCGCGAGCGCCCAGAAGGCGGAGCGCCAGCCGGCCAGCCCGGCGAGGAAGCCGCCGAGCGGAACCCCGATCACCTGGCCGGCGGAGAACAGGGCCATGCCGAGGCCGAGGGCGCGCCCGCGGACGGCGTCCGGTGCGGTCTCCGCGATGTGTGCCCAGATCGCCGGTCCGGCCGCGGCGGCGGCGAGCCCGGCCACGGCGCGGGAGACGACGAGCAGGGTCAGCCCGGTGGAGAGTGCCGCGGCAGCGTTGGAGAGCACGAAGAGCAGCGTCCCCGCGATCAGTGTGCGCCGCCGTCCGAACCGGTCGCTGAGCAGCCCGAGGAAGGGCGCGAAGACCGCGTACACCAGGACGTACGCGGTGACGCTGGAGGCCGCGGCGGCCTCGCTCACCCGGATCGAGTCGGCGATGGTCGGCAGCAGCGGGGAGACCAGGAAGGTCTCGGTGCCGAACAGGAACAGCAGCAGGAAGACTCCGGCGTACCGCAGCCGGTCGAACGGCTGCGCCGGCGCTTCGGAGGTCGGCGGCGACGCGGACACACTGGCCACGGCCCTCACACCCTTCGGGAGGCCCTTCTCGGGCAGATGGATTCAGGCCGGGCCATCGTGTGCCGGTGCCGGGCGGCCAACCAGACAGGCGATCATCCTGTGACCGCCGCTCACAGGCTCCCGCGCGTCCCGGGCACGTGGCAGGCTGGGGCGGTGGACGGATTCCTGGGGTGGGCCGCCCGGTTGGGCGCGGGCGAGGTGGTGGCGGGGGCGCTGCTGTTCAACGTCGGGCTGCTCGCCGCGGCGGTGGCCGCCGGGCAGCTGCTGGTCCGGCGGTACGGCGACCGGCGGGTGGCACCCGTCCCCGGGCCGGTGACCGGCGCGGAGGTCGCGCTGACGGTGGTCGCGGTCGTGCTCAACAGCGGTGTGGGGGTGGCCGGCTGGGCGCTGTGGAAGGCGGGCCGGATCAGCCTGTCCGCCGCGACCGGCCCGCGGGTGCTGCTCGAACTCCTGGCGTTCACCCTGGTCATGGACGCGCTGGCGTACGCGGGGCACTGGATCGCGCACCGCCGCCGGCTGTACCGGCTGGCGCACGAGATGCACCACCGCTATCCGGATCCCCGGCCCTCCACGCTGTTCGTGCTGCACCCGCTGGAGGTGATGGGCTTCGGCGGGGCGTGGCTGACGATCCTGACGGTGTGGGAGCTGTCGGCGCTCGCGCTCGGCGGGTTCGTGCTGCTCAACCTGGCGTTCGGGCTGCTCGGCCACCTCGGGGTGGAGCCGCTGCCGGCCCGGGTGCGGCGGCGGCCGCTCTTCCGCTGGGTGGCGCTGCCGATGTTCCACGTCGGCCACCATCTCGACCCGGGCGTGAACTTCGGTTTCTACACGACCGTGTGGGACCGCCTGTTCGGCACCGTCGACCCGGCGTACGACCGGATGCGACACGCCGTCGACCCTGCCGCCGCCCGGCTGTCGGATGCCCTTCAATCACCGGCATGAGCTGTCTCTTCTGCGAGGTCGTGGCCGGTGGTTCGGACACCCACCGGGTGTTCGAGGACGAGGCCGCGGTGGCCTTCCTGGACAACCGTCCGCTGTTCCCCGGCCATGTGCTGGTGGTGCCGCCGCGGCACGTGCCGACCCTGACCGACCTGCTGCCGGACGAGATCGGGCCGTACTTCGCCCGGGTCCAGCGGATCGCCGCGGCCGTGGAGTCGGCGATGGCGGCGGCGGGCAGCTTCGTCGCCGCGAACAACCGGATCAGCCAGTCGGTGCCGCACCTGCACGTCCACGTGGTGCCGCGCAATCCCAAGGACGGCCTGCGCGGCTTCTTCTGGCCCCGGACGCGCTACCGGGACGAGGAGCACGCCGCCGGGACGGCCGCCCTGATCCGGTCCGCGCTGGACGCCGGTTGAGCGGGCCCGGCGCCGGCTGTCAGAGGCATGGGGCATGCTCCGCGGCATGGACAAGCAGCAGTTCTGGGATGTGATCGAAGAAGCCCGCAGGCCGGGCCCGGACGACGCCGAGGCCGTCGTCGAGCGGGCCAGCGCCCTCCTCGCCGCCCGCCCGCGGCAGGAGATCATCGCCGCCCAGCAGCTCCTCTGGGACCTGATGGCGGAGTCCTACCGGGGCGACCTGTGGGGCGCCGCGTACCTGATCAACGGCGGCTGCTCGGACGACGGTTTCGACTACTTCCGCGGCTGGCTGATCACCCGGGGACGCGAGGTCTTCGAGCGGGCCGTCGCCTCGCCCGACAGCCTCGCCGAGCTGCCGGTCGTCCGCGCGGCGGCCGCGGAGTACGAGGAGATGGAGTGCGAGGGCACCCTCGGCCTGGCCTGGGACGCGCACCTCGCCGCCACCGGCGAGCAGTTGTCCGGTGACTGCTACACCATCGCCTACCCGGAGATCGTCTTCGGCTGGGACTTCGAGGACGCGCAGGCCACGGCCCGCGAGCTGCCCCTGCTCTCCGCCCTGTACAGGCGGTGAACCCCGGCGCGCGGGCCCAACGTGCGCGCCCGACACGCGCCTCGGCCATCGGCCGCCCGCGCCGGGGCCCGCGCACAATGACGGTATGACAGGTCTCATGAAGTTCAGCGGAGCCTCGAAGAACCTGACCTTCGACGAACTGGAGAAGTTCGTCCTGGCCGCGCGCAAGGCCGGGGTGGGCGGCAAGCAGCCCGTCACCGCCGTCGTCTCCACCACCGGCAAGCTCAAGCAGCTCCAGGTGTACCTCGACGGGGAGTGATCCGGGCGGCCCGGCCGATCGGGGACAATGGGCGGGTACCGAGTACCTCCATACCGAGGAGACGACGCACGTTGTCCAGCCGGCAGCCCGCCCCCGTGCCCGCCACGGACCGCCCCGACCTGCGGTCCGACTGCTCACACTGCTTCGGCCTGTGCTGCGTCGCCCTGCCGTTCGCCGCCTCCTCGGACTTCGCCTCCACCAAGGACGCGGGCACCCCCTGCGGCAATCTGCAGGCCGACTTCCGCTGCGGCATCCACACCCGGCTCCGCGAGAAGGGCTACCGCGGCTGCACCGTCTTCGAGTGCTTCGGCGCCGGGCAGAAGGTCTCGCAGATCACCTTCGGCGGCGAGGACTGGCGGCAGAACCCGGGCTCGGCCCGGCAGATGTTCGCGGTGTTCCCGGTGCTGCGGCAGCTCCAGGAGCTGCTGCACTACCTCGCCGAGGGCCTCTCCCTGCCCGCCGCCCGGCCCGTCCACCCCGAACTGCGGCGCGCCTTCGAGGCGACCGAGCGCCTCACCCTCGGCACCGCCGAGGAGATCACCGCGCTGGACGTCCCGGCCGTCCGCCAGGAGGTCAACACCCTGCTGCTGCGGGTCGGCGAACTCGTCCGCGCCGGGGTGCCCGGCCGCACCCGCAACCACCGCGGCGCCGACCTGATCGGCGCCCGCCTCAAGGGGGCGAACCTGCGCGGCGCCAACCTCCGCGGCGCCTGCCTGATCGCCGCCGACCTCAACCGCGCCGACCTGCGCAGCGCCGACCTCATCGGGGCCGACCTGCGGGACGCCGACCTGAGCGGCGCCGACCTCACCGGCGCGATCTTCCTCACCCAGGCGCAGGTCAACGCCGCCCGCGGCGACGCCGCCACCCGCCTGCCGACCGGCCTCGACCGCCCGGCCCACTGGTCCGCGGCCCGCTGAGGCCGGCCCGGTGGCCGACCCCGCCGGCGCAGCGGGCGGAAATCGGATGACCGGTCGCGGCACGGTGTCTAGGCTCGCCGGGATGTCCGCGCACAGTTCTGGAGTCCGAGTGACCGACCTGCCGTTCCGCGCCGTCCGGGCCGCTCACGACGAGCGGAGCCTGGTCGTCTACCAGGCGTACCGCGTGGAGATCGCGGAGGCGGCCCTGTCGGCGGGCACGTTCGTCCCGCCGTTCAAGCGGGAGCGGATGACCTGGATCAAGCCCTCGTTCCGCTGGATGATGTACCGCTCGGGCTGGGCGTCCAAGCCGGGCCAGGAACGGGTGTTGGCGGTCCGGATCAGCCGGGCCGGCTTCGAGCAGGCGCTCGCGCTGGCCTGCCCCAGCCATCACGACCGGCGCTGCCACGCCTCTCGCGAGGAGTGGCGGGCCGAGCTGGCGACCAGCCCGGTCCGCGTCCAGTGGGATCCGGAACGGTCCACCCGGCTCGGCGCGTTGGAGCACCGGGCGCTGCAACTCGGCCTGTCCGGGCGGGTGGTGGCCGACTACGTGGACGAGTGGATCCTCGGGATCACCGACGCGACCGCGCTCGCGCACGAGGCCCGGGCACTGGTCCGCGACGGGCGCACCGACCTCGCGGACGCACTGATCCCGGCCGAGACGCCGTACCCGCTGCCCGAGCACCTGGCGGCCCGGATCGGCGCCACCGCCTGACCGGGCGGGCCGCTCAGGCGGGCGGCTCCTGCCGGGCGGCGGGCAGCACCGGCCCCGGCGGCAGGGCGACCTGCGGGTCGGAGGCGCTGCGCACCCGCGTCCAGGAGTCGTGGTCGGCCTGGACGATCTCCTCGTACGCGGCGAGGAACTCCGCGACCTGCGCCGGGTCGGGCTCGTCGTCCGTGAGGCCGGTGCGGTGGAAGGCGAGCCGGCGCTCCAGCGCGGCGAGCCGGTGCACGGTGTCGGAACGCTGCAGCCACAGGGCGCGGTGCGAGAAGAACGCCTGCCAGGCGGCGAGCACGGTGATCGCGGCGCCGAGGCCGAGCGCGACGTCGGACAGCCACCGCCGGGTGGGCTCGCCCACCTGCACGCCGAGCAGCACGGTGATCAGCGCCGAGAGACTGACCGTGGAGATCTGCAGACCGAAGGCGCGCTTGCGGTCGGCATCCCGGCGCCGGGTGCGGATCCGCAGCTGGCCGCGCACCTCCGCCTCCACGAAGGACAGTTGACGACGGACCGGGCTCTCGCCCGCACCGTCCGCAGCGCTCCCCGCCATTGGCCAGCTCCTCTCCCCCGCGGCCGGAACCGCCAGTCTGCCAGCTCGCCCGGCCACCCGTGCGGAATCCGGTGGGACGCGGAACCCGCCCCACCGCGTTAGAAGGTCATGGACCGCACAACGACGACGCGCCCGGCGCCCACCGAGCCGCCGGCCTTCCTCGACTTTGCTGCGGCGAGGGGGCACCACCTGGTCAGAACGGCCTATCTGCTGACCGGTGGTGACGCACACCTCGCCGAGGACCTGGCGCAGGAGACGCTCGGTCGGCTGTTCGGCCGGTGGCGCAAGGTGTCCCGGATGGCGAACCCGGCAGGGTACGCGCAGACCGTCCTGGTCAACACCTTCCTGTCGTACCGGCGCCGGCGCAGCAGCAGCGAACACGTGACGGACACCTTCGCCGAGACGGCGCAGGCCGCACCGGACCCGGCGCTACGGGTGACGCTGCTGAAGGCGCTCGGCGAACTGCCGCCCCAGGACCGGGCGGTGCTGGTGCTCCGCTACTGGGAGGACCGCAGCGCGGAGGAGACCGCGGCGGTGCTGCGGCTCAGCCCGAGCACGGTGCGCTCGCGCAGCAGCCGGGCACTGGCCCGGATGCGGACGGTGCTCGGCGATGACCTCGACGCGCTCGTCCACCCCTGACCGACGACCAGAGTACGAAAGGATGCGGAGAACGACGATGTCCGTCGAGGAGAGCTTCACCACCGTCCTGCGGTCGGCGGCCGACCTAGCCCCCGAGCCGAACGCCCTGGCCTTCGCGCAGGGTGCCGCGGCCCGCGGTGTGCGCCGCCGCCGGCGGCGCCGGGCCAGCGTGCTGGCCGGTGCCGCGGCGATGGTCGCGGCCGTGCTGGCCACCGGTTCGCTGCCGGCCCTGCACGGCGACCGCGCACCGGCGGCCCAGCCCGGGTCCTCGGTCAGCGGGGAGTACATGCGCGACGCCCTGGTCTCGCTGCTGCCGAGCGGCCGGGTCACCAGTGCCATGGGCTTCACCGGGAACGAGAGCGAGGTGAAGGGCGGCCCGTTCGCCGTCGTCGACCTGGAGACGGCGAACACCGGCGGGCAGATCACCCTCTCCGTCGACCGGATCTCCACGCCCGTGACCGAGTCCTCGCGCGGTGCGCACTGCTTCGACCCGTCGGAGCGGGCGACCCAGAGCTGCAGCCGCACGGTGCGGCCGGACGGCTCGGTGCTGATGGTGAACGTGCTGCTGCCGGAGCAGCCCGGCATGGGCAAGACCCTGGTCGCGACGTACACCAGGCCGGACGGGCGCCAGGTGCGCGTCGACACCTACAACCGGGACGGGCGGCCTGAGCCCCCGCTCACCCCCGAGCAGGCGGTCGCGGTGGCGACGAGCGGTGTCTGGGACGTCACGTTCGACGGTGCCCGGGTGACCGACCCGCCGAAGCCCGGGGTGTCCACGCCGCCGCCGTCCGCCCTGCTCGCCACGGTGACGAAGCTGCTGCCGGACGGCGCGGTGGCGGGCCCGGCCGACGGGCTCGCGATGCCGGGCCGGGTGCGGCTGCAGGTCACCCTGGACGGCCGGACGAGCTGGCTCTCGGTCACCGTGGAGCCGAAGTGGCAGGAGGGCGAGCAGTCCGACCCGCGGAGGACGTTCGAGTCCGGCCACGGCCCGGAGCTGACGCACACCGCGGACGGCACCTCCGTGGTGGTCCGCGCCCAGCGGGAGTCCGACGGGACGGACGGCCCGGAGGTGCAGTGGGGCGCCGAGGCTCTCCACCCGGACGGCACCCGGGTGACCGTCGACGAGTGGAACGGCCCCGACGCCCGCACCTTCCTGCCGGGCACCCCAGCCCTCACCGTCGACCAGCTCAGGGCCCTGGCCACCGCCCCCGCGTGGCGCGGCTGACGGGCCGGGTCAGCCCCCGGCCGCCCGCAGGGCCCCGCGCACCCGCTCCCGCGCGGTCACCGCATCCGGTGCGCTGCGCGCGATCGCGGCGAGCCGTCGGCAGTCCGCGAGGGTGCGCCCGGCGAGGGCGGCCCGGACCTCGGGGAGGCAGGCGGGTGCCGCGGAGAGTCCGGTGACGCCGAGGCCGACGAGGACGAGCGCGAGGTCGGGGTCGGCGGCGGCCTCGCCGCACACCCCGACCGGCACGCCGTGCGGCGCGGCCCCCTGCGCGGTGGCCGCGACCAGGTCGAGCAGTGCGGGCTGCCACGGGTCGAGCAGATCGGCGAGGGCGCCGAGGGTGCGGTCGGCGGCGAAGGTGTACTGGGCGAGGTCGTTGGTGCCGATGCTGAGGAAGTCGCAGGCCTCGGCGAGCCGGTCGGCGCGCAGTGCGGCGGCCGGCACCTCCACCATGGCCCCGGCGAGGGGGAGGCCGTGGGCGCGCACCCGCGCCGCGAAGTCGGCGGCCTCGGCGGGCAGCGACACCATGGGCGCCATGACCCGGACCTCGGCGCCGCTGCCGCGGGCGGCCGCGGCGACGGCGGCGAGCTGGGTCTCCAGCAGCTGCGGGTCGCGGGTGGCGGTGCGCAGTCCGCGGACGCCGAGCGCGGGGTTCTCCTCGTCGGCGGCGGTGGCGAAGGGCAGCGGTTTGTCGGCGCCGGCGTCCAGGGTGCGGACGGTGACGCGGCGTCCGGCGAAGGCTTCGAAGACGGCCCGGTAGGCGGCGGTCTGCTCCGCGAGGCCGGGTGCCTGCTCGCGGTCGAGGTAGAGGAACTCGGTGCGGAACAGGCCGACGCCCTCGGAATCGGCGGCGGCCGCGGCGGCGAGTTCGTGCGCGGCACCGAGGTTGACCAGCAGCGCGACGGGGTGTCCGTCGGCGGTGCGGCCCGGTCCGGTGCTGCGGGCGGCGCGGGCCCGGCGGGCCCGGTCCTCCTCGGTCGCGCGCCGGACGGCCTCGGGCGCCGGGTCGGGGTGGACGGTGCCGTCCGCGGCGAGGACGAGCACGCTCTGCCCGTCCCGCAGCGCGCCGGCACCGGCGCAGCCGACGACGGCGGGCAGGCCGAGCGCCTTGGCGAGGATCGCGGTGTGGCTGGTGGGGCCGCCGCGGACGGTGACCAGGGCGAGCACCTTGGCGGGGTCGAGGTCGGCGGTGTCGGCCGGCGCGAGGTCGTCGGCGACGAGGACGCAGGGGTGCCCCGGGTCGGGCAGGCCCGGCGGGGGCAGTCCGAGCAGCCGCGCGACTGCGCGGTCACGGAGGTCGTCGAGGTCGGCGGCGCGTTCGGCGAAGTAGCCGCCTGCGGCGAGCAGCGCGCCCCGGAAGCCCTCGTAGGCGGCGGTGACGGCGTGCGGGCCGTCGGTGCCGGCGGCGACGAGTTCGGCGGCCCGGACGGCGAGCACCGGGTCGGCGGCGATCATCGCCTGTGCGGTGAGGACGTCGGCCGCGGTGCCGCCGGCCCGGGCGGCGCGGGCCTCCAGGTCGGCGACGACCGCGGCGAGGGCGGCCCGGACGGCTGCCGTCTCGCCCGCCGGGTCGGTGACCGGGCGGGGCGGCGGCAGCTCCGGGGCCGGGGCCGCCTTGGCGACCGGCCCGGCGGCGACGCCGCGTCCGACTCCGATGCCGGTGAGGGGTGCGCCGGTCACCGGACGGCGTCCAGGTCGTCGGCGAGCAGCGCGGCGAGTTCGCCGAGGGCGGCCCGGGCGGCGGTCTCGTCGCCGTCGGCGGTGAGTTCCAGGGTGTCGCCGTGGCCGGCGGCGAGGGAGAGGACGGAGAGCAGGCTGCGGGCGTCCACCGGGGTCTGGCCGGGGCGGCCGACGCCGACCTTGACGCTCTGCCGGGCGGCGGCCTGGACGAAGAGGGAGGCGGGCCGGGCGTGCAGGCCGCTCTGCGAGCCGACGGTGACCTGGAGCTGGGGCATGGGGAGTCCTTCGGGGTTCACGCGGGTGGGGTTCACGCGGGTGGGTCCGGTCGGGGTGCGGGCGGGCCGGAACGGGGCCGCAGGCCCGGTACCGGCGGTGGGGGCGGGCCGCGGGTACCGGGCGGTCGGGTGGGTTACGCGCCCGTCACCGGGCCGTTCATTTGGTTTTACGCCCGGTTCGCTCGCCATGTCAACGCAATCGGGCAGAAATCCCACATGTTCGGACTCTTGATTTTCCGGGGCTTCCGCGTATCGTCGGAGGCAACCAGGCGTAAACAGACATGAACGGACCCGATCCCACATGTACGCTCCCGAGCGTCAGCAGCAGATCCTGCAGCTCGCCCAGAGCAGGGGCCGCGTCGACGTCCCCTCGCTCGCCGAGGAGTTCAACGTCACCCAGGAGACCATCCGGCGCGACCTCAGCACCCTCGACCGGGCCGGGCTGCTGCGCCGCGTGCACGGCGGGGCACTGCCCGCCGGCGCGCTGCACCTGGAGCCCGGGCTCGCCGAGCGGGACTCCACCGCCGCGGACGAGAAGGAGCGGATCGCCAGGGCCGCGCTGGCCCTGCTGCCCGCCGAGGGCAGCGTGCTGCTGGACGCCGGCACCACCGTCTCCCGGCTGGCGGCGCTGCTGCCCGCGGACAGCACGCTGACCGTGGTCACCAACGCGCTGCCGGTCGCGGCCCGCCTGGCCGACCACCCGTCGCTCTCGCTGCACCTGGTCGGCGGCCGGCTCCGGCACCGCACCCACGCGGCCGTCGACGACTGGGCGCTGCGCGCGCTCGCCGACGTGCACGCCGACGTGGCCGTGGTGGCCACCAACGGCTTCTCGCCGGAGGGCGGGCTCTCCACGCCGGACCTCGCCGAGGCCGCGGTGAAGCGGGCGATGATCGCGGGGGCGCGCCGGATCGTGCTGGTCGCGGACTCCTCCAAGTACGGGGCCCGGCACTTCGCCCGGTTCGGCTCGCTGGAGCAGGTCGACGTCCTGGTCACCGACACCGGGCTGACCGACCGGCAGACCGCAGAGATCGAACTACTCGGACCGGAAGTGATCCGCGCATGATCGTCACCGTCACCCCCAATCCCAGCCTCGACCGCACCTACGAGCTGCCCGAGCTCGCCCGCGGCGAGGTGAACCGGGCCACCGGGGACCGGCTGGACCCGGGCGGAAAGGGCGTGAACGTGGCCCGTGCGCTGACCGCGGCCGGCCACCGCACCGCCGCCGTACTGCCGCTCGGCGGTGCCCCCGGCCGGCTGCTGGCCGAGCTGCTGCACCGTCAGGACATCGACGTGGCGGCCGTCCCGGTGGCCGGCGACACCCGGATCAACGTGTCGATCGTCGAGCGCGGCGGCCCGCTCACCAAGGTCAACGCGCCCGGCCCGCACCTGTCCGCCGAGGAGTCCGCGGCCCTGCTCGCCGCGGTCCGCCGGCAGGCCGCCGGCGCGGACGTGGACTGGCTGGCCTGCTGCGGCAGCCTGCCGCGCGGCCTCGCCCCCGCCTGGTACGCCGAGCTGGTCGCCGAGGCGCACCGGGGTGGCGCACGGATCGCGGTGGACACCTCCGGCCCGGCCCTGCTCGCCTCGCTGGCGGCCGGCCCGGACGTGGTCAAGCCCAACCGGGAGGAGCTCGCCGAGGCGGTCGGCCGGCCGGTCGCGACCCTCGGCGCGGCGCTGGACGCGGCCCACCGGCTGCGCGAGCTGGGCGCCCAGCAGGTGCTGGCCAGCCTGGGCCCGGACGGGATGCTGCTGGTCGCCGATGACGGCGCCTGGTACGGCACGGCGCCGGTGGACGAGGTCCGCAGCGACGTCGGCGCCGGCGACGCCTCGCTGGCCGGCTTCCTGAGCGCGGGCGGCAGCGGCCCCAAGGCGCTGGCCTCCGCGCTGGCGCACGGTGCGGCGGCCGTCCGGCTTCCCGGCAGCGTGATGCCGATCCCGGCGGATCTGGAGCCGGACGGCGTCGTGGTGACCGCCGACATGCCGAGGGAGCTGCCGTTGGGTCGCTGAACCACGGGCGGCCCTGAGGGCCGCGGACGCGCACCGGCCGCCGTGCGGCCGACCGGAAGGACCTGGGGGCAGGAACCGACCACGCAGCACCGATGCACGACTGGTGAAGGACCGACACGATGAGCGACAACGGCAGACTGATCACACCTGCGCTCGTGGATCTCTACCTCGCCCCCGACGACAAGACGGAGGCCCTCCGCGCCCTGGCCCAGCGGCTGGCCGCCGACGGCCGGGTCACCGACCTCGACGGCTTCCTCGCCGACGTGGCCGCCCGCGAGGCGCAGGCGCCGACCGGCCTGGGTGACGGGATCGGCATCCCGCACTGCCGCTCGGCCCACGTCACCCGGCCGAGCCTGGCGTTCGGCCGCAGCACCCGCGGCCTGGACTTCGCCGCCCCGGACGGACGGCCGGCCGACCTGGTCTTCCTGATCGCCGCGCCGGACGGCGCGGACGACGCCCATCTGCAGATCCTCGCCGCGCTGGCCCGCCGACTGATGGACCCGGAGTTCACCGGCGCGCTGCGCTCGGCGACCGACCCGGGCACGGTGGCCGCCCTGGTCAACGGCGAGGACGCCCCTGCCGCGCCCGGGGCCCCGGAGCCGGCTGCCACGCCCGAGGCCGCGAAGCCGGCCGCCGCGGGCCCGCGGCTGGTCGCGGTGACCTCCTGCCCGACCGGCATCGCGCACACCTACATGGCCGCCCAGGCCCTGGAGCAGGCCGCCGCCCGGGCCGGCGCCGACATCCGGGTGGAGACCCAGGGCTCGGCCGGTTCGACCCCGCTGGACCCGGCGGTGATCGCGGCCGCGGACGCGGTGATCCTCGCGCACGACGTGGAGGTCCGCGACCGCGCCCGGTTCGCCGGCAAGCCCACGGTGGACGTCGGAGTGAAGGCGGGCGTCAACCGCGCGGACGAGCTGGTCGCCGAGGCCGTGGCACTGGCCGCGGCCGCCCCTGCCCGCACCGCGGAGCCGGCGACCGCCCCGGTGCCGGCGCAGCGGCAGGAGCACTGGGCGAGGCGGCTGCGCGGCTACCTGATGACGGGCGTCAGCTACATGATCCCGTTCGTCGCGGCGGGCGGTCTGCTGATCGCGCTGGGCTTCGCGCTCGGCGGGTACCGGATCTCCTCGGCGCCGTCGGTGGTCGGCCACTTCGACTGGGCCTCCCAGCACAGCTGGGCGGCGCTGCTCTTCCAGACCGGCGCGGCCGCGTTCGGCTTCCTGGTGCCGATCCTGGCCGGGTTCATCGCGTACGCGATCGCGGACCGGGCGGCACTGGCCGCGGGCATCGTCGGCGGCGCGGTCTCGGTGACGGTCGGCGCGGGCTTCCTGGGCGGTATCGCCGCCGGTCTGATCGCGGGCCTGCTGGTGCGCTGGATGGTCGGCTGGAAGGTGCCGCGGGGGATCGCCGGGATCATGCCGGTGGTGGTGATACCGCTGCTGTCGGTGGCCGTGGTCGGCTTCCTGATGTTCGTGGTGCTGGGTTCGCCGATCGCTTCCGCGATGTCGGCGCTGACGGACTGGCTGAACGGCCTGTCGGGCACCAACGCGATCCTGCTCGGCCTGCTGCTGGGCGCGATGATGGCCTTCGACATGGGCGGTCCGCTGAACAAGGTGGCGTACACCTTCGCGGCCGGCGCGCTGACGACCGCGGGCTCGGTGCCGGACGCGGGCAGCCTGAAGGTGATGGCCGCGGTGATGGCGGCCGGGATGACGCCGCCGCTGGGCCTGGCGCTGGCGACCACCGTGCGGCGCCGGCTGTTCACCCGCGAGGAGCGGGAGAACGGCAAGGCGGCCTGGGTGCTCGGCGCCTCGTTCATCACCGAGGGCGCGATCCCGTTCGCGGCGGCCGACCCGCTGCGGGTGATCCCCTCGGCGATTGCGGGCAGCATGGTCGCGGGCGGCCTGACGATGGCCTTCGGTTCGACGCTGCGGGCCCCGCACGGCGGCATCTGGGTGCTGCCGCTGATCGGCAGCCCGATGCTCTACCTGGTGGCGATCGCCGCCGGCACGGTGGTCACCGCCGGTCTGGTGATCCTGCTGAAGGGGCTGCGCCGGCCCGTCCCGGCGGCCGCGCCGGAGACGGAGCCCTCGGGCAAGGTGCTGGCGGCGGCCTGACGACACGTCACCTTCGGGGTGCGGTGCGCGACCTGCGCGCCGCACCCCGTCGTCATGCCGCGGGCGGGGCGGCGAGCAGTCGGCGGCAGTGCTCGACGAAGCCGGCCAGCGCGAACTCGAAGGCGGCGTCGGCGCGCGGGGCGGGGCTGGCGGCGAGGGCGGCGGCGAGCCGGGGGGTGGCGGTCTCGTCGCCGACCTCCCACATGGTCTCGGGGGCGGCGTGGTCCAGGGCGGAGCCGAGGACGAGGTTCTCCAGCCCGGTGAGCACC
Organism: Kitasatospora sp. NPDC085879; assembly: GCF_040686255.1. Lineage (NCBI taxonomy): Bacteria > Bacillati > Actinomycetota > Actinomycetes > Kitasatosporales > Streptomycetaceae > Kitasatospora > Kitasatospora sp. NPDC085879. The sequence goes on along the minus strand of NZ_JBFBJZ010000001.1, from coordinate 144,743 downwards.
GGCATGACGTCCGGCAGCGCGAAGCCGGCCTCGCCCAGCACGCCGACCGCCTGCTCGTAGTACGTCAACACGCGCGGTTCCCGGACGGGTGACAGCGTCAGCAGCGGGATGGTCCGGGGGTGGGCGGCGAAGGCGGCCCGGTAGGAGCGGGCCCAGGCGACCAGGGCGGTGTCCCAGGGCCGCAGGTCGAGCGTGGAGGCGTCGATGGCGGCGACGACCCGTTCGCGGAGCAGCTCGACCACGCCTGCCCGGCCCTCCACGTGGTGGTAGACGGACGCGGTCTGCACGCCGAGCCGCTTGGCGATCTGCGGCACGCTGAAGTCGCCGTGCTCGTCGACCAGCGCCAGCGCGGTGGCGCCGATCCGCTCCTTGTCCAGCAGGGCCTTGCTCGGCCGCCCCATCCGTACTCCCAGCTCGAAGGTCTTCCCAGATGCTACGGCCGCGGTCTACAGTGCCGAAAACCGAAAGCCTTTAGGTTTACGCCGGTCCCCCGCTCCCCCGCCGCCGTACGAAGGGCACCCCCATGTCCGTGACCACCCAGGCATCCCCGCCGCAGGCCGACCAGACGCTCAGAGCCGGCAGCCTCGGCACCGGCGACATCACCTTCTTCGTGGTCTCCGCCGCCGCCCCGCTCACCGTGATGGCCGGCGTCGCCCCGTTCGCCCTGGCCATCGGCGGCATCGGCGCCCCGGTCGCCTACCTGATCGCGGGCGCCGTGCTCGCGGTCTTCGCCGTCGGCTTCACCACCATGGGCCGGCACGTCTCCAACGGCGGCGCCTTCTACGCCTACATCACCCGTGGCCTCGGCCGCCCGGCCGGCATCGCCGGCGCGATCCTCGCTCTGCTCGCCTACAACGGCCTGCAGATCGGCATGTACGGCCTGATCGCCACCAGCACCCGGACCACCCTGCACGCCCTGTTCGGCCTGGACGTGCCCTGGCAGCCGATCGCCCTGGTCTCCGTCGGCGTGGTCTGGTTCGCGGGGTACCGCTCCATCGACTTCGGCGCCAAGGTGCTCGGCGTCCTGCTCGTCGCCGAGACCGGCATCCTCGTCCTGCTCGCCGGCGGCGTCCTGCTCCGCGGCGGCGCCCACGGCCTGCACCTGGACTCCTTCGCCCCGCAGCACGCCTGGACGCCCGGCACCGGCGCCGTCCTCGCCTTCGCCTTCGCCGCCTTCTGCGGCTTCGAGTCCACCGCCATCTACCGCTCCGAGGCCCGCGACCCACGCCGCACCGTCCCCCGCGCCACCTACCTCGCGGTCGGCTTCCTCGGCCTGTTCTACGCCTTCATGGTGTGGACGGTCGTCCAGGCCTTCGGCGCCGACGGCGTGCTGCAGGCCGTCGCCGCAGACCCGGCCGGCCTGTTCTTCACCGCCACCACCGAGTACGTCGGCAGCTGGGCCGCCGACGCCATGCACGTCCTCATCGTCACCAGCGTCTTCGCCTCCCTGCTGGCCTTCCACAACGCCATCACCCGCTACGGCCACGCGCTCGCCCACGAGGGCGTGCTGCCCGCCGCGCTCGGGCGGGTCCACCCCCGGCACCGCTCCCCGTACCTCGCCGGCGCCGCGCAGAGCGTCCTCGCCCTCGTCGTGGTGGCCGGCTTCGCCCTCGCCGACGCCGACCCGTACGCCCAGCTGCTGCTCTGGGTGAACAGCCCCGGACTGCTCGGCATCGTGCTGCTGCAGGCGCTCACCGCGATCGCCGTGCTGGTGCACTTCCGCAGGATCCGGCACCGCGAGGGCGCCCTGCGCACCGTGTGGGCCCCCGCCGGCGCGGCGGTGCTGCTGCTCGGCGCGCTCTACCTGCTGATCGACAAGATCGAGTACCTGACGGCGGCCGGCACCGGCACCAACCTGCTGCTGGTCCTGCTCGTCCCGGCCGTCCTCGCCGTCGGCCTGCTGGTCGCCGCCCGGCTGCGCCGCACCCGCCCCGACGCCTACGCCCGGTTCGCGGCCGAGACCGCCGGGGCCACAGCGTCCGCCGAGACCGCCGACCACTGACGAACCCGAGGAGCACCCCTTGGCCACCGCCGACCTGCTGCTGACCGGCGCCCGTGTCCGCACCCTGGACCCCGCCCGCCCCCACGCCACCGCGGTCGCCGTCACCGACGGCCTGATCACCGCGGTCGGCGACGACCTCGCCGGGCTGCGCAGCCCCCGAACCACCGTCCTCGACCTGGGCGGCGCCACCCTCACCCCCGGCCTCACCGACGGCCACATGCACCCGCTGATGGGCCTGGAACTCGCCACCGGCCTCGACCTCGGCGGCTGCCGCACCCTCGACGAGCTGCGGGCGGTGCTCGCCGACGCCGCCCGCCGCACCCCGCCCGGCGGCTGGATCACCGGCTGGAACCTCGACCACAACACCTTCGGCGACCGCCCGATCAGCCGCGACCTCGTCGAGGACGTGCTCGGCGGCGCCCCCGCCCTGCTCCGTCTCTACGACGCGCACTCCGCGCTCGCCTCCGGCGCCGCCCTGGCCGCCGCCGGCATCGACGGCCCGCACCGCTTCGCCCAGCGCGCCGAGGTGGTCTGCGACGCCGACGGCCGGCCCACCGGCCACCTGGTCGAGCACGCCGCGATCGACCTCGTCGCCCGCCTCGTCCCGCCCGCCCCCGCCGCCGAGCGCCGCGCCCGGCTGCTGGAGCTGCTGCACGGCATGGCCGCGACCGGCCTCACCGCCGGCCACGTCATGGACCTCCAGACCGCGGACGCCCTGGAGCTACTCACCGGCCTGGAGGACACGGCCGACCTGCCGGTCCGGCTGCGCCTCCACCCGTGGTGCATGCCCGGCGACGGCGAGGAGGGCGTCGACCACCTGATCGGCCTGCAGAAGCGGGCCGGCCGCGACTGGCTGGTCGGCGGCGTCAAGTTCTTCATCGACGGCACCGTCGAGGGCGGCACCGCCTGGCTGGAGCACCCCGACTGCCACGGCCAGGGCACCGAGGCCTTCTGGCCCGACCCGGCCGAGTACGCGCGGGCACTGCACCGGCTGGACGCGGCCGGCGTGGCCACCGCCACGCACGCCATCGGCGACGCCGGCGTCCGGCACGTCCTGGACACCGTCGAGGCACTCGGCACCCCGCGCGCCCGGCACCGGATCGAGCACATCGAGACCGTCCCGGACAGCCAGCTGCCGCGGTTCGCCGCCCTCGGCGTCGCCGCCTCCATGCAGCCGGGCCACACCGCCTACACCCGGGCCGACCACTCCGACGCCTGGTCCCAGCGGCTCGGCACCGAACGCGCCGACCGCGCCTGGCGCTGCCGCGACCTGCGCGAGGCCGGCGCCACCCTGGTGCTCGGCTCGGACTGGCCGATCGCACCGTACGACGCCCGCGGGGTGCTCGCCGCGGCCCGGCTGCGCCGCCCGGCCGGCTCGCCGGACACCGTCCCCGTCCGGCCGGAGCAGGCGCTCACCGGGCTGATGGCGCTGGAGGGGTGCACCACGCACGCGGCCCGGGCGATCGGCGAGCAGGCCGTGGCCGGTCGGATCGCCCCCGGCTACCGCGCCGACCTCACCGCCTTCGCCCTCGACCCGGTGGACGCCCCCGCCGACGAGGTCGCCGACGCCCCCGTCCTGCTCACCGTGGTCGCCGGCCGGATCGTCCACCGCACCGTCTGAACAGTCCGACCTACGGCCAGAGCAGCGTGCTGGTCCAGGCGGCCCGGCCGATCCCGGGCCCGGTGCGGGTGTACCGCAGCCGGACGTGCCGGCGGCCCGGGTCGCCCTGCCAGAACTCCACCTCGGCGGCGCGCAGCGTGTAGACGGTGTGCCCGGCGGCCACCAGCTCCGGGTCGGTCTCCAGCAGCAGCTGGGCCTCGTCGGCCGCCAGGTCGTACGCCGCGAGCGAGCCGAGCGGCTCGCTCTGCCGGCCCACCAGCGAGGACACCTTGGCGCCGGGCGAGCGCCCGCGGAACTCGTCCGCCGAGACGCCCGGCGGGGCGGCCTCGACGGCCCCCCGGACCCGGACCTGACGCCCCAGCGGCGGCCAGTACACGCTGAGCGCGGCCATCGGGCTGAGCGCCAGCTGGCGGCCCTTGGGGCTGTCCGCCTCGCCGGCGAAGACCCAGGTGCCCTCGGCCGCGTCCACGTCGCGCAGCACCAGCGCCCGGGCGTCCGGGACGCCGTCGGCGTCGACCGTGGAGAGGGTCATCACCTGAGGGTCGAGCACGCCCGCCTCGAAGGCCTGCACCAGCCAGTCCACGAAGAGCGGTCCCGGCTCGGCCGGGGCCAGGTCCGGGTCGAAGAGCGGCAGCTCGCGGACCATCGGCGGCCGGTCGCGCAGCATCTCGCCGACCGGGCTCGGCCGGTACCTGTCGAACCCGTCGCCCGCCACCATCGGCCTCCCGTTCCGTTCGTTCGTCCCGATGCCACCACCGTACTCAGTGGTGGAAACCGACGCGGTCCGCCTCGTGCGGATGTCCCTGTTCGAGCCGCTTGATCGCCCGGCGCATGTCCTCGGCGAGCAGCTCGATCTCGTCCCGGTCGACGCCGTGCCGCACCAGGACGCGCTGGATGACCGTCTCCTGGCGGTCCGGCGGCAGCGGGTACGAGGGCACCTGCCAGCCGCGCATCCGCAGCAGGTCGGAGAGGTCGTACAGACTCCAGCTGACCGAGTCCGGGTCGGTCAGCGTGTAGGAGACGGCCGGCAGTGCGCCGACGCCGTCGTAGAGCAGGGTGAAGGGGCCCATCTCGGCGACCTGCCGGGCGAGATGCTGCGCGGTGTCGGCGCAGACCTGGTAGACCCGCCGGTACCCCTCGCGGCCCAGGCGCAGGAACATGAAGTACTGGGTGACGACCTGTCCGCCGGGGCGGGAGAAGTTCAGGGCGAGGGTCGGCATGTCCCCGCCGAGGTAGTCGACGTGGAAGACCAGGTCGTCCGGCAGCGCGGCCTGGTCCCGCCACAGCGCCCAGCCGACACCGAGCGGGGCCATGCCGTACTTGTGGCCCGAGGCATTGATCGAGGCGACCCGCGGCAGGCGGAAGTCCCAGACCAGGTCACGGTGGAGGAAGGGCGCGATGAACCCGCCGGACGCCGCGTCGACGTGCAGCGGCACATCGAGGCCGCTCTCCACCTGCATGCGGTCCAGCTCGGCCGCGATCTCCGCGACCGGCTCGTAGGTGCAGGTGTAGGTCACACCGAGGATCGCGACGACACCGATGGTGTTCTCGTCGACGTACTCGCGCAGCTGGTGCGGCTGCAGGCCGGTCGCCCCGGGCTCCACCGGCACCTGGCGCAGCTCCACGTCGAAGTACCGGGCGAACTTCTCCCAGCACACCTGCACCGGCCCGCACACCAGGTTCGGGCGCTCGGTGGAGAGGCCGGCGGCGCGCCGCCGGTCCCGCCACCGCCACTTCAGGGCGAGGCCGCAGAGCATGGCCGCCTCGCTGGAGCCGGTGGTCGAGCAGCCGACCGCGTTGGTGCCGGCGGCACCGGCCGGGGCGTGCCAGAGGTCGGCGAGGATGTTCACGCAGCGGGACTCGATCTCCGCGGTCTGCGGGTACTCGTCCTTGTCGACGATGTTCTTGTCGAGGCACAGGTCCATCAGACGGCGGACCTCGTCGTCAGCCCAGGTGGTGCAGAAGGTGGCGAGGTTCTGCGCGGCGTTGCCGTCCAGCAGCAGCTCGTTGCGCAGCAGTTGGAAGACCACCGACGGCGGCGCAGGGAAGTCCGGCATGGCCCGCTTCGGCAGCGGGCGCTCGCTCAGCGGCGAGGCGAAGATGTCGACGGCCGGGTCGGCCGCCGGTTCCTGGGCGTTGTGCAGAGCCACCGCGGCACCTCTTCGTGTTTGTCCGACAGCTTCCTCCCGGACCCTACGGTCGGCCGCCGGGCCCCGACAGCGGGTGTACTCCATCCCGGGCGGGTGCGGCCGGGCCCGACCCGCGTCCGGCACCCGGACGGCGCAGTCCCGATTGCCGGGACTCCGGACCGGACGGACGGTCGGGACATCCGCACGTCTCCGAAAGGGAGATCGCCATGGCGTCCACCTCCGTCCCTCCGGGCACCCCCGCGGGCGGCCCGCCCACGCGTTCGTACAGCGGCTGGGTCACCGGCCTGGCCTTGTTCGCGGGCGTGGTCATGCTGGTCACCGGCCTGCTCGACCTGTTCCAGGGGATCGTGGCCGTCGCCCAGGACGACCTGATCGTGACCACGCCGCGTTACGTGTTCCGTTTCGACGTGACCGCCTGGGGCTGGACCCACATCGTGCTCGGCATCCTGGTCGCCGTGATCGGCACCTTCGTGCTGCGCGGCATCACCTGGGCCCGTTACGCGGGCATGGGGCTGGCCGCGCTGAGCGCCATCGCCAACTTCCTGTGGCTGCCGTACTACCCGGTGTGGAGCGGGGTGCTGATCACGCTGGACATCCTCGTGATCTGGGCGCTGGCCCTGTACCACGAGGACTGAGCAGGGCCTCTGCGGACCGGCCGCGGCACCCCGGGCGGGTGCCGCGGCCGCCCGCGTCCCCGGGCAGGCCCTAGGCTGCCGGGCATGCCCAGTGGTGACACCTCAGGACCGCTCGACCTCGGCCTGCTGCGGACCTTCCTGGCCGTGCACCGCTCCGGCTCCTTCACCGCCGCCGCCCGGCTCCTGCGGCTCTCCCAGCCCACCGTCACCGCGCAGATCCGCACCCTGGAGCAGCAGCTCGGCCGGCCGCTGTTCGAACGGCTGCCGCGCGGGGTCGCCGCCACCGCCGCGGCGGACGCCCTCGCCGCGGAGGTCGCCGGCCCGCTGGACGCGCTCGCGGCCGTCGCCGAGCGGGGCGCCGACGGCACGGAGGCGGCGGCCGAACCGGTGCACCTCGCGGGGCCGGCCGAGTTCCTGAGCGTCTGCGCGCTGCCCGCCCTCGCCCAGCTGGTCGGGGCCGGACTTCGGCTGCGCGTCACCGCCGGGCTCACCGACGACCTGCTGGCCGGGCTGCGGGCCGGCCAGCACGACCTGGTGGTGGCCACCTCCCGGCCGCGCGGGCGGGCGCTCAGCGCCGTCCCGCTCGCCGACGAGGAGTTCGTGCTGGTCGCCGGGCCCGACTGGGCCGGGCGGATCGGCCCCGGACGGGTCGCCGCGGAGGGGCCGGCCGCGCTGCGCGGTGTGCCGCTGGTCGTCTACGCCGAGGACCTGCCGATCGCCCGCCGGTACTGGCGGCACGTCTTCGGCACCCGGCTGACCGGGCCGGCCGCCGCCGTGGTGCCCGACCTGCGCGGGGTGGCCGCGGCGGTCGCCGCGGGCGCCGGGATCAGCGTGCTGCCCCGCTACCTGTGCGCGGCCGGACTCGCCGCCGGCACGCTGGTGCCGCTGCTGGAACCGGACGACCCGCCGATCAACACGGCCTGGCTGGTCCGGCGGGCCGGCGCCGCCGAACCCCGCCCGGTCGCGCGGGTCCGCGAACGGCTGCTCGCGGCGGCGCCCGGCTGGTGAAACGTCAGAGACCCACCGCGGCGGGGTCGGCGGCGAGGGCGCGCATCGGCTCGCGCGCGTCCTCGACCAGTCGGCGGGCCGCGAGGTCGAGGAAGCCGCCGACACCACTGACCTCCGCGGCGAGGGTGCCGTCCGCCTTCACGATCGTCTGCTCGACGCCGAAGGTCTTGCCGCCGCCCCACACGAACCGGCAGCTGACCGCCACCTCGTCACCGGCCCGCAGCTCCCGCCGGTAGCGGATCGTCGTCTCCAGCACCACCGGCCCGACGCCCTTCGCCAGCAGATCGGCCTGCCGGATCCCGGCGTGCTCCAGGTACGCCCAGCGGGCGTGCTCGGCGTACTGGAGGTAGACCGACTGGTTGAGGTGGCCCTGCGAATCGGTCTCGTAGCCGCGGACGGTGATCGGCACAGTGAATTCGGTCATGCCCCGAACAGTACGGGGCATCGTGCCGGGGGCGCCGTGGAATGGCGGGTGCGCCGTCAGGGGCGCGGGGAACTCTCCTATGCGTCGAGGTGGGTGGGGGCGAACATGCGGAGGAGGGCGGGGAGGACGACCACGCTCGGGCCTGGGGTGGTCAGGGCGGTGGCGAGGTCGGCCCGGAGGGTCTCCCGGGTGGTGGCGGTGGCCGGGACGCCGAAGGACCCGGCGAGGCGGAGGAAGTCCGGGCGGGCGAGTTCGGTGGCGGTGGCCTCGCCGAAGGTGTCGGTCATGTATTCGCGGAGGATGCCGTACCCGCCGTCGTCCACGATGAGCCAGGTGACGTCGAGGTCGTGCTGGCGGGCGGTGGCGAGTTCGGCGATCGAGTACATGGCGCCGCCGTCGCCGGAGACGGCGAGGACGGGGCGGCCGGGCAGGGCGGCGGCCGCGCCGAGGGCGGCCGGGAAGCCGTAGCCGAGGCCGCCTGCGCCCTGCGCGGAGTGCATGGCGCCGGGCCGGCGGGCGTCCCACGCGGACCAGGCCCAGTAGCCGAGGATGGTCATGTCGAAGAAGGCCGGGGAGTCGTCCGGCAGTGCGGCCCGCACCGCGGCCAGCACCTGCTGCTCCAACTCCAGCCCCTGGCCGTCGATCCGGGCCCGGACCCGCTTCAGCAGGTCGGCGGCGACCGCCTCCGCGCGGCCGTCGGGCTCCCGTCCCGGGACGGAGTCGGCGAGGGCGGCGAGGGCGAGCCGGGCGTCCGCGTGGATGCCGAAGGCGGGGTGGTTGGACTCGAGCTTTCCGAGGTCGGCCTCGACCTGGATCAGCTGCCCGTGCGGGGCGAACGTGTGGTAGTTGCTGGAGAGTTCGCCGAGGCCGGAGCCGACGACGAGCAGGACGTCGGCGTTCTCCAGCAGTTCGGTGGTGTGCCGGTCCTCCAGCCAGGACTGCAGCGAGAGCGGGTGCTCCCAGGGGAAGGCGCCCTTGGCACCGAAGGTGCAGGCCACCGGGGCACGCAACAGCTCGGCCAGACGCAGCAGTTCGTCGGTCGCGCCGGCCCGGACGACTCCGCCGCCGGCGAGGATCACCGGGTTCTCGGCCTCGGCGAGCAACACCGCGGCCTCGGCGACGAGTTCGGCACGCGGCGCCAGCGGCCGGGGCTCGGCCCGCAGTCCGGTGACCCGCGGCACGGTGGTGGGGGCGAGCAGCACGTCCTGCGGGATCTCGACCCAGACCGGCCCGTACGGGACGGTGAGCGCGGACTCCCACGCGGCGGCCAGCGCGGAGGGGATCTGCGAGGCGGTGCGCGCGGTGTGCACGGACTTCACCACGTCGCGGAAGCTGGCCTGCTGGTCGACGAGTTCGTGCAGGTAGCCGCGGCGGCGGCCGCCGAGTCCGGCGGAGGGGATCTGCGAGGAGACGGCGAGCACGGGGGCGGAGGCGGCGGCGGCCTCCTGCAGGGCGGCGAGCGAGGTGAGCGCGCCGGGGCCGGTGGAGAGGAACAGCGGGGCGACGGTGCCGGCGGTGCGGGCGTAGCCGTCGGCGGCGAAGCCGGCGTTGTTCTCCACCCGCAGGCCGACGTAGCGGAGCCGGGAGCGGCGCAGCGCGTCGAACAGGCCGAGGGCGTGCTGGCCGGGGAGGCCGAAGACGGTTTCGGCGCCGAGGTTGGCGAGGGACTCGACGACCAGGTCGCCGCCGTTGCGGACGTGGGTCATGCGCGCTCCTCGGCGATCCGGCGGGCCATCAGGGTGGTCAGCTCGTAGGCGGTGTGGGAGGCGGCCACGGAGGTGATCTCGGCGTGGTCGTAGGCGGGGGCGACCTCGACGAGGTCGGCGGAGACGAGGTTGCAGCCGGCCAGTCCGCGGAGGATCTCCAGGAGTTCGCGGGAGGTGAGGCCGCCCGCCTCGGGGGTGCCGGTACCGGGGGCGTGTGCGGGGTCGAGGACGTCGATGTCGATGGAGACGTACAGCGGGCGGTCGCCGATCCGCTCGCGGAGCTGCTGGGCGATCTCGTCGACGCCGCGGCGCATCACGTCGGCGGAGGTGACGATGCCGAAGCCGAGCTTCTCGTCGTCGGTGAGGTCCTGGCGGCCGTAGAGCGGGCCGCGGGTGCCGACGTGGCTGAGGGCGGAGGTGTCGAGGATGCCCTCCTCGACGGCGCGGCGGAAGGGGGTGCCGTGGGTGTACTCGGCGCCGAAGTAGGTGTCCCAGGTGTCGAGGTGGGCGTCGAAGTGGAGCAGGGCGACCGGGCCGTGCTTGTCGGCGACGGCGCGCAGCAGCGGCAGGGCGATGGTGTGGTCACCGCCGAGGGTCATCAGCCGGGCGCCGGTGGCGAGCAGGTCGCGGGCGGCGGCCTCGACGGTGTCGACGGCCTCGTTGATGTCGAACGGGTTGGCCGCGATGTCGCCGGCGTCGGCGACCTGGGCGAGCGCGAACGGCGAGGCGTCCTGCGCCGGGTTGTAGGGCCGCAGCAGGCGGCTGGCCTCGCGGATCGCGTTGCCGCCGAACCGCGCGCCCGGCCGGTAGGAGACCCCGGTGTCGAACGGGACGCCGACCACGGCGATGTCGGTGCTGCCGACCTCGTCCAGGCGGGGCAGCCGGGCGAAGGTGGCGGGGCCGGCGTAGCGCGGGACGCGGGACGAGTCGATCGGGCCGCGCGGTTCGGTGGTGCTCATGTCTTCCCTCGGATGGGTCGGTGGGTCGGGGGTGCCGGTCAGGCGGCCGCGGGGACGGCCTCGGCCTCGACCGGCGCACGGCCGTCCAGGCGCTCGCGCCAGCGCTCCAGCAGGCGCTCGTCGGTGGGCCGGGTGGCCAGGCTGACGGCCAGATAGGCGACCAGGCTGGCACCCAGGCCGTAGTAGATCGGCTCGTTGGCGAGGGTGCCCTTGAGGACCATCAGGGTGATCACGGTGACGCCGCCGGCCGTCATCGCGGCGAGCGCGCCGGGCAGGTTGCCGCGGCGCCACACCAGGCCGCCGAGGATCGGCACCAGCAGTCCGCCGACCAGCAGGTTGTAGGCGACGGTGAGGGCGGCGAGGACGTCGTCGAGCAGGCAGGCCAGGCCGATGGAGACGGCGCCCAGGACGATGATCGCCAGCCGGTTGGAGCCGACCTCGTCGTGGTCGTCGCCCTGCGGACGGACCTTTCCGCCGCGGGCGCGCAGCCACTGCCAGATGTCGTTGTTGGCGACGGTCGCCGAGGCGATCAGCGCGCCGCTCGCGGTGGACATCATCGCGGAGAGCGCGGCGGCCAGCACCAGGCCCTTCACGCCGGTCGGCAGGGTGGTCTTGACGATGGTCGCGAAGGCGCTGTCGGCGCCCGCCAGCTCGGGGTGCAGGGCCTTGGTGGCCATGCCGATGACGGCGCCGGCGAGGCCGTAGACCAGGCAGTAGAGGCCGGCCACGGTGCCGCCGTGCGAGGCGACCCTGTCGCTGCGGGCGGTGAACACGCGCTGCCAGATGTCCTGGCCGATCAGCATGCCGAAGGTGTAGATCAGCACGAAGGTGAGGATCGACTCGCCGCCGATGGAGCCGAAGGAGAGGTAGCCGTCGGGCAGCTTGTCCGCCATGGCGCTCCAGCCGCCGGCCTTGATCACGGCGATCGGCAGCAGCAGCACCAGCACGCCGATCGACTTGACCACGAACTGCACCATGTCGGTGAGGGTGATCGACCACATGCCGCCGAGCGCCGAGTAGCCGACCACGATGGCGCCGCCGATCACCACGGCCGCCCAGCGGGGCACGTCGAAGAGCACGTCGAAGACGGTGGCGTAGGCGATGGTCGAGGTGACGGCCAGCATCAGGGTGTAGACCCACATCACCACGCCGGAGATGACGCTGGCCGCGTCGCCGTAGCGCAGCGAGAGCATCTCGGCGACGGTGTAGACCTTCAGCCGGGCGATCCGGGCCGAGAAGAGGATGCTCAGGGCGAGCAGGCCGAGGCCGATCGCGAAGACCATCCAGGCGCCGGAGAGGCCGTAGGTGTAGCCGAGGCGGACGCCGCCGATGGTGGAGGCGCCGCCGAGCACGACGGCCGCCATGGTTCCGGTGTACATCAGCGGGCCGAGGCGGCGTCCGGCGACCAGGAAGTCGCTCTTGGAGCGGGCGCGCCTTCTGCCCCACCAGCCGACGGCGATGATGCCCGCCAGGTAGCAGGTCATCACGACGTAGTCGATGGCCATGTGGTCCTCCGATCCGGCTCGCCGCGCTGCGGGTGCGGGTGCCGGGGTGCTCGTGGGGGACGGCTGCCGCGGCCGGAAGGGGGGCCGGCCGCGGCGCCTGAGGGGGACGGGTGCGGGCCCGACGCTCGGTGGCGTCCTCGGCCCGTGCTGAAACGGTAAGAGCAACGGCAGGGGTGTTGAAGTGTCGTAACCGTCCATTCTTTATGCTCCGAGTGGATGATTCGCCCATCGGAAGGAGGCCCGGCATGTCCGCACTGCCCGTCCCGGCGGTTCCGCGCGCTCCGGAGCCGGGCACGCCCGCCCTGCCGCTGCGGGTGCTGCTCGGTGCGCCCGGCCTCGGCCTGGAGCAGATCGCCGGGCCCCGCGACGACCGGCTGATCGGCACCATCGGCACCACCGAGCTGCCCGACCCGGCGCCCTACCTGTCCGGCGGGGAGCTGCTGCTGACCGCGGGTGTCCGCTTCCCTCCGACCCCGGAGGCGGTGGACGCCTATGTGCGCAGTGTCGCCGCCGCGGGGATCGCGGCGCTCGGCTTCGGCATCGCGCCCGTCCACGACGAGGTGCCGGCCGTGCTGGTCGAGGCCTGTGAGCGGCACTCACTGCCGCTGGTCCGGGTGCCGCCGGCGACGCCGTTCGTGGCGGTCAACCGGGCCGCGTACGCGTTCATGGCCGAGGCCCGCAGCCGTGACCTGCGGCTGGTGTCCGAGGCCCAGTCGGCGCTCGCCTCGGCCGCCGCCCGGCCGGACGCCCTGCAGGCCGTCCTGCACCAGCTGGCCGTCCGCACCGGCTCCTGGACGGTGCTGCTGGACGCGTCCGGGCAGGAGCTCTTCGCCGCCGGGGAGCGCCCCGCCGCCCCGGCCCCGCGGCAACTGCGCGAGCTCGCCGCCCGCACCGCCGCCCGGCGCGCCGACCGGCCGGGCCGCACCGCGCCGCCGACCGCCGCCGCCGAACACCTCGAAGGGCGGCACCTGACCGTCCACACCCTGCCCGGCGGCCTCGCCCTTGGCATCGCCGCCGACACCCCGCCCAGCAGCGTGCACCGCTCGGTCACCGGTGTCGCGGCCGTGCTGCTCGCCCTGCTCACCAGCCCGCGGCACGCGCTCGGCGCCGACACCCGCGGCTCCGGGGCCCTCGTCCGGCTGCTGCTCGGCGCGGCGCCCACCGACGTGGCCGCCCTGCTGCAACCGGACGGCGCCGGCGACGGCCGCTGGATCGTCGTCGCCGGACGGCGGACCCGGCCCGGCCGCGGCGACGACCCCGTCCAGGTGGCCGCGCTCGGCACCGCCCTCGGCACCCCCTACCTGGACGTCTCCGGCAGCGGCCTGCGGGCCCTCGTCCCCGGGGCGTCCGCCCCCGACCCGGCCGCGGCCGCCCGACTCGGCTGGACCCTCGGCCTGAGCGCCCCCACCGGAGCGGACACGCTGGGGCACGCCGCCGTCCATGCCGACCGCGCCCTGCGGCGGGCCCTCACGGCCGGGCGGGCCGCCGCACAGCAGCGGGACGAGGCCCTGAGCGTGCACGCGCTCGTCCCCGAGGGCGAGGCGCGGGCCCACGCCGAGGCCCTCCTCGCGCCGCTCGCCGAGGCCGGCGCCCCCGGCCCGGACGTGCTCCGCGACACCCTGACCGTCTGGCTCGCCCACCACGGCAGCTGGGACCGCAGCGCCGCCGCCCTCGGACTCCACCGCAACACCGTCCGCCAGCGGATCACCCGCGTCGGCGACCTCCTCGCCGCCGACCTGAACGACCCCGACGTCCGCATGGAACTCTGGTTCGCCCTCCGCCACCTCCCGGCCGACGGGTAGGACGCGCCCCCGGTCGGCTCCGCCCCTACCTCCTCGGGCTCGCCGGCCTCGGCGGGCCGAGGTGAGCAGCCGGTGGCCGGGCAGTCCGAGGGTGGCGGCCGTCCATCCGGCGAAGGTGACGTATTCGGCGGCGGCGAGCGGCGACGGCTCCAAGGCCGCGCCGTGGACGGGCCGGACGTTCCGCCGGGCGCCGAACAGCAGCCGGACCACGACCAGGCACCCGCCGGCGGGGCCACGGAACCGCACGAGGCCCCCCGGGGGTGGTGGTCAGTGCCGGTCGGTGAAGGAGCCGTGGCGGCCGGCGCCGGCGGCGAAGCGGGCGGCGCCCTCGCCGGCCTCGGGCAGGGAGCGCAGGCCGTGCCGGAGTTCGTTGTCGAGGGCGGCCTGCTCGCCGAGGCCGTCCTGTTCGAGGACGGAGAGCCGGTCCTCGCGCATGCAGGTCTGCGGGAAGCGGGCGATCTCGGCGGCGAGCCGTTCGGCGGCCTGCCGGGAGGTGCCGCGGGGTACGACGCGGTCGACCAGGCCGATGGCCTTGGCCTCGGCGGCGTCGACCGGGCGGCCGGTGAGGACGAGGTCCATGGCGCGGCCGGCGCCGATCAGCCTGGGCAGCCGGACGGTTCCGCCGTCGATCAGGGGGACGCCCCAGCGGCGGCAGAACACGCCGAAGACGGCGTCCTCCTCGGCGACCCGCAGGTCGCACCAGAGGGCGAGTTCGAGGCCGCCCGCGACGGCGTGGCCGGAGACGGCGGCGATCACCGGTTTGGAGAGGCGCATCCGGGTGGGGCCCATCGGCCCGTCGCCTTCGGGGGCGACCCGGTTGCCGTCGGCGGTGCCGAAGGCCTTGAGGTCGGCGCCGGCGGAGAAGGTGCCGCCTTCGCCCCAGAGGACGGCGACGGAGGCCTCGGGGTCGGCGTCGAAGGAGCGGAAGGCCTCGGCGAGGGCCTGGGCGGTGGGCCCGTCGACGGCGTTGCGGGACTCGGGCCGGGCGATCACGACGGTGGTCACCGGTCCGCTGCGTTCGGTGCGTACGGGCATGTGTGCCGGTCCTCCTCGCTGCCTCGGCCACCGCCGACCGGTGGACGGACCCCATCGAACCAGAACTCCGCCGCCCGGACGAGGGCGCCGCGCGGCGGGGTCCGGGCGGTCCACTGACAGCCGCTCATACTATGATCTGCCGCCGGGGATTGGGTGGCACACGATCCGGCGGCCACACCGCCGACAGCCGTCCGACCCGACGGGGACAGCGCGGACGGGAAGCCGTCCGACGGGGGAAGGACCGCCATGGCAGGCAGCCATTACAGAGTGTCGCCCGACCAGCTCGACCGCTTGGCGAAGGAGTGGCAGGCCCAGGCCGAACGCCTCGAACGGGTCGCGGCCAAGGTCGACGCGCTCTCGGGCAAGTTCCGCACCGCCGAGATCGAGACCCTGATCACCCGCGGCGTGCTCGCCACCGGGATCGTGCTGGCGGCCGAACAGGCCGTCCAGGACGCCGGGCAGAGCGCCGCCACGACGGCGAAGGCCCTGCACAAGGACGCCGCCGGGATCAGGCACTGCGCCGACAACTACCGCGAGGCCGAGGAGCACGCCGGCAAGCAGCTGCCCGGCGGCGGCCACCACACCCCGCCCAAGTCGCCCGGCAAGCCCGGCGGCAGCGGCGGCCACCACGGCGGCGGCCACCAGGGCGGCAGCGGCGGTCACGACGGCGGCGGCAGCGGCGGGCACCACCCGATGCCCTCCTCGCCGAACCCGCACGGCAAGATCCCGATGTCCGACGTCGACTACGGCGGCGCCGGATCGTGGAAGAGCGGCCGGGCCGCCTGCGAGGACTACGTCAACCAGGCGCTCGACACCATGGGCATCAAGGACCCGCAGGCCCGGGCCAACTGGATGCGCGGCCTGCTCACCATGACCCAGCGCGAGTCCTCGTACAACGACTCGCACTGGCTGGTGAACAAGAACGACAGCAACGCCTGGGGCCCGACCCAGGCGGACGGCGCGCCGCTGCACTCCTCGCGCGGCCCCTGGCAGTGCATCCCGGACACCTTCGCCGCCTACCACCAGCCGGGCACGTCCACCAAGATCTACGACCCGGTGGCCAGCGCGTGCGCGTCCATGAACTACATGATGGCGCGGTACCACGTCTCACCGGACGGCCACGACCTGGCCGCCAAGGTCGCCCAGGCCAACCCGAACCACGGCCCGCAGGGCTACTGACCGTCCGCGCCGGCCCCGTGCGGCCGGCCGTCGAAAACAGGAAGAGCCACCACACCGTGTCCCGACACACCACGGCGCTGCGCGCCGCCACCGCCGTCTCCGCCGCCGTGCTCGCCCTCGGCGCGCTGACCGCCTGCGACCCGGCCGAACCGTCCGCCGCGCCGAGCGCCGCCGCCCCGAGCCCCGCCGCGCCGTCCGCCGCCGACACCACCCCGGCCGCCGGGGACGCCGCCTCGCCGGCCGCCTCCCCCGGCACCAAGTCGGGCGGTGCCACCGGCCCCGCCGTCGGCGGCATCCCCGCCTCCGCCTGGATGAAGGGCGCCGACCTGCCGCTGAACGCCGCCTACCACTGGCCCGCGCAGGCCGGGAAGGCGAAGGCGGTCAAGAACGGCGAGCCGTTCGCCTTCGAGACGCTCTGCGACTCCGCCCGCTCCCAGGACCTCACCGGCCTCGGGACCGGCAGTGACGGCGCGCAGTCCCTGCTCAGCGGCGGCACCGACGAGTGGCAGGTCCAGCAGACCGTCGTCCACTTCAAGGGCACCTCCAGCGGTGCCGTGCAGTCGGCTGGCGCGCTGCTGCGCGGCCTGACCGAGGAGGTCAAGGCCTGCGCCCCCGACGGCGCCACCCCCTCGGTGAAGGTCACCGCCGAGGACCCGGCCTACCTGGCCGCCACCATCACCCTCAAGCAGGGCAGCGGCGGCATCACCGTCCACGAGTACCTGACGACCACCTCGACCACCGTCGCCGAGCTGACCGTCTACGGCCCGTACGGCACCAAGAAGCCCAAGGCGGCCTGGACGGTCAAGGACGACACCGCCGTGCTGCGCCTGCTGGGGGCCCCGCTCTGCGACGCCTTCAAGAACTGCTGACGCCCACCAGTCACCGACGATCCATCAGTACACGTCGCGGACATAGCGCTTGTCCGCGGCCAGCTGTTTGACGTAGGCGGCCGCGCCCTCCTCGCTCAGCCCGCCCTGGGCGGCGACGATCTCGTGGAGGGCGCGGTCGACGTCCCTGGCCATCCGGCCGGCGTCGCCGCAGACGTAGAAGTGCGCGCCCGCCTCCAGCCACGTCCACAGCCGGGGGCCGTGCTCACGCATCCGGTCCTGGACGTAGACCTTGTTCCGCTGGTCGCGGGAGAACGCCAGGTCCAGCCGGGAGAGCACGCCGTCCGCGCCGAGGGCCGTGAGCTCGTCCTCGTAGTAGTGGTCGGTGGCGCGCCGCTGTTCGCCGAAGAACAGCCAGTTGCCGCCGTGGTGGCCGCGCGCGCGGCGCTCGTCCAGGAAGCCCTTGAACGGAGCGACGCCGGTGCCCGGCCCGACCATCACGGCGGGCACCGCCGGGTCGGCCGGCGGGCGGAAGTGCGGCGAGCGCTGCACGAAGACCCGCACCGGGATGTCGGGGGCCGCGTCCGCCAGGAAGGACGAGGCCACGCCCTTGCGGCGGCGCCCGGCCGGGTTGTCGAACCGCAGCACGGAGACGGTGAGTTGGACCTTGGTCGGGTCGACGAGCGGGCTGGACGAGATCGAGTAGAGCCGCGGCTGGAGCTTCTTCAGCACGTCCACCCACTCCTGGGCGGTCGCCTTCACCGGGTACTCGGTCACCAGGTCGACCGCCTGCCGACCCCAACTCCACTGCGCCAGCTCGTCCTTGTTGTCCGGTCGGAGCAGCTTGCGGAGCAGCCGGTCGTCGGCCGTGCGCTCGGCGGCGAAGCGCAGCAGGTCGGTGGTGATCCGGGTCAGGTCGAGGTGCCGGTGCAGCGCCTCGGAGAGCGTGGTGCGCCCCGCTCCGGCGAGTTCGACCTCGGTGTCGGGGTGCTGGTCGGTCGCCGCCAGCCACTCCACCACCAGCTCGGGGCAGTTGACCGGCCAGACGCCGAGCGCGTCGCCGGACTCGTAGGCCAGGGTGCCGCTGTCGCCGAGGTCAAAGGTGAACTGGCGGACCTCCTTGGCGGCGCCCGGCAGGCTGAGCAGCCGGTTGCCGACCAGGGTGGCGGTGAACGGGTCGGCCTTGGTCGGTCTGGCCGGGGGCGCCACCGCCGGGGCGGCCCCGGCAGCGAGGGCGGTCAACACCTGCTCCAGCCACGCGGCGGCGGCCGGCTCATAGTCGGGTTCGCAGTCGACCCGCGGCAGCAGCCGGACGGCGCCGAGTTCGGCGAGGCGCTCGTCCAGGCGGCGGCCGTGGCCGCAGAAGTCGTGGTAGCTGGAGTCGCCGAGGGCGAGCACCGCGTACCGGACGTCGTCGAAGCGGGCGACACCGGCGCCGGTGAGCTGCTGCCAGAAGTCGGCGCCGTTGTCGGGGGCGTCGCCGTCGCCGAAGGTGCTGCTCACCACCAGCAGGTCGGTGCCGGCGGCGAGCATGCCGGGGGCGCAGTCCGCCATGGCGAGGACGGTCGGGGTGCGCCCGGTCTCGGCGAGGCGGGCGGCGGCGGCCGCGGCGAGCTCCTCGGCGTTGCCGGTCTGCGAGGCGTACAGCAGGACCAGCGGGCGGGCGCCGGGGGCGGCCTCGGGCGCGGGTGCCGGAGCCGGCAGCGGGCCCGGCCCGGGGGCCCGGTCGGGTGCGGCCGCACGGGAGAACATGCCGGCGAGGACGCCGTCGACCCAGAGTGCGTGCGCCGGGTCGAAGGGGGCGTCGGCGGGCAGCACGGGCACGCTGCCGGCCGGGGCGGTGGCCCCGAGGCCGGCCAGGTACCCGGCCAGGTAACGGCGTTCGTGGTCGGCGAGGGCGGGTGGCGCGGCCAGGTCGGTGAGCGCGAAGAGCCGGGTGAGGGCCGCAGCGGGTGTGCCGGCGGCGACCGCCGCGGTGAGGACGGGCCCGGGCTCCGGGGCGGGGTCGGCGACAGCCGCGACCCGGGTGAGCGAGACCGCGCAGACCTTGAACTCGGGCTGGAACGAGACCGGGTCGACGGCGTCGTTGGTGACCGCGTTGATGCCGAGGTACTCGCCGAACATGTCGTTCCAGTGGAAGGGCGCGAAGCAGGTTCCGGGGAGGACCCGGTCGGTGACGACCACGGGCAGCACGGCCCGCCCGCGCCGGGAGGCGACCTCCAGCCGGTCGCCGTCGGCCACGTGGAGGGTGGCGGCGTCCTCGGGGTGGACCTCGACGAACGGGCCCGGGTTGAGCTTGTTGAGCTTGGCGACCTTGCCGGTCTTGGTGAGGGTGTGCCACTGGTGCTGCACCCGGCCGGTGTTCAGCACGAACGGGTAGTCGTCGTCGGGCAGTTCGGCCGGCGCCAGGTGCGGGCGGGCGTAGAACCGGGCCCGCCCGGAGGCGGTCGGGAAGGCGAGGCGCGGCCGGGAGCCGTCCGCGCGGACCAGCGGCTCCTGGCTGACGCCGTCGTTGAGGTACCGGACGGGGTTGCGGTCCGGCCCGCCGGGGGCGCAGGGCCACTGGGCGGGGCCCTCCCGCAGCCGGTCGTAGGACACGCCGCGGACGTCCCAGCCGGTCTTGGGGTTCCAGGCCTGCTTGAGCTCCTCGAAGACCTCCTCGGCGGAGGCGTAGCTGAAGGCGTCGGCGTAGCCCATGGCGCAGGCCACGTCGGCGATCAGCCGCCAGTCGGGCCGGGCCTGCCCGGGCGGGTCGACGACGCCCTGGACGAGGGCGAGGTTGCGCTCGGAGTTGACCATGACGCCGTCCGACTCGGCCCAGAGCGTGGCGGGCAGCACCACGTCCGCGTAGGCGTTGGTCTCGGTCTCGGTGAACACGTCCTGGGTGATGACGAGTTCGGCGGTCTCCAGGCCCTCGATGACGGTGCGCCGGTTGGCCACCGAGGCGACCGGGTTGGTGCAGATGATCCAGCAGGCCTTGATCTCCCCCTCGGCCATCCGCTCGAACATCTCGACGGTGCCGGCGCCGCCCTCCGGGCGGAGCGCGCCCCGCTCGATGCCCCAGAGGTCCTCCATGAAGGCCCGTTCGGCCTCGACCAGGGTGGAGCGCTGTCCGGGCAGGCCGGGGCCCATGTAGCCCATCTCGCGGCCGCCCATGGCGTTCGGCTGGCCGGTGAGCGAGAACGGGCCGCTGCCGGGGCGGCAGATGGCGCCGGTGGCCAGGTGCAGGTTGACCAGGGCGTTGGTGTTCCAGGTGCCGTGGGTGGACTGGTTGAGCCCCATCGTCCAGCAGCTCATCCACTCCCCCGCGGTGCCGATCCACTCCGCGGCCTGCCGGATGTCCGCCTCGGCGAGCCCGGTCAGTTCGGCGACCGCGGCCGGCGGGTGGTCGGCCAGCAGGTCGGGCAGGTCCTCCCAGCCCTCGGTGAACTCCTCGATGAACGCCGGGTCGGTGTGCCCGCCGGCCACCAGCAGGTGCAGCAGGCCGTTGAGCAGGGCGAGGTCGGTGCCGGGGCGGATCTGCAGGAAGAGGTCGGCCTTGTCGGCGGTCGCGGAGCGCCTCGGGTCGACGACGATCAGCTTGGCCCCGGCCTTGACCCGGTCCATCATCCGCAGGAAGAGGATCGGGTGGCAGTCCGCCATGTTGGAGCCGATGACCAGGAAGACGTCGGCCCGCTCGAAGTCCTCGTAGGAGCCGGGCGGCCCGTCGGCGCCCAGCGACAGCTTGTAGCCGGAGCCCGCGCTGGCCATGCACAGGCGGGAGTTGGACTCGATCCGGGAGGTCCGGACGAAGCCCTTGGCCAGCTTGTTGGCGAGGTACTGCGCCTCCAGCGACATCTGGCCGGAGACGTAGAGCGCCAGCGCGTCCGGCCCGTGTTCGTCGATGATCGCGCGCAGCCGTCCGGCGACGGCGGCGACCGCGGCGTCCACGTCGACGGCCGACGGTTCCTCGCCGCGGCCGGCCCGGACGAGGGCGGTGCCGATCCGGCCGGGCGCGGCCATCATGTCGGCGTGGGTGGCGCCCTTGGTGCAGAGCCGGCCGGCGTTGGCGGGGTGCGCCTGGTCGCCGGAGGCCTTGACGGCCCTCCGGCGACCCTCGGCGTCACGGGCGACGTCCAGCACGATGCCACAGCCGACCCCGCAGTACGAGCAGGCCGTCCTCACCCGGCTGGTCTCGGTCTGCTGTGTCGGCACCGTCACGGCTGCCCCTCTCGTGGCCGCCGGTCCGGGCCCCCGCGTGCGGTGTACGGGGCCGCGCCGACCGGCCGGGCGGGTCGCTCCCACCTGTGTCCACCGTAGAAAGGCCCTGTTGCACGGAGGTGACGTGCGGGGTTCCGCGGCCGTTAAGCCTGCCGCACCGGAGGTCGCCCGGGGTGTGAGGCCCCGCGGCGGGTCAGCCCTCGGGGGCCAGCTCGGCCATCTCGCCCCAGCCGTCGACCGGCGCATCGACGTAGATGATCTGCGGCTTGGCGGCGATCGTCCTCGGCAGTTCGGCCATGGCCGCCTTGAAGTGGTCGGAGTTGACGTGGGCGGCTCCGGCGTCGGCGGACTCGAAGGCCTCCAGCAGCACGTACACCTGCGGGTCGTCGACGCTGCGGGACCACTCGAAGAAGATGTTGCCGGGCTCCTCGCGGGTGGCCCGGGTGAAGTCGCCGACCAGCGACATCCAGCTGTCCGCGTACTCGGGCCGGGCGGTGAACTTGACGTTGATCAGGATCATGCGGTGCTCCTCGGTGATGTGGCGGACGGTCAGCCGAACTGCCGTGCGGCGCGGGTCAGGACGTCGCCGATCCGGCCGCGCGCGGCCCGGTCGGCGGTGGGCAACGAGACGGAGAGCGCCCTGGCCGCCCCGCCGCCGGCGGGCGGCAGCGGTACGGCCAGGCAGGTCCAGTCGGGGTCGTACTCGCCGACCGAGACCGCGAGGCCGAGCCGGCGGACGAGACCGAGTTCGGCGTCCAGCCGGTCGGGGTCGGTGATGGTGTGCTCGGTGAACCGGGGCAGGCCGTGCTCGGCCAGGTAGCGGCGGCGGACCGGGCGGGGCAGCGCGGCGAGCAGGACCTTGCCGTGCGCGGTGGCGTGGGCCTGCGGTTCGGTGCCGGCCTCGAAGGGGTCGCCGCCGGCGGCTGCCGGCCCGGTGCTCTCCACCACGGCGATCCGGCCGTCCCGGTAGGTGCTGTAGTACGCGGGGGTGCCGACGGCGCGGGCCACCCGCAGCAGCAGGTCGCGGACGTCCGGTTCGGCGGGCTCCCGGCGCCGGTAGGCGCGGTGCAGGGCGGGGATGCGGGGGCCGAGCACGTAGCCGCCGCGGGTGCGGGCGAGGTGGCCGCGGTCGGTGAGGGGGCCGAGCAGGTGTAGACGGTGGAGAGCGAGCAGCCGAGCCGGGCGGCGAGGTCGCGGGCCGCCACCGGGCCGGGCGCGTCGGCGACGGCGTCCAGCAGGTCGAGCGCCCGGTCGAGCGACTGCGGGCCGTGCGCGGCGGCGATGGCGGGGCTCCTCTCGGCGCGCGGCCCGTGCGGGCCGGTCGTCCCACAGCCTGCCCGATCCCGGGCCCGCCGCCCAAACGGTCCCGCCGGTGATTCCGGCCCTGCCGGAAGCGGACGTGCCGGGCCCGGGTTCACGTCCCGCTGCGGCCGGGGGCTGCCTTCGTCCGCCGTTCCTGCCCGGCGGGGAGTCCGCCGGTGCAGAGGAGTCCGACGAGCGCGATGCCGCCGGCGGCCAGCACCGCGACCTTGAGTCCGGTGATCTGGGCGTCCTGGTAGTCCTCCACGATCGCGGCCGCCTCGGCCGGGGGGACGGGAGTCTCGGCGAGCGCGGAGGCGACGTCGTCCGCCGGAACGAAGGTCAGACCTGCTTCGATCCTGACACCGGCCTGCTGCGCCACCGCGTCGGAGATCCGCGGATCGTCCTTGATCGTGGAGCTGACGGAGGCGGCCAGCGCGCCGATGAGGATGGCGCCGATCAGCGCGGTGCCGAGTGAGGAACCGAGGTTCTGCGAGGTGTACTGGAGGCCGCCGGCCTCACTGCGGTCGGCCTCGCCGACGGACGACTGCACGACGTTGCCGAGTTGGGAGGCCAGCATCCCCATGCCGAGGCCCATGGTGCCCATGGCGAACGCGAACGAGGTCTCGTCGAGGTCCGGTTCGATGGTGGCGAGCAGCCAGACGATCGAGGCGATCAGGACGACGAAGCCGATCCGCACGATCGCCCGGGGGGAGGCGATGCGCAGGAGCACGGAGCCGCCCATCGAGGCGATCAGCATGGTGACCGACACCGGCAGCAGCTTGAGCCCGGTCTCGAAGGCGTCCTTGCCCAGCACGACCTGGAGGTAGAGCGGGATGACGAAGAAGAGGCCGAGCAGGATGGTGTTCTGGTTGAAGAGCGTGACCAGGCCGGACCGCAGCCCCGTGATGCGGAACAGGCCGACACGGACGAGGACGGGCAGTCCGGCGGCCTCCCGGCTGCGTTCCAGACGGACGAGGAGCACGAGGAGGACGCAGCCGAGGGCGATGACGAACAGCGTCGGGGAGAAGCCGAGGACGGTGAAGGGTGCGTTGCGCGGCGCCAACCACCCCCAGCTGCTGCTCTGCAGGACGGCGAGGACGACGAGGGCCAGTCCCGCGGCCGACAGGATGACGGCGCCGACGTCGAGGCGGGTACGGCCGGTGACCCGTGGTCCCTCCGGGACCCAGCGGATGAGGCAGAGCATCGCGACGACCAGCACGACCTCGCCGGCGAAGACCAGACGCCAGGTGAGGTAGGTCGTCACCCAGCCGCCGAGCAGCGGGCCCACGGCGATGCCTGCGCCGGCCAGGCCGCCGATGACGCCGTAGGCGACGGCCCGGTCCCGGCCCTGGTACGCGCCGGCCACCAGCGCCGCCAGGGCCGGCAGGACGAGCGCGGCTCCGAGGCCCTCGATGACCGACCAGCCGAGCGCCAGCACCCACAGTTCGGGGGCGACGGCGGTCAGACCGGAGCCGACGGCGTACACGACGAGGCCGACGGTGAACATCCGCCGTCGGCCGTACATGTCGCCGAGCTTGCCGCCGGTGAGCATGAAGGCGGCCATCACCAGCGTGTACAGGGTGATGACCCCCTGGATGGCGGTGACCTCGGTGTCGAAGTCCTCGACGAGCTGACTGATCGACACGTTCATCACGGAGGCGTCCAGCACCATCAGGAACTGGCCCGTGCCGAGGACGATCAGCGCCTTCCACCGGTTCACTGCACCTCCAGGGGGCCGTGCGCAGCCGTCTCAGCCGTTGAGAATGCGTTCCTTCTGGACCTGGAACTCCGCCTCGGTGAGGACGCCCTGCTCCTTGAGCGTGGCGAGCTCCTTCAGCTGGTCGATCTTGCTGTCCATGCTCGCCGGGGCGGCGGCCGGCGGCGGGGGCGGAGGCGGCGCCTCCTGGTAGACCACCTGCTGCGGCGGGGCCTGCTGGGCCTCCTGCTGAGACCAGCGGCCGGCCTGGCGCCGGGACACGCGGTTGGAGACGGCGGTCGCGGTGCCCGCGACCACGGCGGTGCGGGCGACTCCTCGGATCAGTCCGGGCACGGTTCTCTCCTTAGATCTTCGGCGGACAACCGACGGGCGGGGTCACTTGCCTTCGGAGTCCAGCGCGTCCAGGGCCTCGATGACGTCCTGCAGCGGGATGCGCCCGCTGGCGACCAGCTGGGCGCCGCCCCGGCGCAGTGCGGCGGCGAACGGCGCGGCCCACAGGTTCTCGTAGACGATCAGGCCGGCCGAGTTGCCCGGCTCCAGGGCGGCGGCGGCCTCGGCGAGGTCCTCCGAACCGAGCAGCCCGGAGGCCGCGCCCTCGAAGACCGCGAGGTCGAGTTCGCCGTCGCCGGTCATGTCGGCGATCTCCAGGCCGACGACGGAGCCGTCGAGTTCCTTCTTCATGAACATCAGGTCGATGATCCGGACGATGCCCCGGTCGACCAGATCGACAAGCAGTGGCAGGCCCTCCCCGGTCATCTTGCTGCCGGGGAACTCGATCACCACGTAGTCGATCGGGCCCATCTCGTTGAGTTGGTCGGTCACATCGGCTCCTCGGGTGCGGTGCGGGTGGGGGCTCAGGCGGCCGGTGGCGCCGGCCGGGGGCGCCCGCCATAGGCGATCAGCGCGTACAGGCCGATCACGTCGAGCGCGATGACCAGCACGGACCAGACGGGGTAGGACGGGATGAAGGCCATCTGGGCGAAGGCGTTGAGGACGAGCACGGCCACGCCGAACCAGCGGGCGAGCTGGTTGCGGGCGAGGACGCCGGCCGCGGCGAAGCCCTGGGCGACGGCCAGGGCCAGCATCGCCCAGCCCCAGGCCCGCAGGTCGCCGAAGACGAAGCGCGCGTCGCCGACGAACACCTTGGACTGCGCGATCGCCGCGATGCCGTCCAGCCCGTTGAACAGGGCGAGGACGCCCAGCATGACGGCGGCGAACATCCGCATGGACTCGCCCTCCTCCGCCGCCCTCGGCGGGGTCGGGCTGAACTGTCCGGCGGGATAGGGTGCGGTCGCCATCGAGACCTCCGTACGGGGTGGGGCCGGCCGGCCCGGCGTACTCCCCCCAGATCAGGGTGCGGGCAACCGGTCGGCTTCGCACCACCCCGCGCGGGTGACCGGCCCCGCGGCGGTCACGCTGCGTGCGTTGCGGCGGTCGGAGTGCCTGCCGATGATTGAAGCCGGGACGACGTGTGCACCCGGCGCGCGCCCGATCCTCCGGTGGTCGCCATGCCAGACAGTGCTCCTTCGCGGCGGCCGCCCGCCGACGGTGCGCCGGTCCCGCTCCCCTCCCCGCTGCCCGGCGGCGACCCGGTGCTGGCCGCGCGGTTCGCCGCGCCGCCCGTCCCCCGGACCTTCGTCCGCCGGGAACGCCTCGGCGAGCGGCTCTCCGAGGGGCTGCAACGGCCGCTGCTGCTGGTCAACGGCCCGGCCGGGGCCGGCAAGACGCTGCTGGTCGCGGACTGGGCGGCGACAGCGCAGCTTCCCGGTCCGGTCGTCTGGCTCACCCTGGAGCGCGGCGACGAGGCCCCCGGCGTGTTCTGGGCCCAGCTGCTGGCGGCGCTGCGCCACGCCGGCGTCCCGCTGCCCGCGGACGTGGCCGGCCCGGCCCGCGCCGCCGAGGTGGACACCGCCCTGCCCGACCGGCTGGCCGCCGGGCTGAGCGGGCGCGGCACCCCGGTCGTCCTGGTGCTGGACGAGTTCGAGCACGCCGGCTCGCCGGCCGTCGCCGAGGGGCTGGACGGGCTGCTGCGGCACGCGGCGGGCGGGCTGCGGACGGTCCTGATCAGCCGGGCCGAGCCGCTGCTGCCGCTGCACCGCTACCGGGCCGCCGACGCGGTCGCCGAGATCCGCGGCACCGACCTCGCCTTCACCGCCGAGGAGACCGCCGTCCTGCTCGCCCGGCACGGCCTGGCGCTGTCCGAGGACGGCGTGCACGCGCTGAACCGCCGGACGGAGGGCTGGGCGGCGGGGCTGCGGCTCTGCGCGCTGGCCACCGAGCACGCCGACGACCCGGAGGCGTGCCTGCGCGAGTTCGAGGCCGGCAACAGCACGGTGGCGGACTTCCTGCTGGCCGAGGTGCTGCAGGCGCAGCCGGCCGAGACCCAGGACCTGCTGCTGCGCACCAGCGTCCTGGAGCGGACGCACACCGGGCTGGCGGACGCCCTGACCGGACGGCAGGACGCCGCCCGCATCCTTGAGGAGCTGAGGCACGCCAACGCCTTCGTCACCCCGCTCGGCCACGGCTGGTACCGGCAGCACACGCTGTTCGCGGAGATCCTGCGGGTGCACCTGCGCGCCCGGAACCCCGGGCTGGAGCAGGAGCTGCACCGGCGGGCGGCCGGCTGGCTGCACGCGGCGGGCCGGCTCGCCGATGCGCTGCCGCACGCGGCGGCCGCCGGGGACTGGGAGCAGGCGGCCGCCTGGCTGGTCGACGACCTGGCGCTCGGTCAGCTGCTGGGCGGCCTGGACGCCGCCCGGCTGGGCGCGCTGTTCACCCGGATGCCCGAGCAGGCCGAGGGGCCTGCGGTGGAACTCGTCCGGGCCGCCCTGGCGCTCGCCCGCTGGGACGTCGACCGCGGGCTGGCGCACCTGGGCCGGGCCGAGGAGTCCGCGCCGCCCGGCACCGGCAGCGCCGCGGCCCGGCTGAGCGGCGCCGTGCTGCGGGTCCTGGCGGCCCGGCTGCTGGGGTCGGCGGACATGGCGGAGAACGCCGCGGAGACCGCGGCCGAGCTGGAGCGGGCGGTACCGGAGGAGCGGCTGCGGGCGCACCCGGAGCTGAGGGCCCTGCTGCTGGCGGAGCTCGGCTCGGCGCAGCTGTGGGAGGGCCGGTTCGACGCGGCGCGGGCCGGCCTGACGGCGGCGGCCGAGGCCGCGGACGGTGCGGCGCAGGCCGCCGCGCGGCACGAGTCGCTGGGCCGGCTGGCGCTGATCGACCTGCTGCTCGGTTCGCCGGGGCGGGCGGAGGCGCACGCCGTGGAGGCGATCGCCGAGGCCGCACGGTGCGGGCTGCCGCCCTCGGCGCACAGCGGGGTGGGCCACCTGGTGCTGGCGGAGGTCGCCTTCGACCGGGACGACCTGGCGGTCGCCCGGGCGGCCCTGGAGCGGGCCGCCGCCGGGTCGGGGGCCGGGCGCGATCCGCTGCTGGTGGTCGGCCTCGCGGTGCTGCGCGCCCGGCTGCTGCTGGCTGCGGGGGACGCCCGGGCGGCCCTGCTGGCGCTGGCCGCGGCGGAGCGTCCGTCGCCCGCCGACAAGCCCTCGCCGTGGGCCCGGGAGCGGATCGCGCTCGGGCAGTGCGCGGCGCACCTGGCGGTGGGCGACCCGGCGGCGGCGCTGCGGGCGCTGACCGCGGCCGGTGAGGGGCCCGAGCCGGCCGTCGCCGCCGCGCAGGCGCACCTCGCGGCGGGCGATCCGCGGGCCGCGCTGGCCGCGCTGGAGGCGGTGCCCGCCCGCGGGGCGCGGCCGGCCGTCGCGGTGCGGGCCCAACTGGTGCGGGCCCGGGCGGTGTCGGCCGCCGGCGACCCGGCGGCCGCCCACCGGCTGCTGGCGCAGGCGCTGACCGCGGCCCGCCCGGACCGGCTGCGGCGCCCGTTCCGTGAGGCCGGCCCGTGGGTGCGGCGGCGGCTGCAGGAGCGGCCGGCGCTCGCCGCCGCGCACGGCTGGCTGCCCCGGGACCTGGTCGCCGGGCTGCCCCGGCCGGACGAACCGGCGGCGCCGGCGCCGGTGGTGGAACGGCTCAGCGAGCGGGAGCACGACGTGCTCGTCCGGGTGGCCCAGATGATGTCGACCGACGAGATCGCCGGCGACCTGCACCTGTCGGTGAACACCGTGAAGACGCATCTGAAGAGCATCAACCGCAAGCTCTGCGCCACCCGCCGCGGCGAGGCGGTGCGCCGGGCCCGCCAGCTGGACCTGCTCTGAGCCGGGCCGCCGGGCGGGCTCTCACTCCGGCCGGGTGATGACCCGGACGGCCCCACCGGGGACCGTGGTGCAGGGGGGCCGAGGCCGTGGGGTGTCGAGGGAAGCGTGTGCCCATGCACTACGAGATCCGCGTCGCCGGGACGATGTCGGAGACCATGCTCTCCGAGGGGTTCCCCGAGCTCGACAGCTACGTCGTGCCGAGCCAGACCGTGCTGTTCGGCCAGGTGGTCGACGAGGCGCACCTGTACGGCCTGCTGGACCGATTCCGGGCGCTCGGGCTGCGGGTGGTGGAGTTCCGGCAGCTGCCGGACTGAGTGCCGGACGGTGTGCCGGGCCGCGGGCGCGCGGACGACGGCGCCGGACCACCCGTGACGGGCGGTCCGGCGCCGTCGTTCCTGCCGGGCCGGTCAGGCCAGCACCTTCGCCTTGGCCTGCTGGTACTCCTCGTCGGTGATGGCCCCGCTCTTCTTGAGGTCGGCGAGCTTGGCGAGTTCGTCGACGTGTCCGGACGGCCCGGTGCCGGAGCCGGCCGCGGCCTGCTGGACGTAGGAGCGGAAGTCCTGTTCGGCCTGCATCCTCATCCGGAGCTCGCGTTCGCCCATGCCCTTGCCGCGGACGATCAGGTAGACGAACACGCCGAGGAAGGGCACCAGGATCACGAAGATGCTCCAGCCTGCCTTGCCCCAGCCGCCGACCGAGTCGTCCCGGAAGAGGTCACCGAAGATCCGGAACAGCAGGAAGAACCAGAGGATCCACAGGAAGAACCACAGCATGGTCCAGAAGATGTTGAGCAGCGGGTAGTCGTTCACCGTGCGCCTCCTGTCTCGGGCGGCCTGCCCCGGGAGGTGCGGCAGGCGAGAGGTGCTCCGGCATCCACCGTCCCCGGCCCGGGGTGGACCCGCACCACCCGGCGCGGGTGATCTCCGCGGGCGGGACGGGCGGGAGACTGAAGGCTCCGGGCGCCGTGTGCGCCGGCTCCGTCCCCCGAGGGAGCACCCCATGACCGCACCCTCCCGCCCCGCCCCCGCGGACCCGCAGGACCTGCTGACCGGTCTCGGCCGGTCGTGGCTGTGGCCGCTGGGATTCGGTGTGCTGACGCTCGTGGCGGGCATCGTCATGCTCGCCTGGCCCGAGGAGACCACCCGGGTGGTGGCGATCATCATCGGCCTGCAGCTGCTGGTGGCCGGTGTGGTCCGCTTCGTCACCGCCTTCACCCACGAGGACGGCACCGGCGGCCGGGTGCTGCACGTGCTGATCGCCCTGCTGTCCTTCGTCGCCGGTGTGCTGGTGCTGCGCCACCAGCTGCAGACGGTCGGCTTCCTGGCGATCGTGGTCGGCCTCTACTGGCTGGTGGCCGGCGTGGTCACGCTGTTCGTGGCGATCTCCAGCAAGGGGATGCCCGGCCGCGGCCTGTCGGTCTTCCTGGGCGCGATCGGCGTGATCGCGGGCATCGTGGTGCTCGCCTACCCGGTCGAGTCGGCCGTCGCGCTGGCCCGACTGCTCGGACTGTGGCTGGTGCTGCTCGGACTGATCGAGGTCGGCGGCGCGTTCGTCCTGCGCTCGGCAGTGCGCCGGGCACTGCCGCCGCAGTGAGCGGACGCCGGGCGGGACGGCCTGCGCGCCGCCCCGCCCGGAGCTGTCAGCGCATCCGCCGTGCGGCCAGCAGGGCGCCGTCCAGCGGGAGTTCGGCCACACCGGTGAGGTCGAAGCCGGCCTCGGCGAGCAGCCGGCGGTAGTGTTCGGCGGTGCGCTCGCGGCCGCCGACGTTGCACAGCATGTGGACGTCCCACGGCACCGCGAGCGAGGGCGCGGTGTCGCCCTCGGCGGGCAGCAGCCGCTCCACGACGAGGAGTTCGGCGTGCTCGGGCACCGACTCGGCGAGCCGGCGCAGGATCGCCAGGCACTGCCGGTCGTCCCAGTCGTGCAGCACCCGGGACAGCAGGTAGACGTCCCCGCCGCCGGGCACCTCCTCGGTGAAGTCGCCGACCACCAGGCGGCAGCGGTCCGCGCAGCCCGCCCTGGTCAGCGTCTCCCGGGCGGCCTCCACCACGTGGGCCCGCTCCAGCAGGACGCCCTCCAGGTGCGGATGGGCGCGCAGCACCCCCGAGAGCAGGGCACCGTTGCCGCCGGCGACGTCGACGACCGTGCGGGCGCCGGTGAAGTCGACGAGCTCGGCGATCGGGTCGAACATCTGGGTGCTGGCCGCCATCGCCCGGTCGAACAGGTCGGCGAGCTCCGGGTCCGCGGCGAAGTGGGCGAAGTGGTGGGCGCCGAAGGTGTGCTCGAAGGCGTCCCGGCCGGTGCGGACGGCGTGGCCGAGCGCGCCGAAGGAGCGGTAGAACGGGCCGCCGTAGAGCAGGGCCAGCGGGTGCAGCGACTGCTCGGCGCCGGTGCGCAGCAGCCGGCCGAGTTCGGTGGGCCGGTGGGAGCCCGTGCCGTCCGGGGCGAGCACGCCGAGTGCGGTGAGGTAGCGCAGCAGCCGGTGCAGGCTGTCGGGGTGGGTGCCGGTGCGGACGGCGAGCTCGGCGGTGCCCGGGCGCGGGACGGCGTCGAGGTGGTCGGCGAGCCGCAGCTCGGCGGCGACCGCGAGGGCCTGGGTGGCCCAGGCGCCGGTCATCAGGTGCAGCAGCCGGTCGGCGGGCCGCTCGCCGGTGCTGCCGTGCGCGGCGAGCACGCCCGGGTGGTGGCCCGCCGCGTTCAGCTCCAGCCGCCGGTGCTCGGCGTCGCCCGCGGTGCGGAAGTACAGGACGGTGGCGTCCTCGTGGGCGTTGTGGCCGCCGCCGTCCGCGGTGGTGCGGCCGCGGTCGAGCAGGGTGGCGCGCAGTCCGGCGAGGGCGACCGGATCGGGGGTGGTGACCTCGAAGGCGACGTGCGCCTCGTGGTCGTGGGCGCGCTCGCCCGCGGCGAGGGTGTCGAGGCCGGAGCCGGGCGGGACGGCGAGCGCGAAGATCTCGATCTCGCAGGCGCTGCCGTCGGCGGCGGCCACCGGGGCGCGCAGGATGCCGACCTCCAGGCTGTCGGCGCTGCGCCCGTAGCGGCGGGCGAGCCGCCCGCGGACGACCACACTGGGGGTGATCGGGCCGACGTCCAGTCCCTCCTCGCGGAGCAGGGCGCGCAGGTCGGCGAGCGAGGGTGGGAAGACCAGGACGGCGGCGTGGGTGAAGCGGCTGTGCGCGGCGACGGCGGCCCGCTCTGCGGGGTCGAGGCCGGGCAGCAGGGCGGCGAGGACGCTGCCGGTGTCGTTGGCCGCGACGAAGGCCGCGGCCTCCCGGATGCGGTCGAGGTCGTACGGGTCGAGGCGCGGCGGAGCCGCGCAGGGCAGGGTGGCCATGCGGGATGTGTCCCCCGTGGGAGTGGATGTGGTGGTTGCGGTCCGTGCCGGAGGCCTGTGGCGGCCTGCGGTGACGTTTCGTCAGATGCCGACGTAGTTCTCGGCGAAGTGGTCCTGGTGGCGGCGGGAGGTCCGCAGGCTCTCCAGCCGGGCCTGTTGCAGGGCCCGGAGGAAGACGGCGTCGTCCCCCGTGCCGGCCGGCCCGTGCAGCAGATCGATCATCCAGTGCGAGAACTCCTGCGCACGCCATATCCGCGGCAGGCAGTCGGCCGAGTAGCGGGTGAGCCGCTGCTCGTCGCCGCTTCGCAGGGCCGGGACCAGGCCCTCGGCGAGGATCTCGGCCGCCATGACGGCGAGGTTGGCGCCCTTGGCGGCGGCCGGGCTGATCAGGCCTGCGGCGTCGCCGACCAGGAACAGCCGGCCGTACTGGATCGGGTCGAGGACGTCGGAGTTCATGTCGACGATCCGGCGTTCCAGGATCGGCCCCTCGTGCAGCGGGCCGTGCCGGTCGGCGCGCATCCGGTGGGCGAGTTCGGCCCAGACCCGGGTGTCCGGCCAGTCGGCCGGGGACTCGCCGCGCGGCACCTGGAGGTAGTAGCGGGTGATGTCGGGGGTGCGGGCCATGTGGCCGGCGAAGCCGTCCTCGTGGACGGCGTAGGCGACGGCGGCCATGCTCTGCGGCGCGGCGGCGAGCAGGGCCAGCCAGGTGACGCCGTGGTCCCGGCGGTAGCGGCGGGCCGCCTCGGCGGGGACGGCGGTGCGGGCGATGCCGTGCCGGCCGTCGCAGCCCGCGACGAACCGCGGACGCAGGCGGATCGCTGCGCCGTCCGGGGACTGCGCGGTGACCTCGGGGCGGTCGGTGGTGAGGCCGGTGATGCCCGTCACCGGGGTCTCGAAGCGCAGGTCGCCGCCGCGGGCGAGGAACTCGGCGACCAGGTCGCGGACGAGGTGCTGCTGCGGGTAGACGGTGTGCGCCTCGCCGCGGCCGAGGCTTCCGTAGTTCAGCAGGAATTCGCCCGCGTCGGTGCGGAAGGCACAGGTGTCGTGCTGCTGCCCGTCCTTGAGCAGGCCGTCGGCGAGGCCGTTCTCGGTGAGCACCCGGACGGTGTTGGCGGCCAGGAAGCCGGCCCGGGCACGCTCCTCGACATGGGCACGGCTCTGCCGCTCCACGATGATGCAGCGCACCCCTGCGGCCAGTAGCAGGTTGCCCAGCACCAGGCCGGCCGGGCCTGCTCCGGCGATGACGACCTCGGTGGACTCCGCGGGCACGGCGGTTCCGGACATGCTGGTGTACTCCCCCCGTTACGTTCTTCCGACTGATTATCAGGTACACGTCGAAAGGTGGTGACCGGCGGCCCTCGGCCCGCCGAACACCTCTCCAACGCACGGGGGGCGGGCCGGGTTTCGCCCGCCCCCCGAACGGCCGCGCGCCCTGGCCGGATGTCGCCGCATCGCCACCGCCGGTTCACTCGCCGTTCGACGGCCGGGGCGTAGCGTTCGCGGCGCGGCCGCACACCCGGCGGCCCGCTGCCACGTCCTGGGGGTCACCACCATGCGCTCCGCCCAGCCCCGGCACTACCTGATGTGCCGTCCCACCCACTTCGACGTCGTCTACTCCATCAACCCGTGGATGGACCCGGGCAAGCCCGTCGACACCGCGCTCGCGGTCGCCCAGTGGGAGCAGCTCCGTCAGGTCTACCTGGACCTCGGGCACACCGTGGACACCGTCGACCCGGTGCCCGGCCTGCCGGACATGGTGTTCGCCGCCAACGGCGCCACCGTGCTGGACGGCCGCGCCCTGGTCGCGCGCTTCCGCGACCGGGAGCGCGCCGAGGAGGCCCCGGCCTACCGCGACCGGCTGCTCGGCCTCGGCCTCCCCGAGGTGCACACCGCCGGCTTCGTGAACGAGGGCGAGGGCGACTACCTGCTCTGCGGCGACCTGCTGCTGGCCGGCACCGGCTTCCGCAGCGACCCGCGCTCGCACGCCGAGGCGCAGGAGTTCTTCGGCCGCCCGGTGATCGGGCTGACCCTGGTCGACCCGCGCTTCTACCACCTGGACACCGCCCTGGCGGTGCTGGACGACCGGACGGTCGCCTACTACCCGGAGGCGTTCACCGCCGGCAGCCGGGCGGTGCTGCGGCGGCTGTTCCCCGACGCGGTGATCGCCTCCGCCGAGGACGCCGCGGTCTTCGGCCTCAACGCGACCTCCGACGGCCGCCACGTCGTCCTGCCGCAGAACGCCGCCTCGCTCGCCGCACAGTTGCGCGACCGCGGCTTCGAGCCGATCGGTCTCGATCTGTCGGAGCTGCTGAAGGCCGGGGGCAGCGTCAAGTGCTGCACCCTGGAACTGCGGACGGCCTGACCCCACCGGGGGAGACCCCCAGCTCAGGGGCCCGTCGGCCGGCTCGCGGAGCCGCCGGCGGGCCCCGGCGCGTGCGGCGTCGCCCGGCGGGCGCGGCGCGCCCCGCACCCGCGCCGCGCGCCCGGTTCTGTCCGCCGCCGTCCGGCCGTGTCGATCACTGATCAATCCTTTCTGCGGGCGATTTCACCTGATGGGGTGGCTGACGGCCTGCCGGACGGATCAAGGGCCCGGGACGATCTAGTGTTCCGGTCTGGGCGCCCGTCCACCGCACGACGGCTGCGCCACCTTCCCTTCCCGACACCGCATCTGACGCTCCGCCATGCCTGCGTGCAGGGCGGGGGCACCATACGAAGGAGAACCCTGCCGATGTCCGTGGACGCGAGCCCGGAGGCACCGCAGGTGCAGCAGCAGTCCAGCCTCACCACGGCTGCCGCCCGCAATCTGGCCACGACCACCAAGTCCGCCCCGCAGATGCAGGAGATCACCTCCCGCTGGCTGCTGCGGGTCCTGCCCTGGGTACAGACCGCAGGCGGCGCGTACCGGGTCAACCGCCGGTTGACCTACACGGTCGGCGACGGTCGGATCGAGTTCGTCAAGACCGGCTCCGAGGTCCGGGTCATCCCCCGCGAGCTCGGCGAACTCGCCCTGCTGCGCGGCTTCGAGGACGTCGACGTGCTCACCGCGCTGGCCGACCGCTGCGTCCAGCGCGACTTCGGCCCGGGCGAGGTGCTCGCCGAGCGCGGCACCCCCGCCGAGCAGATCCACCTGATCGCCCACGGCAAGATCAGCCGGGTCGGCACCGGCCGGTACGGCGACGACACCGAGCTCGGCGTCATCGGCGACGGCGACCGCTTCGGCGAGTCCGCCCTGCTCGACCCGGACGCCCTCTGGGAGTTCACCGCCAGGTCCACCACCGCGGGAACGGTCCTCTCGCTCTCCCGTCGCGAGTTCGAGGCCGTCCTGAACGCCTCCCCCACCCTCCGGGCGCACATCCACGAGTTCCGCTCGCTGCCCGCGCAGCGGCAGAACGAGCGCGGCGAGGCCGAGATCGCCATGTCGTCCGGCCACACCGGCGAGCACCAGCTGCCCGGCGCCTTCGTCGACTACGAGCTGCGCCCCCGCGAGTACGAGCTGAGCGTCGCGCAGACCGTGCTCAAGGTGCACACCCGGGTCGCCGACCTCTACAACCAGCCGATGAACCAGATCGAGCACCAGCTGCGGCTGACCATCGAGGCGCTGCGCGAGCGGCAGGAGCACGAGCTCGTCAACAACCCGGAGTTCGGCCTGCTCAACAACGCCGACTTCGACCAGCGGATCCAGACCCACTCCGGCCCGCCCACCCCGGACGACCTGGACGAGCTGCTGAGCCGCCGCCGGGACTCGGAGTACTTCCTGGCCCACCCGCGGACCATCGCCGCCATCGGCCGCGAGCTCAACTCCCGCGGGCTGTACCCGGACCACGTCGACCTGCACGGCCAGAAGGTGCCCGCCTGGCGCGGCGTGCCGATCCTGCCCTGCAACAAGATCCCGATCACCCCGGAGCGCACCAGCTCGATCCTGGTGATGCGCACCGGCGAGGACAACCAGGGCGTCATCGGCCTGCACCAGACCGGCATCCCGGACGAGTACCAGCCCAGCCTGTCCGTCCGCTTCATGGGCATCGACGACAAGGCGCTGATCTCGTACCTGGTCACCGCCTACTACTCGGCGGCGATCCTGGTGCCGGACGCGGTGGGCGTGCTGGAGAACGTCGAGATCGCGGGTGGCCGCGGCTGACCGGGTGACGGCCGTAACCCGGCCGCGCAAGATCGAGTTGACACGGTGTCGGGCCGCCCACCGGGCGCCCGGCGCCGCCTCGTGTCCGCCCACCGATCGCCAGCGAACCACCGCCGACACCGTCGCCGCCATGCCGTCACCGGAACGAAAGGCACCAGATCCCCATGCCGGGACCGTTCATCCCGCCGGCCCGCGGCGTCCGACTGGCCGGCGCCGTGCTCGGCGCCACCGCCGCCTGCGCCCTGCTGACCGGCGCCGCGGGCGGCCGGCCGGCGGTTCCCGGGGTCGACACGGACGTCGAGTCCTGCGCCCGGGTCGAGGTCGGGGTGACCGGTGCCGGCGCGGTCGACATCGAGGTGGAGGTCTGGACGGACGTCCACATCGAGGTGGACATGGACGTGGTGCTCGCCGCGCACCACCCGGGGCAGCCCACGCTGCCCGCCCATCCGGGCCACCCCGGTCATCCGGCGCACCCCACGCACCCCGCACATCCGACACACCCCGCGCACCCGCCGCACCCTCCGCACCCGACCAAGCCGCCCAAGCCGCCCAAGCCGCCGCACCCGTGTCCGCCCACCCCGAGCCCGACGCCCACGCCCACGCCGGCACCCACGCCCGCACCGACCCCGACGCCCGCACCGAAGCCCACGCCGGCCCCCGTACAGGCGAGTCCGCAGCCTGCGGCTCCGCCCGCACCGCTGCCACCGGCCCCCGTGCCGTCGCCCCCGGCCGCCGTCCCGGTCGTCGAGCCGCCTGCGCCGGAGCCCGCGCCGCCGGCCCCGCCCGCACCCGCGCCGCGGAGGATCCGGATGCCTCCGGCCCGCCCGGCGGCCGCGCCCGCCCGGCACCGCAGCAGTTCGCCGGTGACCACGATGATGATCGTCACCGTCCCCGCCGTCCTCGCCGCCGCGGCTGCCAGGGTCCGCGGGAAGGCCGCCCGCGGCGGCCGTTCCTGACCCGGCGGTACCGCCGCCACCGACCGTCCGTCGGCCGGTCGGCCATCCAGCTGAACAGGAGTTGTCATGTCGGAGTGGCTCGCCCTGGCGATCGCCATGGCGGCGTCCGTCCTGGTCGTGGTCGCCGTGGTGGTGATGCGCCAGCGACGGGTCGGGGAGGACGACGACCCGTCGGAGACCCCGGACGTCATCGAGTACATCACCATGATGATCGGCGTGGTCTACGCCATCGTCCTCGGCCTCGCCATCGCCGGTGTCTGGGAGGCCCGCAGCGCCGCCCAGGACGAAGTGCTGAACGAGGCGCAGGCGCTGCACGAGGTGAGCGCCCGGGCCGAGGTGTACCCGGCCGACTTCCGGGCCCGGGTGCACGGCGACGTGGACGCCTACGTGACCTTCGTGGTGGACACCGAGTGGCGGCACATGCGGGAGAACGGCGAGATCTCGCCGCGCGGCACCGAACTGCTCGCCAAGCTGCGGCAGGACGTCGCCTCGCGGACCCCGCAGTCGGACCTGGAGGCGCAGGTCTACCAGCCGATCATGGACCGGATCGCGGCCGCCGACGAGTCCCGGAACACCCGCGGCCAGAGCACCGGCCCGACCATGCCCGGCGTGGTGTGGTTCGGCCTGATCGTGGGCGCCGTGGTGACCGTCGGCATGGTGTTCGCGCTGCAGATCCGGCGCTCGCCACGGGAGTTGATCCTGGCCGGCACCTTCAGCGCGCTGATCGCCTTCCTGCTGTTCCTGATCTGGGACTTCGACGATCCGTTCGGCCGGGGCGTCTCGGTCTCCACCCAGCCGTTCCTGGACCTCTTCCCGTCGCTGAACTGACGCACGGAACGACAGGGGGGTGGGCCGGGCGCGTCCCGGCCCACCCCCCTGTCCGATCAGTACGGCTTCACCAGCACGTGGGCGGCGCCGGGGATGCCGACCTTGAGGAGCTCGTCCTCCTCGGGCGTGGTCGGGGTGCCGGTCTCCTGCTTGAGGACGGCCCGGGACAGCGCCTGGACGAACATCGCGCGCGGGCGGCGGCGTTCCTCCCAGGCCTGCAGCGCGGTGGGCACCGAGTCGGCGGCGTCCAACTCCCGGGCGAGCACCAGCGCGTCCTCGACGGCCATCGCGGCGCCCTGCGCCAGGTGCGGGGTGGAGGCGTGCGCGGCGTCGCCGGCGAGCACCACCCGGCCGACGTGCCAGGGCTCCTCCACGGTGACCTGCGATATCCGCGAGTACACCACCGCCGCCGGGTCGGTGACCTGGGTCAGCGCCTCGGCGACCGGCCCGCCGAAGCCGGCGAGCCGCTCCGAGAGCTGCTCGTGGGCCCGCTCCGGGTCCGGACGGAAGTCCTCGGCCTCGGCGAACACCGAGCCCAGGTACATGAGTTCGTCGGTGATCGGGGTGAGCAGCGCCTTGGCGGCGAGGTTGCCGGTGCTCATCACCACGCCCTGCACCTCGGGCTGCCGGGGCAGGGTGACCCGCCAGTTGGCGAAGCCGGTGTACTCGGGGCGGTAACGGTCGCCGTAGAGCCGGGTGCGCAGCGGGGATCCGATGCCGTCGAAGCCGACCACGAGGTCCCAGCGGCCGGTGGAGCCGTCGGACAGGGTGACGTCCACGCCCTCGCCGTCGTCCGCGAGTTCGGTGATCGTGGTGCCGAAGCGGACGAGCGCGCCGGCCTCGGCCGCGGCCCTGCCGAGCACCTCGGCGAGCGCGGGGCGGGGGATGCCGTTGTTGGCGGGGGCGCCGTCCATCCGGGGCTGCGGGATCTTCGCCAGGGTGGTGCCGGACGGGTCGCAGATGGTGAGCACCTCCCACTCGAAGCCGGCCTTCAGGCAGTCCTCCAGGAGGCCGAGTTCGCGCATCACGTGCAGGGCGTTGGAGGGCTGGATGATGCCCACGCCGAGGGCGTCGAGCTGCTCGCGGAGTTCGGCGACCTCGACGGTGTGGCCGTGCCGGGCGAGCGCGACGGCGAGGCTGAGCCCGCCGATGCCGCCGCCGTGGACGAGGACGCGCAGGGGTGTTGCCATGGTCTCTCCGTTGGTTCGGGGGACGGCCGGGCAGGGGAGGCCGGCCGCGTGGTGCAGGAGGACGGCGGGGACGGGCGCCCGGGGGGACGGGTGCCCGGGGCGGGGCGCGCGGTCAGAGCGCGACCGGCAGCGCCATCAGGTGGTCGACCAGGGCGAGCAGCACGTCCCGCCCGAAGGGCCGTTCCCGGACGTCGCCGACCAGCATCGGGACGTGCGGGTCGAGGTCGAGCGCGGCCCGGATCTCCCCCGCCGTCCGGGTGTTGGCCCCGTGGAAGCAGTTGATCGCGACCACGAACGGGATGCCCCGGCTCTCGAAGAAGTCGATCGAGGCGAAGCTGGTCTCCAACCGGCGGGTGTCGGCGATGACGACGCCGCCGAGCGCGCCGTTGACCAGGTCGTTCCACATGAACCAGAACCGCTCCTGGCCGGGTGTGCCGAAGAGGTACACGACCAGCTCGGGGCTGACGGTGATCCGGCCGAAGTCCAGGGCGACGGTGGTGGTGTCCTTCTGGTCGACGCCGGCCAGGTCGTCCACGCCGACACTTGCGGTGGTGAGGTACTCCTCGGTGCGCAGCGGGGCGACCTCGCTGCACGCGCCGACCATGGTCGTCTTGCCGACGCCGAAGCCCCCGGCGATCAGGATCTTGACCGCGGCGGCGCCCGCCTGGGTGGTCGTCATCTCAGAGCCTCCTCAGTCCCTCACGTACGGCGGCCAGCAGGCCGCGGTCGGCGCCGCCCGCGGCCCGGGCCACCGAGATCGGGGCACGGGCCGTCAGGAGGCCCTGTTCGACGAGGTCGCCGAGCAGGATCTTGGTCACCGAGACCGGCAGGTCGAGGTCGGCGGCGACCTCGGCCACGGCGGCCGGCCTGCGGCACCGGTCGAGGATCATCCGGTGCTCGGGCTGGAGCCGGCCGGGCCGGACGGGCGCACCGTAGGCGTCGACCGGCTCCTGCACGGTGGTGAGCAGGGTGATGAGGGTGAAGTCGTCCCGCTCCGGCGCGGTGCGGCCGCGGGTGATGGTGTACGGGCGGACCATGCCGTCCGCGCCGTCGTCGCCCTCCTCCTCGTCCCAGTACGGGTTCACCCTCGCTGCCCGCTGCGGGCGGCGAACGCGTCGAACTCCCCGCGCTGCGGGGTGCTGAGCTTCTGGCCGACCTGCTGCACCAGGTTGTGCATGGCGAGCGACATGACCTCGGCGTCGACCTCCTGGGAGGCGATCACGGCGAGGTGGGTGCCCTGGCCGGCGGCGATGATGAACAGCCAGAGCTCGGCGAGTTCGACGATCACCTGGTGGACGGGGCCGCCGGCGAAGAGCTGGCCGACGCCGCGGGCGAGGCTCTGCTGGCCGGTGGCGACGGCGGCGAGGCGCTCGGCGTCGGAGCGGTCGATGGTGCGGGAGTGGCTCACCACGAGGCCGTCGTCGGAGAGCAGGACGGCGTGCCTCGTCCCGGTCACCGAGTCCACCAGGCCGTCCAGCAGCCAGTCGAGGTCCTGGTGGGTGGCGATTGTGCGCGTCATGACCGGTCTTCTCTCGTCGGGATGGTGTGGGTGTTCCAGGTGTCGCCGGGGTGCCGCTCGCCGGGCCGTGCGCCGCCCGGCGGGACGGCGCCGGACCGCGCCTCCCGGGACCGCCGCTGGAACGCACCGATCGCCGCTCCGGCCCGTCGGGGGGCCGGCCGGAACAGCGGGTTCTCGTCCCAGCGCGGCGGCACGGGGGCGGCCGGCGGGGTGGTCGGGTCGATCCGCAGCTCGTCCACCAGGCTGGCCTGCCGGACCCGGCGGGGCAGCGGCGGCTCGCCGCCGGGCGCCGCGGGGACGGGCGGCGGGAAGGACGCCCGAGCGGGGAAGGACACCTCGGCGGGGAGGTGCGCGGACACCGCGGGCACGGCCGGGTGGACCGGCACCGGGGGTGCGAGCTCGGCGGGTGCGGGCACTCGACCGGGCCAGGAGTCGGCGGTCACCGGCTCGGGGCGGTACGGCACGGGCAGCCCGTACGGGGCGGGCGTGCCCTCCACCGGTGCGGCGTAGGACGGCGCGGCGGCGGGGAAGGGCTGCTCGTGGCCGGCGGCCGGGTACTCCTCCGCCTGCGCGGCGAGCTGCTCGTGCTGCGGGTGGTCGCCCGGGGCGTACGGGTCGTCGACCGGCACGTAGGCGGCCTGCTCGGACACCGGGTGGAGCCCGGGGGGTGCGTCCGCTGGGACGGACGCCCCGGCCGGGGCCGGCGCTCCGGCGAGTGCGGTGACCCCGGCGAGTGCGCGGCCGCGCGACCGGGTGGGCAGGCCGCCGGCGGCCTGCGGCGCCGGGACGGCGGTGGGGCGGGCCGTCGGGTCGGGGACGATCAGCTCGTCCGGGACGAGTACCACGGCGCGGGTGCCGCCGAAGGCGGACTGGCGGAACTCGACCCGCAGGCCGTGCTGGTCGGCGAGCCGGGCGATGACGTAGAAGCCGAGCCGGATGTCGTCGCCGCGGGCGAGCACGTCGGTCCGGGGCGGACGGGTCATCAGCCGGTTGGCCTCGTCGATCTGCTCCTCGTCCATGCCGAGGCCGCGGTCCTCGACCTCGATCGCGACGCCGCGGCTGACCCGCCCGGCGCGGACCTCGACCGGGTTCGGCGGGCGGGAGAAGCTGAGCGCGTTCTCGATCAGCTCGGCGACCACGTGGGCGACCGGGCCGACGGCGCGCTCGGACAGCCAGGGGCTGCCGTCCAGGTCGATGACGACCCGGCGGTAGTCCTGCACCTCGCCCTGGGCGGCACGCATCACGTCCAGCAGCGGGACGGGCCTGCGCCAGCGGCGGTGCGGGGTGCCGCCGGCGAGGATGACCAGGTTCTCCTCGTAGCGGCGCAGGCGCGCTGTGAGGTGGTCGAGGTCGAAGAGGCCCTCCAGGATCTCCGGGTCCTCGTGGCGGCGCTCCAGCTCGTCGAGCTTCTTGAGCTGCTGGCCGATGAGCAGCTGGGTGCGGCGGGCGATCCGCTGCAGCAGGCGCTCGAAGCCGCGGTGCTGCTCGGCCTGGCCGACGGCGGCCTGCAGGGCGCTGGTCCGGGCCAGGTTGAACGCCTCGCCGAGCTTGGCGAGTTCGTCCTCGGTACGGGCCCAGGGGTCGCGTTCGATCGCCTTGGCGTGCTCCTCGACGTCGATCTGCTCGCCGCTGCCGAGCCGTTCGACGACCTCGGGCAGGGCGTTCTCCAGCTCCTCGGCCTGCTGCTGGAGCCGGCCGATCCGGCGGCGCAGGGTGCGGGTGAGCCGCCAGCTGGTGAGGGCGACGGCGACGACCGCGATCAGGCCGACGACGGTGGTCAGGAGGAGGCGGACCGCCAGGGTGATGATGCTGCCCTTGCCCTCCTCGACGACGAGCTGGGTGCGGTGCTCCAGCAGGTCGACGAGTTCGGGTGTGAGGGTGTCGATCGACTGCCGCCAGGCGTCCCGGTCGACGCCGAGGGCGATCCGGCCGCTGCGGTCGGGCTCGGTGGGCTTCAGCAGTTCCTGCTCGGCGCGGGTCTTGGCCTGCCAGGCGGGGCTGCCGGCGATCCGCTGCCACATCCC
Source organism: Kitasatospora sp. NPDC085879 (assembly GCF_040686255.1). Taxonomy (NCBI): domain Bacteria; kingdom Bacillati; phylum Actinomycetota; class Actinomycetes; order Kitasatosporales; family Streptomycetaceae; genus Kitasatospora; species Kitasatospora sp. NPDC085879. The sequence continues at coordinate 102,486 of NZ_JBFBJZ010000001.1, read as the reverse complement.
GGCCTCATCGGCGGGCAGGTAGGGGGCGACCTTGGTGCCGAACTGGAAGTCCTGCTCGGAGACGGCCTGCCGGAGCTGCTGGAAGTCCTCGGCGCCGAGCGTGCCGCTCGGCCAGCCGCGGGCCAGCAGCGCGTCCGAGCGGGAGATCATCTCCTTGCCCCAGAACAGGTCGACGAGCGGCTGGGAGATCGTGGTGATCCGGCCGTTGTCGACGTGGCTGAGCGAGGCGAACAGCCGCAGGTCGACCGCGATCAGGTCGGTGTAGTAGCGGTAGACCGCGGCCTGCTGCTGCTCGCTGCCGCTGTCGACCAGCGCGCGCTGGGCGGGCAGCTGGTTGATGGCCTGCCGGGCCTGCCGGACGGCCTCCCGGACCTCGGTCGGCGCGTCGTCCGCGGCGACGTCGGAGAGCTTCTGGAACTCGCGGACGGCGTCGTCGGTCCTGGCGCGCTGGGTGCGCAGCGCCTCGCCGACCCCGCTGTGCGTGGCGAGGACGTCGGCGCTCAGGCGCCGCTCCTCCTGCAGGTTGTAGTAGACGATGTTGGACGGCTGGCCCGCCTTCTGCGCGAGCAGGCCCTGGGCGGCCTGGCGCTGGAAGTCGAGCAGGAGCTGTCCGCTGGTGACGGCCCACAGGGCGGCCAGCGCCACTCCGGGAACGATCGCCAGCACGAGCAGGGTCGCGCGGAGCGACAGCCGGCCCGTGATGATCCGCCGTGACGCGCGCGTGCGCAGGGCATTCTCCTTGGAGATGACGCCAGTCGTTCGGAACTGGTCGAATCTGATAAGGACTCTGACGGATGGATATTAGCCGCACCGTATAACGACAAGGAAAGTCGCCATGTCGTCCGGGCGCGCGAACGGCGACCGTAACAGTGCCCGAACATCCACCCCGACCAGGTGCGATGACGCACCGTGGGGTCCAACGGCCAGATGTCCGGCGGCTCTTCGCGCGACGCCTGGTCCGACCTGCGCGAACTGCCCAGTAGGGGACCGAAACTGGAGCAGGACCCCCACCGGACGAGGCCCGCGAACCATCCGTCATGGCCGCCGACCAAGCCGCTCGGAGTCTAACGGTCCACTTGTCACAAGGTGAGGTGATCCTGTCATAAAGCCCGAGAAATCGAATCTGCACGGTCGGAATCGCCCCGAACGCTCCGCGAATCTCCCAGAATGAATCAGCGATTCACATGATCGACCGCGAGGACCGCCCACCCCTCGGCGAACATCTCGTGCAACGGCCGCGTCGGCAGCAGCCGAAGGAAGGGCCCCTCCACCTCCTTGCGGAACTCCCGCCCGGCCAGGTGGCCGGCCAGCTTGGCCGTCTCCAGCGGCAGTTCCGGCGCCTTGAGCTCCGTCCACGGCCCCGGGACGAAGGCCGTCCGGCCGGCCCGCGGCCGCCTGCCGGTCTCCACCAGCCCGGCCGCCGCCAGCTCCTCCTGGGCGGCACGGTGCCGGGCCGGCGACCAGCCGTTCCAGCGGCGGACGTTCCGGTCGGTGGGGCGGGCGAGGACGCGCAGCTGCAGCAGCAGGGCGGCCGCGTCCGGGCCGGTGCCGAGCGCACCGGCAGCCTCGGCCACCGTCTCCGCCGCGCTCAGCGCCGGGTCGGCCTCGTAGCGGCCCGCGGGCACCGGGGTGTCGGCGGCGCGGGCCGCCATCCGGTCCAGGCCGCCGCCGGCGAGGAGCAGGTCGACCCCGCGCAGCCGGCGCAGCAGCTCGTCCTGGCCGTGCTCCGCGCAGTAGTCCTCCAGGCGCCGGCGGGCCGCCGGATCGGCCAGCCGGGCCGGCCGCAGGAAGACCGACCCGTACCCGGCCCGGGGCACCAGCACCAGGCCGTCGTCGAACAGCGAGGTCGGCTCGCCGCCGCGCGCCGGGTCGGCGAGCGGCACTGGCAGCGTGCCCGGGCCGAACACCGCGGCCCGTTCCTCCTCGCCGCCGGGCAGCCGGTGGATCCCGAGCGGGACGATCAGGTCCCCGTCGGCCAGCCGGGCGCGCAGCCGGTCGCAGTGCTCGGCCGCGCGGGCGGCCGCCGGGTCGCCGACCGGACGCATCGTCAGCGCCCACACCAGGGCGGCGGCCTCCGCGGCGAACTGGTGGCGGCCCCCGGCGAACCAGCCGGGGCCCGGCCTGCCGTTCGGGGCGGCGGTGTGCAGCAGCACCGACCCGTACGAGGTCGCCGCGAGGACCTGGCGGCGGACGGCGGTCTCCTCGGTGGTGCCCGCCGGCGAGCAGAGCATCCGCAGCCACGGCTCCGGCAGTCCGGTCTCCTGCTCCAGCTCGCGGGCGGCCTCCTCGTCCAGCGGCAGGTCGACGCCGACCAGCCGGGCCCACACCTCGGCCGCCCGGACGGCGGCCGCCACCGGGCCGCCCGGCTGCCAGAGCTCCGCCGGGTCGTCCGGGACGGCTGCGGCGAGCAGCTCCAGCCGCCCCTCGGCGCCGAGCCGGTGCAGCACGGTCTGCAGCGCCCGGGCGTCCCGGTCGGTCGCGCCGTACGGCTTCGACGTGAGCATCCGGCGCCAGGCGTCGTGGTCGGCGCGCTCGGGCAGCCCGTCCAGCACCAGCAGGGCGGTGGCCCGGCGGGCGCCGGTGCGGGCGACGAAGGCGTCCACCGCCTCCGGGCCGGGCCGGACCGGACCGTGCGCCGCGAGCAGGTCGAGCAGCCGGGCGAGCCGGCCGGCGTCGTCCCGCCCGACCGAGAGCTCCCGCAGCTCCCCGGCGCCCTCCGGCGCCGGGTCGCCGGCCGGCTGGACGAATCGGTGCTCCAGGGCGGGGTCGAGGGGCCGCGCCGGGTCCGGGGCGAGCCGGCTCAGGGTGTCGGTGCGCACCGCCGGCACCCGGCCGCCGGCGGCCTGCCGGGCGGTGAGCGCGGCACCGGTGGCCTCGCCGAGCCGCCAGCGGCTGCCCGCCGCCGCGAACGGCTGCTGCGACCAGCAGCGCAGCAGTTCGGCGAGGGCCGGCCGGTCCTCCTCGGCGGTGGCGGCGGTGACCAGCCGCCAGGCGGCGGCGTCGATCCGGCCGAGCAGCGGCGTCCAGTCGCGGGCCCGGGCCGGCGGGCTGAGCCGGCGCTCCGGCTCGCCGAGCCGCCCGGCCAGGTGCGCGCCGTCGGCGGCCAACGCGGTCAGGGTGGCCGGCTGCGGCGAGGGCGGCTCGGCCCGGTAGTAGGAGGGCACGTCGAGCAGGCCGCGCAGGGCGGCCAGCAGCCGGACGTCCGAGGTCTCCGCGAGCGGCACCAGCCGGCCCGAACGGACGGCGGCCACCCGGGCGGACAGCTCCTCGCGGCGGCGGCGCAGGGCCCGGGCGGCCCGCACCGTGCGGGCCACCCCGTCGGCGATCCGCCGGTCCGTCACCTCCGGAAGCAGCCGGGCGATCCCGGCGGCGAGCCCGTCCCCGTCGAGGCCCGCCCTGTCGGCGGCGGTCAGCAGCGCGGCGGCGCTCTCCGGCCCGGCCGCGCGGAGTGCGCGCGAGGAGGCCCGGTGGCGCGGCGTCAGGAAGTGCCAGAACGGCGGCGGGGGCAGCACCGGCAGGTCCGCGCCGGCCCGCCAGAGCAGTGAGCCGTCCCCGGCGTCGTGGCAGTGCGGGTTCCGCTCGTCGGCGAGCACGCACTCCGCGCCGCCCTCGGGCATCCGGACGACCGCCCAGGGCCTGCGGACCGGCTCGGAGCGGAACTCGGCCGTCCGGCCGTCGGCGCCCTCCAGCCGGTAGCGCCGTCCGCGGACGCCCGGCTCCGCCCGCCGCAGCACCCGGAATCCGGCCAGCCCCGCGCGGTGGCCGAGCGGCGAGGCGTCGGCGTCCGCGTCCGGCGGCAGCGCGACCAGCGAGACCTCGTCGAGCTCGTGCCCCTCGGGGACGGGATCAGCGGCGAACGCGGGCGGCTCGGACCCGGCGGTGCGCGCCCCGGTGACCGGGTCGAGCCGGGCCCAGCCGTCCTTGCCGTGCGCCCCGCCGCCCCACACGGCGGTGCCGTCGGAGAGCTGGCGGTGGGCGGCCACGCCCTCCCGGTCCCCGGGACGCAGGATCCGCTCCCCGTCGAACCGGCCGGCGCCGTCAGCGGTCTCGAACTGGCAGGCGGTCGGCGACCAGGGGTTCAGGCCGACCACCGTCCCGGGCTCGAAGACCTCGTCCGGCCGGCTCGCCCAGTGGGCCCGCCAGCGGTACGGGTGCCGCTCGTCCGAGGTCCGGGCGACCAGCAGGTCGCCGCCCGCGAAGTGCACGCTGTGCCGCGCGGCGCCCTCCGGCAGGGTGAAGGCGCAGCCGGCCCGTCGGCCGCGATGGTCGACCGCGACGGCCCGGCTCCGGGTGTAGAGGGTGAGGACCGGCCAGGTGGCGGTCGCCCCGCTCGGCCGCTCGCCGAGCTCGGCGAGCGCCTCGTCCAGGGCGGGCCAGCCGAGCTCCTCCGGCAGGCCTGCGCGCAGCGTGCGCAGCAGCGGGCCGGTGAGGTCGAGGCCCGCCAGTGCCTCCTCGATGCCGTCCAGGGCGGCCGCGGTCGGCCGGTCGAGCAGGGTCTCCAGCGTGCCGAGGGCGTCCTCGGCGGCGCCGAGCCCGCCGTCGGCGAGGTCGTCGAGCAGGGCGGTGGTCCGGGCGTGCACGGCACCGGTGATCGCCGGGTTCTCCGGCAGCCGGGTCACCGCGGTGCCGCGGCGCAGATCGGCGTGGACGGTGCCCTCCAGACGCGGACCGAGCACCGGGTCGGCGGCGAGCGCCCGCAGGTCGCGGCGGGAGGAGGTGCCCCAGAAGACCAGCTGGACCGCCCTGGGCGGCGTCTCCACCGGGATGCCCTCGGCCAGACAGGCGTCCGCGAGGTCGGCGTCCAGCCCGGAGGAGCGGTACCGCGTCTCGTGCAGCCGGACGGGGACGCCCTCGGCGCGCAGCCGGACGGCCAGCGCCGGCAGCAGCTCGAAGACCTCGGGCGGCAGCGGGCGGCGGGTGATCCCGCCGCCGCCCACCCGGTTGAAGGCGTACTCGTACGGCAGCCGGCCGAGCCAGCCCGCCGGGCCGTCGGCCGGGGTGAGCAGCCCGGCGGCGAGCGCGTCCACCGCGCCGGCGGCCCGCAGCAGGCGCAGCCAGGCCCCGCCGCCCGCGGTCGGGGAGAAGCCGAGGGCGCTCGCCGCCGGCGGGAACAGCTCCAGCAGGCCGGCTCGGACCGCGTCGGCCGGCGGGTGCGCGGCCAGCAGGGCGGCGGCGCCGTCCAGCAGTGCGTCCGGCACCGCCCGGCCCGCGCAGCGGACCAGCACCGTGCCGAGCAGCGCCGCGACCTCCTCCGGACCGTGCCCGGCGGCCTTCGCGGACGCCCGCAGCCGGGTGTGCAGATCGGCCGGCGGCACCGCCCCGCTTGCCGCCCACGCCTCCACGAACCGGACGAACTCGCGGTGCGCCTCCCGCGGCGGCAGGGCCGCCGCGAGCCGCCGTTGGTGGGTGGCGAGCTCCGCCGCGGGCAGCACGCCCAGGCCGGCCAGCAGCAGGGCGTTCCCCCGCTGGAAGACCGGGTCGGCGGGCCCGCCGTGCTCCCGCTCGGCCTCCCGGGCCAGCCGGTACGCCTGCCCCGCCTGCCGCGGCAGCACCCGGGCCAGCCGGTGGCCGACGGTGTCCCAGAACCAGGGCAGGTGCTCGGGCGGCAGCCCCCGGGTGCGCCGCTTCAGCCCGTCCAGGTACTGCGCGGGCTTGCGGTGGGCCTGCGACGGGAGGCCGCCGAAGACGTCCGCGAACTCCTGCCGGGCCCCCGCCTCGGCCCCCGGCGAACTGACGGACAGCCAGTCCAGGTACACGGTGGACGCGGTGGGGTCGGCGGGCAGCGGAACGTTCTGCTGGGACATGCGGCCGATCCTGCCACGCTGCCCCGACAGCCCGCCGGGGGCCGTGGTACGCGATCAGGCGGGCAGCGGAGCCGCCGCCGGGACGCGGGCGCCGGCGAAGGTGACGGTGCGGCGGGGGCGGAAGCCGAGCGACTCGTAGAGCCGCAGGGCGCCGGTGTTGTCCCCGGCCACGTGCAGGAAGGGCCGCTCGCCGCGGGCCCGGATGCCGGCCGCGACCGCGCGGACCAGGCGGCCGCCGAGGCCCTGGCCGCGGTGGGCGTCGTCGGTGCAGACGGCGCTGATCTCGGTGTGGCCCGGCGGATGGAAGCGCTCGCCGGCCATCGCGACCAGCACCCCGTCGCGGCGGATGCCGAGGTAGGTGCCGAGCTCGACGGTCCGCGGCAGGAAGGGGCCGGGCCTGGTCCGCTCCACCAGGGCGAGCATCTCGGGGACGTCGGCCGGGCCGAGCCGGACGGCCTCCGGGTCGGGCGCCGCGGCCACGCCCTCGTCCACCAGCTGGACGCCCTCGATGCGGAAGGTGACCTGCCAGTCCGCGGGCGGCGGGACGGCGACCGCGGCGGTCACCACGTGCCCGCCGGGGCCGGCGAGGGCGGCCGCCTCGGCCCAGTCCTCGTCCTCGGGGGTGTCCGGCATGCCGAGGAAGGGGGTGATGTCCGCCGGGTAGTGCAGCAGCCGCCCGCGGCGCCGCGCGAACAGCGCGTGCGGCCCGGCCAGCGCCGCACGCACCGGGTTGTCCAGCGGATGGGTGCCGTTCGTGGTGGACATGCGTTCCCCTGCTCGGATCGGTGGTGTCGATGACAGCACCGGAGGCCGCCGGATCCTTCCCGTGCCCGGCGGCCCGCTCCGCCCCCGGCAGGTCGGGCTGGCGGCTGCCCGGTCAGGCGGCGTCGGGGGCGGGCCGCAGGACGTCGTCGACCTCGGCGAGGAACTGCCGCCACGGCTCGGAGCCGCTGTCGCCGTCCTCCTGGCGGACGGCCGCCCAGGTGTGCATGATCCACCAGCGGAAGTCCGTCCACAGGTGTTCGTTGCCGGGCGGGAGCAGCAGGTGCGCCTCCGCGAGCCGGCCGAGCATGGCGGGCTTCGCCTCGGCGAGCGGCGCACCGTCGTCCACGGCGCGCTGGAAGTCGCCGAGTTCGTCGAAGAGGACCCTCAGACGGGCCAGGTCGGTCATCCGTCACCACCTCGTGCAGATCGGGGCGCCGCGGGTCCCGGACGTTCGCGGTATCGACCCCAAGTCATCACGCTGTCTGCGCAGTTGTGGCCGACATGCTAGGCCTGCCGGCCGCCGGCCCAGGGGGATTCCGAGCTTTCGCACGGAATCGGACCGAAGCGGTCCAGGTCGGTCCGCCGTGCGGTGGTTCCGAAGCCGGGGATGCCGTGATTCCGAAGCGGGGGGATCAGGTGGGGCGCCCGGCGAGCGTGCGGAAGGTCACCGAGACCCGGCGCCCGCGCGGCACCCGCCCCGCCGGGCCCGGGTCGCTGCGGCGGGCGGCGATCGAGTGCCGCCAGACGTACCGGGCCGGGCCGGTGAGCACGGTGACGCTGCCTGGGGTGAGCGGTACCGGCACCCGGCCGCCGCCCGCCGGGTCGGTGAAGTCCATGACGGCGGCGGAGCCGAGGGAGAGCGCGGCGACCACGGGGCCGAAGCAGGGGACGCAGTCCACGTGGGCGCTGATGCCCTGGCCGGGCCGGTACTCGTTGACGATCACCTGCTCGGCCGGGCCGTCCATCAGCCCCTCGTCCAGCAGCCGGGCGGCGAGGCCGAGGGCCCAGTCCGGCAGCGGCGGGGCCGGCTCGGCCGCCGGGCCCGCCGCGAGCCCGCGCCGCCCGTAGTCGTACCGGTGGCCGTAGTGCTGCACCCGCCGCCGCAGCTGTGCAGACCAGGGCCGCTCGTCGATCCGCGCCAGCAGGTCGGCGCAGCCCTCCGCGGCGAGCCAGCCGTCCACGCACACCAGCCCGGGCACGCCGACGGGAGCGGGACACTCGGGGTTCTCGGCCATGCCCGCAGGCTAGCCCCGGCCACCGACAGCCCACCGGGCCCGCGGCCAGCTCGGCGGGGGGCACGGGCAGTGAACGATCACGATCCGTCGAACCCGGTAGACAGTGTCTACGGCCATCGTGTAGACACTGTCTACTATGAACGAGGAGAGCATCGGGCTGCGCGACCGGCTGATCGAGGCCGGGGTCGAGCTGCTGGCCGCCGAGGGCGTGCAGGCCCTCACCCTGCGCGAGATCGCCCGCCGCGCCGGGGTCTCGCACGGCGCGCCGCGGCGGTACTTCCCCACCCACCTGGAGCTGCTGTCGGCGATCGCCCGCCGGGGTTTCGCCGAGCTCGCCGCCCGGACCGCCGCGACCGCCGGCGCCGACGAGCAGGCCGACCCCCGGCAGCGGCTCACCGCGCTCTGCCGGGTCTACCTGGACTTCGCCCGCACCGACCGCGGGATGTTCGAGCTGATGTTCCGCCACGACCTGCTGGCCAGCGGCCGGCTGGGCCTGCGCGAGACCAGCCTGCCGCTGTTCGGGATGCTGGTGGACCTGGTCGCGCGGGCCCGTCCGCGCACCGGCGCCGCGCCGGAGATCGCCGCCGCCGCACTCTGGGCCAACCTGCACGGCATCGCCCAACTCCGCGACTGGGGAAGCCTGCAGCTCGCCACCGGCTCCGACGACGTGGAACAGCTGCTGGCCGCCGCGCTCGACGCCCACCTCGAAGCGGTGCAGCCGTGAGCCGCAGCCCCGCCCTCACCCTGGTGGCGAGCACCACCGGCGCCGTCCTGGTCGCGCTGGACGGCACCGTGCTGACCGTCGCCCAGCCCACCCTGCGGCGCGAGCTGCACGCCTCGTTCGCACAGGTGCAGTGGACCAGCACCGGCTACCTGATCGCCGTCGCGGGCCTGCTCGTCCTCGCCGGGCGGCTCGGCGACCGCCTCGGCCACCGCCGGACGTTCGCCCTCGGCACGCTCGGCTTCGGCGCGGCCTCCGCCGGGATCGGGCTGGCCCCCGGCATCGACTGGGTGATCGCCCTGCGGATCGTCCAGGGCGTGTTCGGGGCGCTGCTGCAGCCCGCCACCCTCGGCATGCTGCGCGCCGCCTACCCCCCGGACCGGCTCGCCGGGCCGATCGCGATCCGCACCAGCGCGATCGGTGTGTCCGCCGCGGTCGGCCCGGTGCTCGGGGGCGCCCTGGTGACGACCTTCGGCTGGCGGGCCGTCTTCGCGCTCAACGTGCTGCCGGCGCTGGTGGTCGGCGTCCTGGCCCTGGCGCACCGCCCGCAGGACGACGCCGTGCGCCCGGACGCCGCGCCGGTCCGGCTCGACCCGCTCGGCGCGGCGCTGCTCGGCACGGCCCTGGTCTGCCTGGTGCACACCCTGGTCGGGCTGCCCGACTCCGGGTGGACGGTGTCCGCCGCGCTCGGGGCCGGCGCGGCCGCGGTGCTGTCCACCGGGTTCGTCCGGCACCAGCGGCGCACCGCGAACCCGCTCGTCCCGCTGGACCTGGTGCGCTCCCCCGCCGTCGCCGGCTCGCTCGGCGTGCTGGTCGCCGCGTCGGCGTCGCTGTTCGGGACGCTCTTCCTGACCGGCTACTTCCTGCAGGAGGTGCTGGCGCTGGATCCGCTCGCCGCCGGCCTGCGGGCGCTGCCGCTGCCGGTCGCGATGGTGTTCGCCGCACCGGCGGCGGCCCGGCTGCAGCGCCGGTACGGGCCGCGGCGCACCGTCGTGACGGCGACCGCCCTGCTCGTCGCCGGGATCCTGGTGCTCTCCCGGCTGGGGCCGACCTCCGGGGAGCTCGCCGCCGGCACCGGGTTCCTGCTGCTCGGCGCCGGGTTCGGCACGGTGATGGTGACCGCCACGGCCGTGGTCGTCCAACGGGCCGCGGCCGCGCACGCCGGGGTGGCCGGCGGCCTCCAGCAGACCGCGATGAACATCGGCCCCGCCCTCGGCGTGGCCGTCGCGACCACCGCGGCCGGACTCGCCGCGGGCGGCGCGCACCCGGACGGCCCGGCCTTCGGCGCGGCGATCGGCCCGGCCCTCCCCGTACTCGCCCTCGCCGCCGCGGCCGGCACGGCGTTCGCCCTGGCCCTCCCCCGCCACGCCGGGCCCCCGGAGCCGGGGACGGCGCCCGGCGAAGAGCCCGTCCCGGCGGTGGGGCGGCCGGGGGCGGGCCGCTAGGGTGGCGCGGCCGCCGCATGATCGACTCTCCGGGGAGCCCGACCGATGACCCAGACCCGCAAGAGCGCCCTGTTCGCCGCGGCCGCCACGCTCGCCCTGCTGATCGGCAGCTGCGCCGCTTTCTCCGACCCCGAGTTGGACTACGTCAACGACTACGTCTCGCACCGGCCGCTGCGCGCCGCGGGCTACCCTTCGGCCGGCACGCTGGAGGTGGTGCAGAAGGCGGTCTGGCGGCTGGCCGACGGCGACGCCGGACGGCTGGCGGGGCTGGCCACCTCCGACGGGTCGAAGACCGAGGCGCTGGCCAACGCGAAGATCTGGGTGACGGCCTTCGGCAAGGACGCGCAGGGCGGCGTCACGGCCGAGTTCATCGACGCCGCGATCGACCGGCAGACCGTGGTCGTCTACTTCCACGACACCGGCCGGCGCAAGGACCTGCACCTGCGGCTCGACGGCATCGGCGGCGAGGACGGCTGGAAGATCCGGATGAACGACACCGACCCGAAGACCGCCGCGGCCGAGCCGACCTGGGCCCCGCGCACCCCCGGCACCGGCGAACTGCCGCCGGAGAGCTGACCGGGCCCACCCGCGGGGCGACGAAATTGGATGGATCGGGCAGGGGCCGCCTCCTACAGTGACGGGGTCCCCACCACCCCGACCTGGAGCGGATCATGCGCGTGCACTACCCGCGGACCCCGCATCTGCCCTGGTCGCCGGGGGCCACCGCGGACGACGTCCGCTCCGGCGGCCTCGCCGGGCTGCACGGCCGGGAGGTCGTGGTCACCGAGAAGCTCGACGGCGAGAACACCACGCTGTACCGGGACGGGCTGCACGCCCGCTCGCTGGACTCCGCTCACCACCCGTCACGGACCTGGGTGAAGGCCCTGCAGGGCCGGATCGGCCCCGCAATACCGGACGGCTGGCGGGTCTGCGGCGAGAACCTCTTCGCCCGGCACTCGCTCGCCTACCGGGAGTTGGACAGCTGGTTCTACGGATTCTCGGTCTGGGACGGCACCGACCACTGCCTCGGCTGGGACGACACCGTCCGCTTCCTGCGGCGGCTCGGCGTCCCGGCGCCGCGGGTGCTGTGGCGCGGTGTCTTCGACGAACGGGCCGTACGGGCCCTGCGGTTGGACACCGAGCGGGTCGAGGGCTACGTCGTCCGCACCGTCGAGGGCTTCCCCCGCGAGGAGTTCGGCCTGCGCGTCGCCAAGTGGGTGCGCCCGCACCACGTGCAGACCGACACCCACTGGATGCACGCCGCGGTCGTGGAGAACGGCCTCGGCCCGGCCGCCGCGCTGTGGGCCGTCCGCTCCGGGGCACCCGCCGACCTGCCCGTCCTGCTCGACGCGCTCGGCCTCGACCCGGACGACCTCGGCCCCGCCGCTCCCGCCCCGGCCGACCTCGGTTCCGAACGGGTGCCCGCCGCCGAGGCGGCCGTGGCCGACGTCTCCGCCCGGCTCGACGTCCTGGGCCGGCGCGGCGACGCCCGGCTGGCCGGTGTGCTGGCCGTTGCCCTGGCCGGCGGCAACCGGGCCCGGCTGGCCACCTCGCTCGCCGGGCCGCTCGGCATGCCGCTCGCCCGCCGGACCGCCGACCTGGTCGGCCTCCACCCGGCCCTGCAGCGCCCCTACCCGGACGAGGACCGCCGGGCCGGCCTCGTCCGGCTGGCACTCGCCGCCGACCTCGGCGTCCTGCACGCGGTGGCCGGCGCGGTGACGGCCGGGCGACCAGGTGCCGGGGCCGCCGAGGCACGCGAGCAGGCCGAATGGTCGGCGCTGCACGCCGAGGACGCCGGTCTGCTGGTCGAAACCCCGCTCGCACCGCTGCGGACCGGCCTGCGCGAGGCGCTCTCCGGCCTCGGCGGGGACGCCGCCGACCGCTGCTGGGCCGAGGCCAGGGAGGCGTTCGCCACCGGCCGGGTCACCGGTGTCGACGACGCGGTGGCGGCCGCCTGGCGCTGGCGCTCCGGCGACTTCCCGCACCTGGTGCAGCTGGTCGGCCCGTCCGGCAGCGGCAAGAGCTGCTTCGCCGACCGGCTGCCCGGCGTGGCGGCGCGGATCTCGCTGGACGACCTGCGCGAGGAGCGCGGCGACCGCACCGACCAGCGGGCCAACGGGGACGTCCTGCGGGACGGCCTCGACCGGCTGGACGCCGCCCTCGCCGCGGGCGGCACCGTGGTGTGGGACGCCACCTCGCTCAACCGGCAGCAGCGCTCGCTGGTACGGGCCGTGGCGCAGCGCCGCGACGCGCTGGTCACACAGGCGGTGCTGCTGGTCGGCGAGGAGGAGCTGACCCGGCGCAACGCCGTCCGGCCGCATCCCGTCCCGTCCGGTGTGCTCGCGACGCAGCTGCGGCGGTTCGGTGCGCCGTACCCGGGCGAGGCGCACCGCACCTGGTACGTGGGCCCGTCCGGCACCGTCGAGGACACCGCGGGCACGATCGGCGGGGAGGACGCCTGATGCGCACCAGCGAGGAGATCTACCACCGGGTCCGCTGGGACGCCCGGTTCGACCCGTCGCGCTTCGTGCTGGTCGTCCAGCAGCGCGGCGCCGACCCGAAACGCCTCCCGCTGGACGGCTTCGCGCCGGGCGGCGACATTCCCTGGCACCGGGTGCTGTCCGTGGAGGCCGACGGCGAGACGGTGTGGGACCGCGCCGCCGGCACGGACCGGCTGGACACCACCGCCGCCGGCCGGGCCGGGGACGGACGTCGGCTGCGCTCCCCCTTCTTCACCGCCCGTGTCCCGCACGCCTGGGACGGCTCCGCCTGGCGGCCCGCCGACCGCCCGGTCGGCGGCCCGCCCCGTGGCACCGTCCGGGTGGTCACCTGGAACACGCTGTGGGACCGGTACGACGGCGAGCGGATCGACACCGCGCGTCGCCGCCCGCTGCTGCTGGCCGCGCTGGAGCGGGCGGACGCGGACGTGATCGCGCTGCAGGAGGCCGAGCCGGCCCTCGTCGACCTGCTGCTGCGCGAGCCGTGGCTGCGGGCCGGGTGGACCGTCGGCACCGACCCGCGCGGGCGGGACGTGCCCGACTGCGGCCTGCTGCTGCTCAGCCGACTCCCCGTGCTGGAGGCCGGACGGCACCTGCTCGGCCCGCACAAGGCGCTCGCCGCCGTCGTCGTCGACACCGGTGCCGGGCCGCTCACCGTGGCCGCCACCCATCTGACCAGCGACCACACCGAGGGCGGGCCGGCCCGCCGGCAGGCCGAGCTGGCCCGGATCGCCGAGGGCCTGGCCGGTACCGACGGCGACCTGGTGCTGGTCGGCGACTTCAACGACGGCCGCGGCGGGCCGGCGGGCCCGGCCGCCGTCCTCGGGCTGCAGGACGCCTGGAACGTGGTGCACGGGCCGCAGGACGACACCCCGACCTTCGACCCCGGCGCCAACCCGCTGGCCGCCGTCTCCTCGCTCTCCGGCCGGGCCTCCCGGCTGGACCGGGTGCTGCTGCGCCCCGGCGGCCCCCGGGCGGTCTCCGCCGTGCTGCTCGGCGACCGTCCGACCGCGGACGGGCTGCATCCGTCGGACCATTACGGTGTGCAGGTCGAGCTGGGCCCCGGCGGGGCCGCGGACGGCGGCGTCTTCGACGTCCGGCCGTCGGTCCGCACTGCCCTGGCCTGGCTGCCGCCGGACGGGCTGTGGCCGGCGATCCAGGCCGTCCGGGCCGAGCACGACCCGCAGATCCACCGCTGGCCGCCGCACGTCAACGTGCTGTTCGGCTTCGTCCCGGAGGCCGACTTCGAGCGGGCCGCGCCACTGCTGGCGGAGGCCGCCGCCGAGGTGGCGCCGTTCACCGCCCGGCTGGCGGGGGTGCGCAGTTTCCGGCACCGCGGCGGCTCCACCGTGTGGCTGGACCCGGCCGCCGACGGCGCCGGCCCGTGGCAGGCGCTGCACCGGGCCCTGCTGGAGCGCTTCCCGCTGTGCCGCGGCCGGTCCGAGGGCTTCACCCCGCACCTCAGCCTCGGCCGGACGGCCGAGCCGCAGCGGCTGGCGGCCGAGTGCGCGGCCCGGCTGCCCGCCGCCGAGGCGGAGGTCGGCGAGCTGGTGCTGCTGTCCCGGCGCGGCGACGGGCCGATGCGCCCGCGGGCCGTCCTCTCGCTCGGCACCGGCGGGTTCCGCCTGCTGCCCGAGCCCGCCCCGGTGCTGCCCGATCCGGCGCCGGACGCCGTCGCGGAGCGGACGGGCCGCCGCCTCGCCGAGGCGCTCGGCGAGGGCGTGCTGCACCTGGCCGGGTCGCGGCGGACGGGCTGCGCGCTGCCCGGCGGCGACCTCGACCTGGTCGCGGCGCTGCCGGGCGAGCCCGACATGGCGGAGCTCGCCGACCGGGTGGCGGCCGCGCTGCCGGAGGCCGTCCGGCTGCGGCAGGTGGTCGGCGCCCGGGTGCCGGGGCTGCGGTTCGCGGTCGACGGGTTGGACGTCGACCTGGTGGCCGTCCCCACCGGCGGGCTCGGCCCGGCGGATGCGGTGGAGCGGCGCACCGAGCTCGGCGACGCCGCGGCGCTCGCGCTGAGCGCCGTCTCGGACGCGGACGCGCTGCTCGCCGAAGTCGGCCCGCGGCACGCCGAATTCGCCGCGCTCACCCGGACGGTGAAGGCCTGGGCGAAGGCCCGCGGCCTGGACTCCGCGCCGTTCGGCGGCCTGCCCGGCCTGGCCTGGGCCGTGCTGACGGCCCGGACGGTGCGCGAGGCACCCGAACTCGACGGCGAGGAACTGCTGCGGCACTTCTTCGGCAGCTGGGCGGCCTGGGACTGGCGCGAGCCGGTCGGCCCGCCCGTCGGCCCGGCAGGGCCGGTCGTGATCGCCACCCCGACCGCCCCCGCCCGCTCCTGCACCGCCCAGGTCACCGCCGGCGGCAGGGAGTTGCTCACCCAGGAGCTCTACCGCGCCTGGGAGATCCTGGAGACGGCGAGCACCGACGGCGCCGACCCGCGGCCCGGCCTGCTCACCCCGCCGCCGCTGCACCTGCGGCACGCCGCGTGGGCGGTGGTGACGGTGCGGCCGGGCCGCGCCGAGGAGTTCGAGCAGGTGCTCGGCCTGGTCCGCGGCCGGATGCGCGCCCTGCTCACCGCCCTCGACGAAGCCGGTGTCGCCGACGCGCACGCCTGGCCACGCCCCTTCGCCACCGGCCCCGCCACCGCCTCCTTCGCCGTCGGCCTCGGCCGCACCCCGCCCGACGCCGACACCCTCGCCGCCGTCACCGACCGCTGGACCCGCGGCCTGCCCGGCACGGAGGTCTCCTGGACGGAGGGCGGCGGGGTGCCGACCCTGCACTGAACGAACGCCGGCCCACCGCGCGGCAGCCCGGTGCCGATCCGCTACCGACCGCCCGCCCGAGGAGGGAGTTCCCCGGTGCGGAGGTACGTGCGGCGCGCCTCCCGGGCCTCCGCCAACACCGCCGGGCCGTACCGGTCGGCGGCGTCCATGGCCTCGGCGGCGGCGACGGCCTCGTCGAGCAGCGCCAGTCGGGCCCGCTGCGGTAGCAGCACCTCCCTCTCGGCGAGCTCCACCAGGGTGCGGGAGAGCTTCGGCAGGTGGACGGCCGGAGTGTCCCCGGCCAGCATCCGGTGGGCGGTGACCTGCTGCAGCAGGGTCATCCGGCGGACGTCGAGCAGCGCCACCCGGGCGCGCACGATCGCGTCGTGGTTCATTCGTTCCCCCTCACTCGCGCCACCCCCGTTTCGGCCCGACCCGCCGTCAGGGCAGCACGGCGGGCACGCCGGGGCGCTCCGTGGGGAGTCCGGCGTGGTGGGAGGGGGTGGGTCCGTCGAGTGTGCGGGGCGGACGGGGGCCCGGACAAGATCGAACCGGGGTGCTCTCCGTCCTACCGCCGGACCCCTCCGAGCGGGCATGATGGATTCGACACTCTCCGGGCGGCATCCCGCATCACACTGACAGTTCGTCAGATCATCGGCTCGCGAAGCCTTGACGCGGGCACGACGGGGTTGCTTCGCTGTCCTCGCTCACTCAGCACCGCCCCCACGCGGAAGCCAACGAGCGTCAACTTGCCGTGGCCCACGGGTGGCGGGCGGACTCCGCACACCCAGCCATGGAGGACCGTTGAGCACCATCAGCACCCTGCGGGTCGGCGCGGTCGGCGCCGTCCTCGCCCTGGTGATGGGCGCCGCCGCGCAGACGGCGAGCGCCCGTTCCGAGTCGCCGCCGCAGCCCGCCCGGGCCCATTCCGCCGCCCACTCCGCCGTCCAGGCCGTCGAGGAGGAGACCGCGCGGGCGGTCGCCGCCTCGCTCGGCGACTCCGCCTGGCGGGACGGCCTGCGGGCCACCGCCCGGGGCGGTACCGAGATCGACCTGGCCGCGGCGGCCGCGCACACGCCGGGCGCCGCCGCCCGCACGCTGGCCGCCTCGGTCGCCGAGGGCAACACCCGCGTCCTCGCCGCCAAGGGCCTGGACGCCGCGACCGGCCCGCTGCTGCGGCTGCGGCTCGGCGACCCGTCGATGCGGGCCGCCCTGGACGCGGGCACCGCCCCCTGGGTCGCGGCCGCCCCGGCGAGCGACCGGGCGACCACCCTCACCGCGTACGACAGCCGGGGCCGGGCGCACACCCTGGCCGCCGCCGAGGTGCCGGAGCAGCCGATATACCTGGTCGACATCGACGTCACCCGGGCGCTGGCCGGCGGCGCCGAGATCCTCCGCCGCACCCTGGGCGGCACGGCCGCCGTACGGCCGCAGGCCGCCGCCGCGGACGGCTGGTGGGGCACGAAGATCGACGCGATCGAGGTGTCCGACGACGAGGAGCCGTGGTTCAAGGGCGCGGCCGAGATGTACGCCCTGGTCACCGGCTTCGGCACGGACGGCAAGGTGCGGGTCGACCCGGTCGACATGCCGTACCTGGACTACGACGGCACCGTGTACCGGCCCAACCAGATCCTGGTGAACTGGTCGAACTACAAGTACAACCTGGCCGACGTGGTGCTGATGGAGGAGGACGGCAGCACCAACTACCAGGCGCTCGCCAAGGCCATCGCGGCCGTGCTGCTGACCATCACCGACCAGGGCGCGTACATCCCGCTGGTGAACGCCGTGCTCGACGCCATCCCCACCGAGTGGTGGACGGACGACCCGGACTACGTCGACTCCTGGTACACCCTCGCCCGGACCTCCTCGGGCCGGCTGAACGGCGCCCGCGCCAACGGCTGGATGAGCGTCTCGCCGTACTGGGTGTCCGCCTTCTGATCCTGCCCGGATCGGCAGCAATTCCCGTTGAAATGTGGACAGATCGGATAGATTGGTCCACGGAACACCTGGCCGCCCCGCGCGAGGCGGGGCGGCCGGGCCCCACGACGAGGGACGAGGGAGTGCTGCTCTGATGGCCCAGCAGGTACGGGGTGTGATCGCACGGTCCAAGGGTGCGCCGGTCGAGGTGGTGACGGTGATGGTGCCCGACCCGGGGCCGGGCGAGGCCGTGGTGAAGGTCCAGGCGTGCGGGGTGTGCCACACCGACCTGCACTACCGCGAGGGCGGCATCAACGACGAGTTCCCCTTCCTGCTCGGCCACGAGGCCGCGGGTGTGGTGGAGGCGGTCGGCGAGGGCGTCACCGAGGTCGCCCCGGGCGACTTCGTGATCCTCAACTGGCGTGCGGTGTGCGGCCGCTGCCGGGCGTGTCGGCGTGGCCGCCCCTGGTACTGCTTCGACACCCACAACGCGAAGCAGCGGATGACGCTGACCGACGGCACCGAGCTCTCCCCCGCGCTCGGCATCGGCGCGTTCGCCGAGAAGACCCTGGTCGCGGCAGGCCAGTGCACCAAGGTCGACCCGGCCGCCTCCCCCGCCGCGGCCGGCCTGCTGGGCTGCGGCGTGATGGCCGGCCTCGGCGCGGCGATCAACACCGGCGGGGTGGGCCGCGGCGACTCGGTGGCAGTGATCGGCTGCGGCGGCGTCGGCAGCGCGGCCGTGCTCGGCGCCCGGCTGGCTGGCGCGGCCCGGATCATCGCGGTCGACGTGGACGGCCGCAAGCTCGCCGCCGCGCAGAAGCTCGGCGCCACCCACACCGTCGACTCCTCCGCCGCGGACGCCGTCGAGGCGATCCGCGAGCTGACCGGCGGCCACGGCGCGGACGTGGTCATCGACGCGGTCGGCCGCCCGGAGACGTACCGGCAGGCCTTCTACGCCCGTGACCTGGCCGGCACCGTCGTGCTGGTCGGCGTGCCCACCCCGGAGATGCGGCTGGACCTGCCGCTGCTGGACGTCTTCGGCCGCGGCGGCGCCCTCAAGTCCTCCTGGTACGGCGACTGCCTGCCGAGCCGGGACTTCCCGCTGCTGATCGACCTCTACCTGCAGGGCCGCCTCGACCTGAACGCCTTCGTCAGCGAGACCATTCCGCTGGACGGCGTGGAACAGGCCTTCGAGCGGATGCACAAGGGCGAGGTCCTGCGATCGGTGGTGCTGTTCTGATGACCGTCCGCATCGAACACCTGGTCACCTCGGGCGAGTTCAGCCTGGACGGCGGCACCTGGCAGGTCGACAACAACGTCTGGCTGGTCGGCGACGACGAGCAGGTACTGGTCATCGACCCGGCCCACGACGCCGAGGCGGTCGCGGACGCCGTCGGCGACCGGCGGCTGGTCGCGATCGTCTGCACCCACGGGCACAACGACCACATCAACGCCGCCCCCGAGCTCGCCGCCCTCACCAACGCCCCCGTGCTGCTCCACCCCGAGGACGCAGTGCTCTGGCATCAGACCCATCCGGGCTGCAAGCCGGACGCCGACCTCGCCGACGCGCAGACCCTCACCGTCGCCGGCACCGAGCTGGCCGTGCTGCACACCCCCGGGCACAGCCCCGGCGCCGTCTGCCTGTACGCGCCCGCCCTCGGCACGGTCTTCAGCGGCGACACCCTCTTCGCCGGCGGCCCCGGCGCCACCGGCCGGTCCTTCTCCGACTTCCCGACGATCATCCGCTCGATCGACCGGCGGCTGCTCGTCCTCCCCCCGGAGACCGTGGTCCGCACCGGCCACGGCGACTCCACCACCATCGGCGACGAGGCCCCGTACCTCGAGGAGTGGATCGCCCGCGGGCACTGACGGGCCCGGCCCGGAGGGCAAGGAGGACGGGGAGCGGGGAAGACGAAACGGGAGGCGCCGCGATGGTCCGCCGCGGTGCCTCCCGTGCATGCGTGCGGGGGCCGGCCGCGGTCGCGGGGCACCCCCGTGCGGCGCCGTCCGGATCACGAGCGGCGCCGCCCGTCGTGAGCCTGCCGCACCCGGGGTGCGGGCCGGAATCCGGAGCCCGGATTCCACGGATACGCAATCAATCCGCGGCGGCCCGCGGCACCGCCGTGAGCTGCTGGCGGGAGCGTGCGCCGGTCTTCTGCAGGGCCCGCGCGACATGCTGCTCGACCGTCCGCGGGGACAGGTGCAGGGCGGCGGCGATCTCCCGGTTGGTCATCCCGGCGCCGGCCAGCTGCGCGACCTCCTCCTCGCGGGGGGAGAGCAGGTCCCCGTAGGCGGGGCGGCCGGGGCCGCGGCGGTCCTCGGGCGGCCTATGACCGCGCAGTTCGGCCCTCGTCCGGGCGGCGTCCCAGGTGGCGCCGAGCGCCTCGAAGGCCGCCGCGCTCTCCGCGAGCACCTCGACCGCGTCCTCCCGGCCGGCGCCGTCGGCCGCGAGGGCGCAGCGGGCGGCCGCCGCCGCGGTGAGGGCCGCGTGGTACGGGCGCGGCAGCGCCCGGTAACCGTCGGCGGCGCGCTCGTAGTGGGTGCGGGCGGCCCCGTGGTCGCCGGTGGCCTCGGCGAGGGCGGCCCTGGTCCAGTGCAGGGCGGCGTCGGCTGAGGGGGCGTCCCGGCCGTCGAGGCCGGCGGCGAACTCGGCGGCCATCTCGCGGGCCGCCGCGGCGGCGCCGGCCCGGGCGGTGGCCTCGACGGCCCAGGGGGCGAGTTCGGCGGCCCAGGCCCAGACGCCCTTGGCGCGCAGCCTGTCCCAGGCAAGGGCGGCCTCGGCCGCGGCGGCGGCGGTGTCCTCGCGGGCGAGGGCGAGCCGGATCAGGGCGCCGGAGGCGGCGGCGGAGAGGGGGACGGGTCCGTGGTCGCGGTCCGGGGCGTCCGGACCGGAGAGGTACTCCTCGGTCTCCGCCCAGGCGCCGCGGGCGAGGGCGAGCAGGCCGAGGACGAGCCGGGCGTCGGAGGCGATGAAGGGCATGTCGCCGGCTTCGGCGACGAGGGCGCCGGCCCGGCCGGCGAGTCCGGCCCAGCGGCCGGTCGCCCAGTCGAGGACGAGGGTGCAGCCGCGGCCGGTCTGTTCGGCGTAGGAGGCGCCGCTGCGGGCGGCCAGGGCGACGCCCTCGCCGAGCAGTTCGCGGGAGCGGTCGTAATGACCGATCCAGACGGCGGCGTCGGCGGCGTTGCACAGGCCGCGGGCGGCCTGCTGGCGGACGGCGACGGGTTCGCCGTCCCGGGGCAGCGCGTCGACGAGCGGCCAGGCGGCGGGGTCGCCGATGTTGAGCAGCACGCTGACCCGGTTGGCGGCCACGGCGGCCTGCACGACGGGGTCGCCGACCCGTTCGGAGACGACGAGCGCGCGCTCGATCCAGGCGACGTTCTCGGCGAGCGGGGCGCCGGGCCAGTACGGCATCGACAGGGCGGACATCGCCCGGGCGAGCAGCACGGGCTGCTCCTGGAGCTCGCCGACGGCGCGTTCCAGTTCGGCGAGGCCCTCGGTACAGCGGCCGATCTGGTTGCAGAGCAGCAGGCCGAGGTCGAGCCGGATCTCGCCGCGCAGGGCGGGCGCGAGTCCGCGGTCGGCGACGATGTGCTGCAGCACGGCGAGGGTCCGGTCGGAGCGCAGGCCCATCACGGCGGAGCGGGCGAGCAGGGTGACCAGGCGGGAGCGGGCGTGCTCGGGCACCGGGCCGGTGGCGAGCGCGGACTCCAGCAGGGCGACGGCGCGCTCCAGGTCGCCGCTGTCGGCGTGCCGCCGGGCGGCCCGTTCGACGGCGTGCAGCCAGCCGCGTTCCCGGCCGCAGGCCCGCCGGTGTTCGGCGACCCGTTCCCAGGGGACCGGCTGCCGGCGCACCAGCAGGTCGGCGGCCCGGCCGTCCAGCTCCTCCCGGTACGGGCCGGCGAGGCGCTCGCGGACGGCGGCGGCCGCGAGCGGCGCCCGGAGGCCGTACCGGCCGTCGCCGTGGTCGTGCAGGGCGGCGGTGCGCAGCGCGGCCTGCAGGGCGGTGCGGGCGGTGTCCGGGGCGAGGCCGGCCACCTCGGCGAGGTCGGCGGCCGTGGCGGGCTCGTCGAGGACGGCCGCGGCGTGCACGACGGCACGCTGCTGCGGGGGCAGGGCCGCGGTGCGGCGCAGGGCGAGGGCGGCGAGCCGGGGCGGTGGCGCGAACGCGGCCGGCGGTGGGCCGTCCTGGGCGGCGAGCAGGTCGAGCACGTCGGCGACGGTCTGGGCGGTGCCGCCGGTGGCGCGGTGCAGCCGGTCGGCGAGGTCGGGCGGGCAGCGGTCGGGGCCGAGTGCGGCGGCGGCCGCCTGCCGGATCTCGTCGGTGCCGAGCGGTCCGAGTGCATGGCGGACGACGGTGAGTGCGGCGGCGTACTCGGTGTCCGGTCCGAGCGGCAGGCCGGGTTCGGCGAGTTCCTCGGGCCGGTGGGCGAGGACGCAGGAGAGGCCGGCCGGCGGGTCGGCGAGCAGGGCGCGCAGGGCCGCGAGGCGGTCCTCGTCGGCGCGGTGGACGTCGTCGACGAGGAGCAGGGCGGGTCCGCCGGCTGGTTCGACGGCCCTCGGGTCGGTGCGGACGGGCACCGGCACGGTGCGGGCCAGCCGGTCGAGGAGGCGGCTCTTGCCGGTGCCCGCCTCGCCCTCGACGAGCAGCAGCACGGGCCGGGCCGCGCCGCCGGCCGTCCAGGGCCGGGCCAGCAGGCGCCGCAGCGCGTTCTCGTTCAGTGCGTCCACATCCGCCACCCGTCGGAGTTCACCGGATCGCCCGGTGTTCTTTGCGTATCCGTACTTCAGTCTCCACTGATTGCCGCGACCTTGAGGATGCGGGCAGCGTGGTCCGGGTCATGGCCTCGCGGCCCGTGGGTCGGCGGGGGCCGCCGCCGATGCCGCCCACCGCGCAGGCAGGAGCCCCGCGTGAGCAACTCGATCTCTTCCAGACCCGTCGCCCTGGCCGTCGCGCCGGACGATCCGCCCCGGTCCGCCCGTCTCACGGCCTCGGTGTCACTGCCGGCCGTGCCGGAGTCGGTGCCGCGGCTGCGCCGCACCGCGCGGGCGCTGGTGCGCAACCGACGGCTCTCCGCGGACGTCGCGGAGGCGCTCTCGGTGATCGTGACGGAGCTGGTGACCAACGCGGTGCTGCACAGCGGCAGCGCGGACGTGTCGGTGCTCTTCGAGGTGTGCGACACCGCCCTCACGGTACGCGTCCGGGACTGGGGGCGCTGGCGCGAACGGGCCGCCCCGCGCTGCGAACCGGCCGACGTGGACGCCGCGTTCGGCCGCGGACTGGACCTGGTGGACGCCTTCGCGGTGGACACCACCGTGGTCCGGACCGCCGAGGGCACCCTCGTCGAGGCCGTGATCGCGCTGTAGCGGCCCCGGCCGCACGCAAAGAACCGTCCAAATCTGTGGCATGCCCTCTTCAATCAGGGGGTGGTTGGCTGTCACGCTTCTCTCGGCCTCGCGACCGGCGGGCCCCGATCCCCGTCGGTCGTCAACGTGCCTCTCGTACGGGCAGGTTGACCCCTCGTCCGGCACGGGAGGGTCCCCTACCCGAAGAGGATCGATGAGAAGCACCCTTCTCCCCCTGGCTGCCGCGGGCGCGCTGCTCGCAGCCGCCGGCGCGGTGGCGAGCGCCGCACCGGCCACGGCCACCGCGGCCTGCACCCCGGCCCAGGTGGTCGCCAACGGCGGTTTAGAGTCCGGTAGTTCACCCTGGTCCGCGTCGAGCGGGGTGATCACGAGCGGCGGCGGGCAGACCGCGCACGGCGGCAGCTCCTTCGCCTGGCTGGACGGCTACGGCTCCTCCCACACCGACACGCTCTCCCAGTCGGTGACCCTGCCGACGGGCTGCACCTCGGCCACGCTGAGCCTGTGGCTGCACGTGGACACCGCCGAGACCACCGCCGCCACCGCCTACGACAAGCTCACCGCGAGCATCGGCGGTACCACGCTGGCCAGTTGGTCCAACCTGGACGCCCGGCCCGGCTATCTGCAGAAGTCCTTCGACGTGTCCTCCTTCGCCGGCCGGACGGTGACGCTCTCCTTCACCGGCACCGAGGACTCCGGGCTGCAGACCAGTTTCGTGCTGGACGACATCGCCCTGGACGTCTCCGGCGGCGGCACCCCCACACCGACGCCCACGCCCACCCCGACACCGACGCCCTCCCCCACCGGCACCCCGTCGCCGGACGGCACCCGGACCCCGGCCGCCCCCGCCTACACCGTCTCGCTCACCAGCGACGCCTCCGGCGCGTCCTGGACGGGCCACGAGAGCGTCTCCTTCACCAACGCCTCGGCCACCCCGCTCTCCGAGGTGTACCTGCGGCTGTGGGACAACGCGCACGGCAGCTGCCCGAGCACCCCGATCACCGTCACCGGTGTCACCGGCGGCACCGCCTCCGCGCTCTCGGTGTCCTGCACGGCGATGAAGGTGACCCTGCCGGCGCCGCTCGCGCAGGGGCAGAGCGGGACGGTCGGCTTCGACCTCGGCATCACGGTGCCGAGCGGCGCGGACCGGTTCGGCCACGACGGCGCGTACAACTTCGTCGGCAACGCGCTGCCGGTGCTGGCCGTCCGGGACGGCGCGGGCTGGCACCTCGACCCGTACACCAACAACGGCGAGTCCTTCTACTCGCTGGCGGCGGACTTCGACGTGACCCTCGACCACCCGAGCGGGCTGCTGGTGCCGGCCACCGGCACCTCGGTGGACACCCCGGGCGGCTCGGGCCGCACCGTCACCCGGGCGACCGCGAGCAAGGTGCGCGACTTCGCCTGGGGCGCCGGACCGTTCACGAAGATCAGCGGCACCTCGTCGGCGGGCGTGAAGGTCAACGTCTACTCGGTGAGCGGGATCTCCTCCGGTGACGCCCAGTCGATGCTGACCACCGCGAAGTCGGCGGTGGACGCGCACGCGCAGCGCTTCGGCGCCTACCCGTACGCCGAGCTGGACGCGGTGATCGACAACAGCTTCTGGTTCGGCGGCATGGAGTACCCGGGCTTCGTGCTCGACCTGGTCTCCACCACGGCGCTCACCCACGAGATCGCGCACCAGTGGTTCTACGGGATCGTCGGCGACGACGAGTACACCAGCCCGTGGCTGGACGAGTCCTTCACCGACTACGCCACCGACCTGGCGCTCGGCAAGACCGGGTCGGGCTGCTGGAGCAGCGTCTCCTGGTCCTCCTCGGCCGAGAAGATCACCGACTCGATGGCGTACTGGGACGCGCACTCCTCGCGCTACTCCACCGTCGTCTACACCTACGGCAAGTGCGCCCTGCACGACCTGCGGCGGCAGATCGGCGACAGCGCGATGAGCACGCTGCTGCACGACTACGCCCAGTCGCACTGGTACGGGGTGAGCACCACCGCCGAGTTCAAGGCGGCGGCGCAGGCCGCGGCCGGCACCGATCTGACCTCGTTCTGGAGCCAGCACCGGATCGAGGGCTGAGGGCCGGACAGCCGCCCATGGCACCGGGCACCCCCGCGGAGGGGGCGCCCGGTGCTCCGCCGTTCGAGTGAAACGAAGAGCCTCAGGCCAGCAGTTTCGCCTTCGCCTTCTGGAACTCCTCCTCGGAGATGGCGCCGCTGGTCTTCAGTTCGGCGAGTTTGGTCAGCTGGTCCGCGTGGCTCTGGCCCGAGCCGCCTCCGCCGCCCTCGGCGGTCGCCCGGCGGACGTACGCCTGGAACGCCTCGTCCGTCCGCTGCGCCTGCTCCAGATCGCGCTCGGCCATCGAGCCGCCGCGGGCGATCAGGTAGACCAGCACGCCGATCAGCGGCAGCAGGATGACGAAGATCGTCCAGCCGGCCTTGCCCCAGCCGCCCATGTCCTTGCTGCGGAAGATGTCTGTGATGATCTTGAAGAGCAGGAAGAACCAGAGGATGAAGACGAAGAGCTCCAGCATCGTCCAGAAGAGGTTGAGCAGCGGGTAGTCGTCCATGGCACTCCCGTCCCAGCCGTTCGCCGGTCGTCCGGCGGGCTGTCGGTCCACGGCGGCGCCCCCGCGCCGCCCGCCCCAGCCGTCCGGTCCGGACAGGGGACAGAACGAGTCATACCACCGCACAACGCCCGCGGCATCGGCGTATCGGCCGGTCGGAGGGCCCGGCGTGAGCCGGCGGGGGTCGCGGGGGCGCAGCGGCGGGCCGGTCCGCGGGTCACGCCCCGGCAAGCGTGCGGTCACGATTCGGCCCACCGCGTCCACCTGGCGGAGCAGTCCTTGTGCGGGCCGGTCGGATGATTTTGACTAGCGGCGCTAGTTAAGTCGACGAGGGAGCGCCCGTGAGACCACCCGCCCTGGCTCCGCCCGCCGCCGCACCGACTGGCCCCGTCCGGCCGCACCGGCTGCGCGGCCTGCCCGAGGAGCCGCCCGCCCGGCGCCCCGTCCGCTCCCGGGCCGACACCGAGGCCGAGCAACTGCTCTGCCGCACCGCCGCCTACCTGCTGCGCGACGTCGACGGGCTGGCCCGCGAACTCGTCGCGCAGATCAGCGAACGGGAGCCCGCCTACCCCGCCACCATCGGCCCCGAGGAGCTGCGGCTGGAGGTGCGCACCTCGCTGGAGAGCTCCGTGCGCACCCTGCTCGACCCGGCGGGCACCTGGGAGGCCGCCCGGCTCTGCTCCTGGCAGATCGGCGCCCGCCGCGCGCAGCGCGAACTCCCATTGGACGCCCTGCTGCACGCCTTCCGGCTCGGCGGGGAGCTGGTCTGGCGGCGCCTGGTGGATACCGCCACCCGCCGCGAGCCCGACCACGCCCACCTGCTGCTGCACAGCGCCGCCGGTATCTGGAGCTTCGTCGACGAGCACTCCGACCTGATCACCCAGGCCTACCGGCTGGTCGAGAGCCAGACCGCCCGCGAGCACCGCGAACGCGCCCGCGCCATGGTGCAGGCCCTGCTCGACGGCGCCACCCGGATCACCGACCTGCCCACCGTCGCCGCCGCGCTCGACCTCCCGGAACGCGGCCGGTACGCGGTCGCCGCGCTGGCCGGACCGGCCGGACCGCCCCGGCACCCCGCCGAGACCGCGCCGCCCGCCGACCCGCCACCGGGCGTGCGGATCATCCGGCACCGCGGCACCGACGGCGAGCACGCCCTGCTGCTGCTCGGCGACGCCGGACCCGCCGACGTCGCCGACTGCCTGGGCCACCACCGGGGCGCCCGGGTCGGCATCGGCACCGTCGTCGAGGAACTCGGCGAGATCGGCGCCGCCCGGCACGCCGCCGACATCGCGCTGCGCACCTGCACCGCCGACGGCGACGTGGCCCTGCTGCACGAGCGGCTGCCCGCCGCCCTCGTCGTCTCCCTCCCGGGCTTCGGCTCCGCGCTCGTCGACCGGGCCCTCGGCCCCGTCCTCGAGCTCGACCACCAGGACCGCGAGTCGATGCTCAGCACGCTCGCCGCCTGGCTGGACAGCGCCGGCTCGGCGCAGCGGGCCGGCGCCCGGCTGTTCTGCCACCGCAACACCGTGCTCAACCGGCTGCGACGCTACGAGCAGTTGAGCGGGCGCAGCCTCAACCACCCGCGCGCCCTCGTCGAGTTGTCGCTCGCGCTGGACGCGCACCGGCTGCTGTCGGCCTGACCGAAGGTACCTCCGCCGGTACCGCCACCCGGGCCGTCCTGATGCCCGGGCGGCGGTACCGCAGCGCACTCTCCCCGATCCGCGGCCCCGCGTGCCCGCCGCGCCGCCGGTACTGGTCGACCTCACAACGCGGCCCGCCGCCCACTGTGCAGCCGCAACACGTGCCCGCCGCGCCATGGACCGCCGATCGGCCGCCGTGGTGTCCTGCCGCTCCCAGAACCGGGCAGACGCCCTCGTCGCCCGAGCTTCCCACCCTCCCGAGCGGCCGTGGCCCCGTGTGTGCCGGCCCGGTGCTCGGACGCAAGGAGCACCATGAGCCCACCCGAGCGGTCGAGCACGCTCACCGTCGAGAATCTGCACGTCGCCTACGGGCGCGCCGTCCAGGCGCTGCGCGGGGTCTCCCTGGACCTCCCGGCCGGACGGATCGTCGCCGTCCTCGGCGCCAACGGGGCCGGCAAGAGCACCCTGCTGCGGGCCGTCTCCGGCACCCTCGGCCTGCACCGGGGCGCGGTCACCGCCGGCACGGTGGCGGTCGGCGGCCTGCCACTCGGCGACGACCCGGCCCTTGCGGTGCGCGCGGGGGTCGTCCAGGTGCCGGAGGGCCGGCGGGTGTTCGCCGACCTCACGGTGGAGGAGAACCTCCGGGCGGGCGAGCTCGGCCGGGGCCGCCGGGACGCCGCCACCCGACGGGAGGCCCGCGAGCGGGTCTTCGCGCTGCTGCCGGTGCTGGCCGAGCGCCGCCGTCAACGGGCCGGGCTGATGTCCGGCGGCGAACAGCAGATGCTGGCGATCGGGCGGGCCCTGATGGCGGATCCGCGCGTCCTGCTGCTGGACGAGCCCTCGCTCGGCCTCGCCCCGCGGATGGTCCGGCAGATCGGCGGGATCGTGCGGGAGATCAACCGGCAGGGCACCTCGGTGCTGCTGGTCGAACAGAACACCGCGATGGCCCTCGCGGTCGCGCACCGCGCGCTCGTGCTGGAGAACGGACGCGTCCGGCTGGAGGGCGCCGCCGAGGAGCTCGCCGCCGGCGACGAGGTCCGCCGGCTCTACCTCGGCGCGGCCCCGCAGGACGGGCCGGCGGACACCGGCCCCCGTCCGGCCGCCCCCGCGCTGAGCCGGTGGACGGCATGACCGCCCGGCTCACCGTCCGCGACCTCACCGTGCGGTTCGCCGGCCTCACCGCGCTGGACGGCGTCTCGTTCACCGTCGAACCGGGCACCGTGCACGCCCTGATCGGCCCGAACGGCGCCGGCAAGTCCACCTGCTTCAACGTGCTCTCCGGCGTGTACCGGGCGGCCTCCGGCAGCGTCGACTACGACGGCCGGGAGCTGACCGGGATGCCGCCGCACGCGATCGCCGGGCTCGGGGTCGCCCGCACCTTCCAGAACATCGTGCTCACCGCGGGCACCGTCGCCGACAACCTGATGCTCGGCCGGCACCGGCTCACCCGGGCCGGCTTCGCCGCCACCGCGCTGCGGCTGCCCGCGGCCGTCCGCGAGCAGCGGCGGCACCGCGAACGGGCCCGCGAGATAGCCGAGTTCCTCGGCCTCGGCCGGCACTTCGACCAGCCCGTCGGCCCGCTGCCGTACGGCCTGCGCAAGCGGGTGGAGATCGCCCGGGCGCTGTGCACGGAACCCGGACTGCTGCTGCTCGACGAGCCGGTGGCCGGCATGAACCCCACCGAACGGCTGGACATGGCCGGCACCGTGGCCGCGATCCGCGAGTCGCTCGGCATCTCGATCCTGCTGGTCGAGCACGACATGGGGATGGTCATGCGGCTCGCCGACACCGTCACCGTCCTCGACTTCGGCCGCCGGATCGCCGACGGCACGCCCGAGGCCGTCCAGCAGGACCCGGCCGTCGTCCGCGCCTACCTCGGACAGGAGGAACCCGCATGACCAGGTTCGCCGAGACACTGCTCGACGGCATCGCCCTCGGGTCGGTGTACGCCCTTGTCGCACTGGGCTTCACGATCGTCTTCAAGGCCTCCGGCGTGATGAACTTCGCGCACGGCTCCGTCCTGCTGCTGGGCGGCTGGACGATCACCGCCACGCACTCCGCGGTCGGCTTCCCGCTCGCCGTGCTGCTCGGAGCGGCGACCGCCGCGGCCGCCTCCGGACTGCTCCACCTGCTCACCGCCCGCGGGGTGCGCGGGGCGGGCGCGCACGTCGCCACCATCCTCACCATCGGGGCCGACCTGGTGCTGCTGACCGCGCTGGCCCGCGGGATCGGCGCCGACTACCTGGCCACCGGGGACCCGTGGGGCTCGGCCGTGGTCCGGATCGGCGGCGTGCACGTCGCGGAAGCCCGGCTGGCCGGGATCGCCGTCTGTGTCGCGCTGATCGGCGCGTTCTTCGCCGCCTTCCGCTGGACCCGCTGGGGGCTGGCGATGCGGGCCGCCTCCGCGGACGAGGAGGCCGCCGCGCTGATGGGCGTCCGGCTCGGCCGGATGCGGCTGACCGCCTGGTGCGCGGCTGGCGCGCTCGCCGCCGTCGCCGTGGTCTTCCTCGCCGCCTTCCCCTCCCCCGGCCTGGACCGCTCCACCGGCCAACTCGCCCTCGCCGCCTTCCCCGCGGCGATCCTCGGCGGCATGGACTCGGCCGCCGGCGCGCTCGCCGGCAGCCTCGCCATCGGCCTGGCCGGCGCCCTCGCCACCGGCTACCAGGACGCGCTCGGCGGACTCGGCGAGGGCCTGCCCGGCATCGCCCCCTACCTGGTGATGCTGCTCGTCCTGCTGGTGCGGCCCGCCGGGCTTCTCGGATCGAAGGAGACCGCCCGTGTCTGACCTGTTCACCGGTCGCCGCGCGGCGGCCGCCGGCGGGGTCCTCGTCCTGCTCGCCCTGCCGTTCTACGTGGACGGATTCTGGCTGCAGAGCGGGCTGTTCGCAATGGCCGCGGCCCTCGGCGCGATCGGGCTGAGCCTGCTCACCGGCACCGCCGGCCAACTCTCGCTCGGCCACTCCTTCTTCCTCGCCGTCGGCGCCTACGGCTACGTCTGGCTCTCCGGCGACACGGGCGGCAGCGGCCCGACCCGGCTGACCGGGCTCGGCCTGCCGCCGCTGCCCGCCTTCGTCCTCGCGGTCGCGCTGGCCGGCGCCGCGGGCGCGGTGTTCAGCCCGATCGCCGGCCGGCTGCGCGGCATGTACCTGGGCGTCGCCACCATCGCGCTGGTCTTCCTCGGCCAGCACGTGATGCTCAACTCCCGCAGTGTCACCGGCGGTTTCAACGGCCGGTCGGTCGAGCCGATGACACTGTTCGGCTTCTCGTTCAGCGACGCCTCACCGCGTGGCCTGGCCGTGCTCGGCGTGCCCTTCGGCGGCGTCGAACGGCTCTGGTACTTCGGCCTGGCGCTGGTCGCGATCGGCCTGTTCACCGCACGCAACCTGCAACAGGGCCGCCCCGGGCGGGCGTTGGCCGCACTCCGGGACAGCGGCACGGCGGCCGCCGTGATGGGCGTGCCGGTCGCCCGGTACCGCTGCGCCGCGTTCACCGTCTCCTGCCTGTACGCGGGGGCCGGCGGCGCCCTCACCGCACTCGCCTTCAAGCGGGTGGTGCCCGACCACTTCGGGCTCGCCCTGTCGATCGACTTCCTCGCGATGATCGTCATCGGCGGGCTCGGCTCGGTCGGCGGCGCGGCCGCCGCGGCCGTCCTGGTCTCGCTGCTGCCGCAGGTGCTCACCGTGTACGCGGACCGGCTGCCGCTGATCGCCCCGGCGGGCTCGGACGCCTTCGGCGCCACCCCCGGCGAGGCCGCCCGCTACCTGTACGGCGCCGCGATCGTCCTGATCCTCACCCTCGCCCCGGGCGGACTGGCGGGCCTGGCCCGCGACCGCCTGCGGCCGGCCCCGGCCGCCGCCCCCGCAGCCCCGGCGGCCGCCCCCGTACCCGTCTCCCGCACCGCCACCCGTCCCTCGCCCGGCAAGGAGCCGACCCCGTGACCGATTCCGTGACCGACCGCAGACTCCGCAGATCCGCCGCCGCCCTCACCGTCCTCGCACTCGCCGCGACCGGCTGCAGCATCAAGACCGACACCTCCTCCGACCGGGTCGGCAGGGACGGGGTGAAGATGGGCCCCGGCGTGACGGAGACGACCATCACCCTCGGCGCCCTCACCGACCTCAGCGGCGTCTACGCCTCGCTCGGCAAGAGCATCGTCAACGCCCAGCAGCTGTGGGTGGAGCAGACCAACAAGGTCGGCGGCATCTGCGGCCGGAAGGTCGAGATCAAGGTCAAGGACCACGGCTACGACGTGCAGAAGGGCGTCGCCGCCTTCGCCGAGATCGAGCCCGACTCCGCGATGCTCACCCAGGTGATCGGCTCGCCGGTGGTCGCCGCGCTCAAGCAGGAGATCGCCGGCAAGAAGATCCTCACCCTGCCGCTCGGCTGGTCCTCCACCCTGCTCGGCCAGAACTACATCCAGGTGGTCGGCCCCACCTACGACATCGACATGATCAACGCGGTCGACTTCCTGACCCGGAAGGCCGGACTCACCGCCGGCGACGCGATCGGCCACGTCTACTTCGAGGGCGAGTACGGCGAGAACGCCCTCGCCGGCTCCAAGTACGCGGCGGACAAGCAGGGTTACCGCATCGTCGAGCAGAAGATCAAGGCGACCGACACCGACCTCGGTGCCCAGGTCACCGCGCTCAAGCAGGCCGGGGTGAAGGCGATCCTGGTCAGCGCCGGGCCCAAGCAGGCCGCCTCGCTGGTCGGGCTGGCCGCCGCCCAGGGCCTCACCGTGCCGGTGGTCGGCAGCGCGCCCAGCTTCGCCCCCCAGCTGCTGGACAGCGCCGCCGGGCCCGCCCTGGAGAAGATGTTCTACCTGATCAGCGGCTACCCCGCACCCAGCTCCGACACCTCCCGGATGCGCCAACTGGTGCAGGACTACCGCGCGAAGTACCCGGACGCGCCGGTCGACAGCGGCGTGATCAGCGGCTGGGTGTCCGCCCAGGTCGCCGCCGAGGCGCTGACCAACGCCTGCAGCGCGAGGGACCTCACCCGGGAGGGCATCGTGGCCGCCCACCGTAGCCAGAAGGCCCTCAACGTCCTGGACGTGCCGCTCGACTTCACCGACGCCGCCAAGCCCTCGGCCTACGGCTCCTTCGTCCTCAAGCCCGCCAAGTCGGCCACCGGCGGCCTGGTGGTCGCCGAGCCGGCCCACGAGGTCGCGGCCACCCGCGGCTACCCGCTGCCCAAGGGCTGAGCCCGCCCGGCAGGATCCGAGAGTGAGGGCCCGGCCCCGGGGCGAATGCCGCCCCGGGGCCGGCCCGCCGTCCGCCGACTCCCACGAGAGAGCCCGCACGTGTCGCTCTCCCTCGGCCGCCCCCGGCCGGGGTCAGCCGGCGAGGGCCGCGCGGCGGGTGGTGCGGGGGTCGGGCCAGGCGGGTGCGGGGCGGTGCGGGGCGCGTTCGCGGGCGTAGGCGCGCAGCAGCGGTTCGTAGCGGTAGCGGCCGGGCTCACGGGCGGTGAGCAGGCCGGCGTCGGCGAGGCGTTCGAGGACGCGTTCGGCGCGGGCCGGGGGTTCGCCGAGCAGCCGGGCGGCGGTGGCCAGGCCGACGGTGTCGGTCGGGGCGAGGGCCAACAGGTGGAAGGCGCGGGCGGTGGGCGGGTCGAGGGACTCGCAGCCGGCCGCGAAGACGGCCCGGACGTCCAGGCTGCCGAGACAGAGCTCGTCGAGGGCCCGGCCCTCGTCGGCGAGCCGTTCCACCAGGTGCCGGACGGTCCAGGAGGGCCGGGAGGCCAGCCTGGCCCCGCAGATCCGCAGGGCGAGTGGCAGTCCTCCGCATGCGGCCGCGAGCTGGGTGAGGGCCCGCGGTTCGGCGGCCGACCGGACGGGGCCGAGCAGGCGGGCGAGGAACTCCCGGGCCTCGTCGGCGGGGAGCGGCCCGAGGTGGACGGGGTGGGCGCCGCCGAGGTCGGGCAGCCGGGTGCGGGCGGTGATCAGCGCGGCGTTGCCGGGGCCGGCGGGCAGCAACGGCCGGACGTGGGCACTGTCGCGGGCGTCGTCGAGGACGACCAGCATCCGCCGGCCGGCAAGCAGCGAGCGGAACAGCGCCGTCCGGGCCTCGGTGCCGGGCGGTACGGCTGCGGCGGGCACGCCGAGGGCGAGCAGGAAGCTGCCGAGCACGGCGTGCGGCGCGGCGGGCTGCCGCCGGCTGCCGCGCAGGTCGGCGTAGAGGGTGCCGTCGGGGTGCGCGCCGCGGGCGGCATGCGCGGCGTGCTGGACGAGGGCGCTCTTGCCCGCGCCGGGCTGGCCGCTGACGACCGCGATCAGCGGGGCCCGGCGGGCGGCGCCGTCGCCCGCGGCGGCGAGCCGGCCGGCGAGGTCGGCGACCTCGGCGGCCCGTCCGGTGAAGTCGGTCAGGTCGGGCGGCAGCTGGAAGGGCGTGACGAGCACCGTCCGGGTGCGGGCGGTCCGGACGGGTGCCGCCAGGGCCGGATCGGCCCGCAGGATGCCGCAGTGCACGGCGCGCAGTTCACTGCCCGGGTCGACGCCGAGTTCGTCCGCGAGGACGCGGCGGACCTGCCCGTACACGGCGAGCGCCTCGGACTGGCGGCCGCTGCGGTAGAGGGCGGTCATCAACTGGGCCCAGAGCCGTTCCCGTTCGGGGTGGGCGGCGGTCAGTGAGCGGAGCTCGCCGAGGAGTTCGGTGTGCCGGCCGAGGGCCAGCACGGCCTCGGTGCGGCCTTCGAGGACGTCCAGTCGGGCCTCGGCGAGCCGGCCGGTCTCGGCTCCGCGGAGCACCTCGGAGGGGATGTCGACCAGGGCCGGTCCGCGCCAGAGCGCGAGTGCCTGCTCGTAGTGGGCGGCGGCCCGCTCGGGCTCGCCGGCGCGCAGCTGGGCGTGGCCGAGGTCGCGCAGCCGGGTGAACCGGTCGGCGTCGAACTCCTCGGCGTCGGCGGCGAGGAGGTAGCCGCCCGCCTCCGTGGCGAGCCGCTGTCCGGCCTCGCCGAGCGCCTTGCGCAGCCGCATCACGTAGTTGCGCAGCGTGGTGGCGGCGGTGCGCGGCGGCCGCCCGTCCCAGACGGTGTCGGCCAGGACATCGGCCGGCACCACCTGCCCCCGTCGGACGAGCAGCGCCGCGAGCAGCGCCCGCTGCTTGGCCGCCGGCACCGGCCGGTCCCCCTCGCCGTCCCGCACGAGCAGCGGTCCGAGAATTCCGAACTCCATCCCTCACACACCCCCCACACCTCGGCCTGGTTCGCCGGGCGGCGGGGTCCGTCCCCCGACAGCCGCCGCCCGGCGCAACACCGTTCTATGCCGGTGCGGATTTGACCGGTGGATCTTGCGGTGACGGCCAATCAACTCCGGTCTTGCGGGGCGTTCACCGAGGTCGGCGCGGACGGCGCCGCGGCCCCGGTGACGGGCCGCGGCGCCGGGCGAGCGGGTGGCGGTGCCGGAGCCGCCGGCGGATTGACCGGGCGGCCGGGGCCGCCGGTCAATCAATTCCGGTCGACGGGCGGCTCAGCCGCAGTGGCTCCAGCCGCTGGTCCAGGTGGTGCTGCGGTAGGAGCCGCCCCAGTCGACGCAGGTCCCGGCGGCGGAGAGGATCACCGGGCCCGCGTAGTAGGTGTAGCTGCCCGGATTGTCGGCGGTGGCGCCGCCCTGGACCTTGAGAGTGGCGTTCATCGGCACCGCCCCGGACGGCTGGGTGGCCAGGGTGACCACGCAGTTGCGGCCGCTCGCGGCCTCGTACAGCAGGTAGGCGGTGGCCCCGCCGAGGGAGTGCGAGTCGACCACGCCGAAGCCGGCGCCGCAGACCTGGGTCGGCGTGTGGGGGTTGGCGCTGGAGGCCGCGACCGGGGTGATGTAGCCGTCGATGCGGTAGCCGTCGGCGGGGTCGACGGTGCCGGGCACGCTGCCCGTGGTGCGCTGCGCGGCCGGGATCGTGAGCGAC
Source organism: Kitasatospora sp. NPDC085879 (assembly GCF_040686255.1). NCBI lineage: Bacteria > Bacillati > Actinomycetota > Actinomycetes > Kitasatosporales > Streptomycetaceae > Kitasatospora > Kitasatospora sp. NPDC085879. The sequence goes on along the minus strand of NZ_JBFBJZ010000001.1, from coordinate 67,875 downwards.
ACGACGGAGGAGCTCTTCGCGAAGTCGGCCTCGCTCACCGCGTTCGGGTCGCCGTTCCAGTCGCCGTTGGCGGTGACCACCGAGCCGTCCGCGGTCACCGCGGTGACGATGCCGACGTGGTGGATGACGGTGCCCGAGCCGCTGCCGGTGCCGTAGATCACCGCGTCACCGGGCTGCGGGACGTACGAGGCGGCGGTGTGCAGGGTGCCGTTGTCCTGGCCGTAGGTGCGGAAGCTGACCGCGGAGGCGTCCAGCCCGGTGACGGCGAGGCCGGAGTTGCGCCACGCCCAGATCGCGAAGTCGGCGCACCAGTACTCGGGGACGCCGGCCCAGCCGACGCAGCTGTGCTCGAACTGGGCGCCGCCCAGGGTGTTGTGGGTCGGTGTGTTGGCGCAGGTGCCGGCGGTGCGGCCGACGTTGGCGGCGGCCAGCCGGGCGGCGTCGGACGCCGAGGCGGCCGCGGCCGGCGCGGCAGGGGCGGCCGAGGCCGGGGCGGCCGCGGGGGTGGTTCCGGCAGCGGCGGAGGCGGCGGCGGGAGCCAGGACGGTGAGGCCGAGGGCGAGGGCAGCGGCGGCGGCCAGGGCGGCTGTCCGGCGCAGGAAGCGGGTGGGTATCACCGTTCTCCTCGTGCAGCGGAAGGCGGTTGCGGACACGGCGCCGGCCGCGGGCCACCGCCCGCCGGCGCCGCCGCCGGTCCGCATCCTCCGCGCACGCCGTATCGTCCGGGTCGCGCCGGAATGCCGCCTCCGTCCTGGCCTGCCCTTCCCGGCCGTTGACGTTCCGCCGGTGCGCACCCCTCGCCCGACAGCACGGAGCAGCACGGAACGGCGCGGCCCGGCCCTCCGGCGCGGGTGCGCGGTGGAGAGCCGGGCGGCGCGTCAGCCGTGGTTGGTGTCCGGGTAGCGGCAGGCGGCCTTCCGGGCGCGGGTGAGTTCGGCGTCGTTGAGTTCGGCGACCGGGAGGGCGCCGGTCGCCCCGCGGGAGACCAGGCGCTGGTCCGAGATGGTGCTGGGGCCGTCGCCGCCGAAGCAGGCGACGGCCACCACCTGGACGGCGACCTGCGCGTCGGCGTTGTCGGCGGGCGTGGCGGGCCGCCAGATCGCGACGAATCCGGCGCCGGCGTCCGAGGACATGCCGAGCTGCTGCCACTGGGGTGTGCTGCTGCCGGCCCTGGGCACGTACGCGGCGTAGCCGACGATGCCCAGATGGCTACCGGTGGCACGGAGTTCGTAATGGCCGGGTTCGCCGGAGCGCGGTGCCACGGCGAGCGTGATCGAGGCGGGCGGGGCCACTGCATCGGGACAGTCGGTGGGTTGGATGACGGCGGGCGGGTTGCCGTGCACGACGGAGGAGGAGACATAGCCACCGGTCGCGATCTTGAACCAGCGCATGTCGGGCGAGCCGGACGTGGAGTCGATGACCACGTCGCCCAGACAGAAGCCGGTGAGCGCCAGTTGACAGCCCGAGGGCACCTGGAGGACGACGTCGGCACTGAGGCTGGCCCCGGCGCGCAGCCGGGTGCTGGCGTTGTAGGTCGTGCCGGAGAACAGGGCCGTGGGCGAGGTGTCCGCCGCCGGGCAGCCGACCGATCCGCTGGCGGTCGGACCGGCCGACGCGCCGGGCGTCAAGGAGCTCTGGGCCACGTTCCGGTTCCGCCCGAAGCCGCCCGTCCGCAGCGCGACCAGGGCGAGGACGGCGGTGAGGGCGAGGAGGGTGGCCGTGCCGACGGTCGTCCAGCGGGGCGGCCGCCAGCCGCCGCGCACGGTCTCGGTCGGCGAGAGCTCCTGCGGGGGCTCCGGCAGCAGCGTCGCGGCCGAGGACACGGCCGAAGGCGCGGCCGCGCTCGCCGCCGGAGCGGACCGGCCCGCGAGCACGTCCTGGCCCGGCGCGCTCTCCGGAGCCGTCCTGTCCGCCGGCTCCTCCGCCGCCCTCTCCGGGGCCGGGGCGGTCGCGCCGCGGGCGAGATCACGGTCGAGGTCGTTCCAGCGCCGCGTCCACTCGTCGACGTTGCCGCCGCAGGCCCCGACGTAGGCCTGGGTCACCTCCAGGCTGGGCAGCCGGACGCCGCCGGCCGCGTCGCTCAGCGTGGTGGCGCCGAATCCCGCTCGCTCGGCGAGGACGCGGTAGGTGGGATTGCCGGCCCGCTCCCGGACCAGCCGCAGGTCGTGGGCGAAAGCCTGAACCGGCCCGTCGGCCGGATCGACTGGACGCGGTCTGCGGGCCACGGAATCTCCTCACCTGACAGATCGACAGTTCGTTCCGGGAACTTCCGAATGGGGCGGGGAGTTCCTTCACCGCGTGCGCGGACAGTGGAGATCCGGGCAGGCGGCGGAGCCGCCACGCGAAGTGGCATGCACATGGCCATCATAACTCCCGCTAACGATACGTCAGCGCGCTACCCGGACGATACGTCGGCGATACGAACGACTGTGATGCTTCATCAGGGCCGCGCCCGGCGCCGCACCGGGCGCGGCCCCGCCGAAGACGGCACCATGCCGGCCGGCCGGCGGGCGCCGGTCCCGGCCGACGCTCCGGTCTCCGCGGGGGAGAGCCCCGGCGCGACGGGCCGGCCGCACCGTCGGCCGCCACAGGTCCCCGTCGGGGCCGGCCGGCAGCGGCTCTGCCGGCCGGCCCCGACGGCATCCCCCTGCACATCGGCACCACCGGCCGCGGCCGTTGGGCTACAGTCCCGGGCCATGGAGACATGGGGTGCGGCACGGTACGGGGACCCGTGCACCGGGTGCGGATTCGACTGGTCGGCGACGCCGGACGAGGCGGTCCGGGTGGTCGACGGGCTGCCGGCCCGGTTCCGCGACCTGCCGGCGGGGCGAACGGGGCGCGAACTCCACCCGGATCTCGCCTGGACACCCGCCGCGTACGTCAGCCACGTCACTGACAACCTGCGGATCTGGGCCGAGCGGCTCGCCGGTGCCCGGCTGGCCGGCGCGGCCGACGTGGCCGGCTACGACCCCGACCTGGTCGCCGAGGGCCGCCGCTACCTGGAGATCGCCCCCGCCGCCGCCCTCTGGTCCCTGGACCACGCGGTCGCGGCCTGGACGGCATCGGTGACCGCAGCGGTCGAGGAGGGCACCGTCCTGCGGCACGCCACCCGCGGCATCCAGCGGGCCGAGGACATCGCCCGCAACAACGCCCACGACGGCCATCACCACGTCTGGGACGTCACCCGGATCCTGCAGCACGCCGACATCGCCGCCACCACCCCCTGAGCCGCCCCCCGCCGGCCGGGCCGCGGCGGCAGCGGCACCGGTGGCGGCAGCGGCGGTGATCGCGGGCGGGGGTGTCCCCTGCGCGGACGACTACTGCTTGGGAGTCCAGTGCGGGTCGCGGCCGGAGGCGGCGAGGGCGCGGTCCAGCAGCGGGGCGTCGGCGGGCACCGGGACGGGCTCGGCGAAGCCGCCGAACTGCCGGTAGAGCTCGGCGTTCTCCTCGATCACCGCGAGGACGAGTGCGGCGAGGTCGTCGGACACCCGGACCTCGCCGCCGGTGGCGCGGGCGACGTCCCAGCCGTGCACCACCATCTCCTTGATCAGCATCTTGGCGATGGACTCGGCCGGGACGGGCGTGCCGCCCAGGTCCACCCCGCCCTCCCAGACGGCCGGGTCGGCCCAGGCCCGCACGGCGCGCTCCAGCTGCGCGGCGTAGGCGTCGGCCCAGGCGGGCTCGGCGGTGAAGTCGTGCGCGACCAGGTCCTCCGGCAGGGCCGTCCGGCAGGCGCGGTGCTCCAGGCCGTGCGAGGTGTAGAGCACCCAGTGGTTGACCAGGGCCCGGGTGTCCAGTTCGGTGCAGGGAGTGGGCCCGTCCAGGTGCTCGGGGCGGACGCCGGCGGCGATCCGGGCGGCCTCGGCGGCGGCGCGGGCCATCTGGGGGTGGAGGTGGTGACCGTTCATGCGGCGATCCTCCGGCGGGCCGTCCGCGGCGGTCTTGAAGAAACGCGACGGCCGGCGGGGCCGCCCGGACTACCCTGGCCGGCATGACCGAACCGGACCTTGGACGCGGGGTGCTCCACCCGTCCCGGGCCGCGTCCGTGATCGAACTGGACAGGTGCGAGCCCACCGCCGGGGCGGACCGCTTCGTCGAGTTCTACTGGCTGGTGCGCTGGGACCGCCGCGACCGGCCCCCGTACGAGCAGAAAGTGCTCGCCCACCCCCATGTGCACCTGGTCTTCGAGGCGCCGCGGGCCCACGTGTACGGGGTGGACCGCTCGCTGTTCGTCCGCCGCCTGGAGGGACGCGGGCACGCGCTCGGCGTGAAGTTCCGGCCGGGCGGCTTCCGGCCGTTCACCGGCCGGCCGGTGCTCGAACTCGCCGACCGGGCCGTGCCCGCGGCCGAGTTCTTCGGCCCGGACGCCGACCGGCTGAACGAGGAGGTGCTGCGCGGCCCCGCCGACGCGGAACGGCTCCGCGCCCTCGCCGACGCCTTCCTGCTCGCCCGCCTCCCCGCCCCCGATCCGACGGCCGATCAGGTCGCCGCCATGGTCGACCGGATCACTGCCGCCCCCGAGCTGCACCGCGTCGACGACCTGGCCGCGGAGTTCGGTGTCGGTGTCCGGCGGCTGCAGCGACTGTTCGCCGACTATGTCGGCGCGTCCCCCAAGTGGGTGCTCCGGCGGGCCCGCCTGCACGAGGCCGCCCGCCGGGCCGACAGCGGCGCGGACGTCGACTGGGCGGCCCTCGCCGCCGACCTCGGCTACGCCGACCAGGCCCACCTCACCCGCGACTTCACCGCCACGGTCGGCACCTCGCCCGCCCGCTACGCCCACGGGTCGCGGTGACCTACCGGGCATCCGGGCACCACGCTGCACCGCCCTCCGGCGACGGAGCGGCGTGGTGGCCGGAGGGCCGGCGTCAGTCGGCGCGGATCAGGACGAGGGAGCCGTTGAGGGCGGGCCGGGTGCGCAGGTGGCCGTGGCGGGCGTCCCAGGCGCCGGAGGCGAGGTCGCCACGAAGGTGCCCGGTGTACTGCTCGGCGAGTTCGGGGGAGACGAAGCTCCAGGCCGAACAGGCCTGGCGGGCCGCCGGGTCGAGCAGCAGTTCGGGGCGGCCGTAGTAGGCCTCGTTGAAGCCGTCGGTGCAGTCCACGGGAATGGGGACGTTGATCACCCGGGCCCGGCCGCCGAGGGTCTCGACGATGTCGGCGACGGCCGGGTAGCGCCTGGCCTCGGTGTCCAGGACGAGCGGCGCGTACTCGTACAGCCAGAAGTCCCGCACCAGGTCGGGGTCGCAGGTGAGGACCGCGACCGGCCCCCGGGTGACCCGCCGCATCTCCCGCAGGCCGGCCTTCAGATCGCTCCACTGGTGCACGCTGAAGGTGGTCATCGCCGCGTCGAAGGCGCCGTCCGGGAAGGGCAGGTGCTCGGCGACCGCGTCGACCGCCGGCGGCAGGTGGGCCGGTCGCTGGGCGCGCATCGAGGCGGACGGCTCGACCGGGGTCACCTCGAACGCCGAGGACTCGTACGAGCCGCTGCCGGCACCGACGTTGAGCACGGTCCGGGCGCCGGCGAGGGCCTCGTCGATCAGGGCGGCGATCCGCGGTTCGGGTCTGCGGTGGGCGGAGTAGCCGGCGCCGATGGTGCCGTAGTCCGCGTCGCCGGCGCTGCCGTCCGCGGTGCGCTCTGACTGCTGCGGCTGCTGTTCCTGCTCTGCCTGTTCTGGCATGGAGTGGAGTGGCCTTTCGGTCCGGGCGGGCCCAGCGGTGGGGCCGGCACGTGGGGTCAGGGAGTGGTCGCGAGCCAGCGCAGCACCTCTTCGGCATGCCGGCCGGGCTCGGGGACGGGGTGGAAGACGTGCTCGACGACGCCGTCCCGGACGACCAGGGTCAACCGCCGGTGCAGGGTGGACCATCCGGCGGGGGTGAAGGTCGGCAGACCGAGCGCCGAGGCCAGTTCGAGCCCCGGATCGGAGAGCATCGCGAAGGGCAGCCGCAGCCGTTCGACCACCTCGCGCTGGTAGCCGGTGTCCTGACTGGAGAGGCCGAACACCCGGGCGGCGCCGGCCGCGACGAGCTCCTGGTGGTGGTCGCGGAAGCCGCAGGCCTCGGCGGTGCAACCGCGCGCGCCGGGGATGCTCTCCCAGCCCGCGGGCAGGTCGACGTCGGGGCGGCCGGTCAGCGGGTACAGGTAGACCACCGACCGGCCGGGGCCGAGCGCGCCGAGGTCGACGGCCGTACCGTCGGTGCACGCCAGCGAGAGCCGCGGCAACCGCAGCCCTTGCAGGTGCTCGGCCGTCCCCGCGTCCTCCGGGAGGCCCGCCGGGCCGAGGGCCGCCGGCGCATCCTGGTGCCGCAGCGTGCTGTTCCGGTACGCGGCCTCCCGCAGGCGCCCCACCAACTCGGTGCGACGGGAGGCGAGTTCGTCGATCTGCCGGGTCAGCCGGTCGATCGCGGACTTGTACGCGGCCAGCGAGGACGGGCAGTCGTCGGAGGCCTCGGCTCCGGCGGCGAGGCAGTCCAGGAAGGTGCGGCTGCGGTCGGCGGCGATCCCCAGCTCCCGCAGCGCCCGGACCTCGCGGATGGCCCGCACGTCCGCCTCGTCGAAGCTGCGGTAGCCGTTGGCCGCACGGCCGGGGCTGATCAGCCCCAGTGCCTCGTACCTCCGGACGGCCTTCGCACTGACACCCGCCCGCCGGGCCGCCTCGCCGATCCGCATCCGCCCACCTCCGCGCCGTCGTTCCACCGAGGACGCTAAACCCTGCCCCCAGGGGCAAGGTCAACCGGGCGGGGTCGGCCCTCGTCCTCGAAGAAGTCCGCGAAGACGTCCTCCATGACCTCGTCGGCGACCTTGGCGAACGGTCGGTCAGCGCACCCAGGCCGTGAGCGGCTCGGTGTCGAGCACGAGACCCACCGGGTCGGGGATCGCCACCTCGCGGCCGAACGGCACGGTGAGCGTTCGCTCGTACCGGACGCCGTCGGGGTCGCTGTGGACGGAGACCTCGCAGCTGTCCCGGTCGATCAGCAGGTAGACGGGGATGCCGCTCTCGGCGTAGGCGCGCGGCTTCTCGACCCGGTCGCGCCGGTCCGTGTCCGAGTCGTAGGAGGTGACCTCCACGACCATCAGCACCTGCTCGGCGCCGGCCCACTCCCCCTGGCCGACGAAGGCGTCGGCGGGCGCGAGCGTGCCGTCCGGCCGCGCGTGGCCGGCGCGGTACGACTGCACCTTCAGGCCCTGGTCGTGCAGCCAGAGCTCGGGGCGCGCCTGGATACAGATCCGCATCAGCCACTGGATGATGCGGCCGTGGTCGCCGTCGGGCACCGGTTTGACTCCGAGCTTTCCGTTGATGAACTCGAGCCGCAGCCCCTCGGCCGACCTGGCCGCCAGGCGGGCGACCTCCTCGAACTCCTCGGGCAGCATGTGAGGACGATCGGACAGCGCGGTCATGAGGTGTCCTCCTTCGCCTCGATGCCCCGGCCCGGAGTCCGGCAGCGGGTGCTGATGCCTTCCCGTCCGACAATAGCGGCCTGCCGGGCCGCTGCGGCCCACCACGGGGACGGTGTCTCAGGCCCGGGGGCCGTGGCGGTGGACGAGGGCGGCGCCGAGGGCGGTGGCGGTGGCGAGGACGGGCCACAGGAGGTGGGGGCCCACGGCGAGGAGGGCGGTGAGGGCGGCGGGGGCGGCGGCGCGGCCGAGGCTGCTGGAGATCTCCCAGCGGGCGAGGGCGCGGCCGAGGCGGGCGGGCGGCGCGGCGGCGACCACCAGGGCGGTGCCGGTGCCGGTGTAGAGGATCTCGCCGGCCGTGTACACGACGGCGACGGCGGCGACCGCGGCGGCGCCGGCCGTCCCGCCGAGCGTGCCGGCGGCCCAGAAGCCGAGGTAGGAGAGGACGAGCACCAGACCGGAGGCGGCCAGCACGGACCGCCGGGAGCGGCGGGAGATCCACAGCACCACGGCGAGCTGGGTGGTGATGACCAGCACGGTGTTGCCGACGAAGATGCCCGAGGACCATGCGGGCGCGACGTGCAGGGTGGTCACCAGCAGGGCGGGCAGGGCGACTTCGAGCACGTCGAAGCAGAAGGCGTACGGCAGGTTGGCGAGGCCCAGCAGGCCGGTTCCGGTCCCCCGCCCCGCCACCTCCTCCTCGGCCCCGGCGACCTCGGCCGCGGCGACCGGCCGCGGGGCCGACGCCGCAGCCGGGACGGTGAGCCGCAGCGACCACACGAGGGCGGCCGCGAGCAGGCAGGCGAGCGCGGTGATCAGGGCGAGGGTCCGGAGGGCACCGGTGCCGCCCGCGGTGGCGGCGGTGGCGGCCAGGGCGCCGACGCCGAGGCCAGCGTTGCGTACGGAGCGTCCGGCGGCGAGGGCGGCGTCCCGGACCCGGCCCTCGGTGAGTGCGGCGACCACGGCCGCGTGCGCGGTCGGCCAGGACTGGCTGCCGACGCCGAGCAGGACGGCCGCCGCGGTGTACCCGGCGGCGCCCCCGGCCGTCAGCAGCACCGCCACACCGGCGGCGCGGACGAGCAGGGTCGCGGCCACCGGCAGGCTCCGCGCGCCGCGGTCGATCCAGCGCCCGGTCAGCGGCACGGCGCCGAGACCGGCCAGCATGCCGGCGGAGAGGGCGAGGCCGGCGGTGCCGACTCCGAGCCCGAGCACCCCGACGCCGTACAGCAGCAGGAAGGGGCGGAGCAGTCCGGCGCCGAGGGCGTCGACGAGGACGGCGAGGGCGTAGCGCCGGCCGCCGGCGATGCTCAGCAGCCGGGCGGCGCCGGGGAGTTCGGGGCTCTCGACGGCGGCCGGCGCGGCGCCGGGGGCAGCGGCGGGGGCGGGACGGTGGAGGACTGTCATGGCGGCCACGCTGCGCCGCCCGGCGGGGCGGTGGCACGTGGATTGACGGTCCCCGTCAACTGTCGGCGGTCGGGCCCGGGCCGGGTGGCAGGATCGCCGCCATGAGTCTGACCATCGACGTCACCGGCCTGCAGCCCGAGCGGTTGCTCTTCGCGCCGTCCCCGCTGGCGGAGCTGAACGCGATGCTGCACGCCCTCGCGGAGCCGGCGCACCACCCGGAGTTGCAGGGCTGGGCGGCGGCCACCACCGCCGCCCTGCCGCCGGGGCTGGCGGACCGGCTGCTGGAGGCGGACTTCCTGTGGCGGTCGTCGCGGGCGGACTTCCTCTTCCCGGCGCGGCCGGCGGCCACCCTCGCCGAGGAACTGGACGCGGTGGACCGGCTGGAGGACGAGCAGTACACGGCGGCGGCGCTGGTCACCACCTGCGGCTCGTCCCGGTTGTCGTACCGGCCGGCGGGCTCGCCGCTGACCGATCCGGTGGCGGCCGAGCGGGCCCGGGAGCTGGCGCTGGCCCGCGGGCCGCGGCAGGCGGCGTTCGCCGACCGGCTGCTCACCGACCCGCCGGCCGTCCGGGCACTGGTGCGCCGGATGTTGGAGGACTGCGAGCGGGCGTTCTTCGCTGACGCCTGGCGCCGGGTGCTGCCCGCGCTGGCCGCGGACGCCCGGCAGAAGGCCGACCTGCTGGCGCGGCGCGGCGTGGCCGAGACGCTGGCCGCGGTCTCCCCGGCCGTCGCGCTGGACGAGACCGATCCGGTGCGGCGGCGGATCGTGATCGACAAGCTGCAGGACAACGCGACCAGCGCGGTCGCGGCGGGCGGGGTGACGTTCATCCCGAGCGCCTTCGGGCGGCCGCACCTGCCGGTGGTGTACGCGGCGGACTGGCGGCCGGTGGTGCAGTACCCCGTCGCCGAGCCGGGCGCCACCGACCCGGTCTCGCTGGCGGTCGTCCAGCGGCGGCTGGAGGCGCTGGCCCATCCCGTCCGGCTGCGCCTCGCCCGCACCATCTCCCGCGGCCCGCACACCACCGGCGAGCTGGCGGAGGCCTGGCAGCTCACCGCACCGGAGGTCTCCCGTCATCTCGCTGTGCTGCGGAAGGCGGGCCTGCTCACCACCCGCCGCCGCGGCCGCTACGTGCTGTACGAGCTCGACCTCGCCACCAGCGCCCGGCTCGGCGGCGACCTGCTGGAGGCGGTGCTCCGCTGACCGCGCGACGGCCCGTACACCGATCGGTTTCCCCGGCGGCCGTCGGGCGGTAGCCTCGCGGTATGGACACCCAGCACACCACGGGCACCCCGGCGAAGCCCTCCCCGCGCGACCGGCTGCTCGACGCCGCCACCGAGCTGTTCTACCGGGAGGGCGTGAACACCGGGATCGACGCGCTGTGCAAGGCGGCCGGGGTGTCCAAGCGGTCCATGTACCAGCTGTTCGACAGCAAGGACGAGGTGCTGGCGGCCGGCCTGGAGCGGCGCGCCCCCGCGTACGCGGCGCAGCTGCTGCCCGACGCGGAAGACGCGCGGCCGCCGCGGGCCCGGATGCTGCACGTCTTCGAGCGACTGGAGGAGGCGTCCCGGGCGGACGGCTACCGCGGCTGCCCGTATCTGGCGGCCCAGGTCGAACTGAAGGATCCGGAGCACCCGGCGAGCGTGGTCGCGGGCCGGGTCAAGCGGGCGCTGACCGACTTCTTCCGGGGCGAGGCGGAGCTCGGCGGGGCCGCCGACCCGGCGCTGCTGGCCCGGCAGTTGACGCTGGTCTTCGACGGGGCGAGCGCCCGGGCGGGGTCGGGCGGGGAGTCGCTGGCCGGGCTGGCCGTGCCGACGGCCGCGGCGCTGCTGGACGCCGCGGGGGTGCGCTGACGCCGGTCGGGCCGGAACCGTTCCACCTGAAGTGACTCGCGGGTAACATGCCCTGCACGGTGTGGCACCCAAGGGAGTCGAGCATGCGCGGCACAGACGGAAACCCGGCCGGGACGAGCTTCTTCGCCTCGGTGGACGAAGTGGCGGCACGCCTCGCCGAGGTCGGCTACCTCGCCTCGACCGCCGTCGCGACCACCGTCTTCCTCGCCGACCGGCTCGGCAAGCCGCTGCTGGTCGAGGGCCCCGCGGGCGTCGGCAAGACCGAACTCGCCAAGGCCGTCGCCCGGGTCGGCGCCGCCCGGCTGATCCGGCTCCAGTGCTACGAGGGCATCGACGAGGCCCGAGCGCTCTACGAGTGGAACCACGCCAAGCAGCTGCTCCGGATCACCGCCGGCCGCGACGAGAGCTGGGACGAGGCCCGCACCGACGTCTTCGGCGAGGAATTCCTGCTCAGCCGGCCGCTGCTGACCGCGATCCGCGGCGAGGAGCCGACCGTGCTGCTGATCGACGAGACCGACAAGGCCGACGTCGAGATGGAGGGCCTGCTGCTGGAGGTGCTCAGCGACTTCCAGATCACCGTGCCCGAACTCGGCACCATCCGGGCGGACCGCCGGCCCTTCGTCCTGCTCACCTCCAACGCCGGCCGGGAACTCTCCGAGGCACTGCGCCGCCGCTGTCTCTTCCTCCATCTGGACTTCCCCGACGCCGAGTTGGAGCAGCGGATCGTCCGCCTCAAGGTGCCGGGCCTGGACGCGGTGCTCGCCGAGTCGCTCGTCCGGGTGGTCGGCGCGCTGCGCGGCATGGAACTACGGAAGTCACCGTCCGTCGCCGAGACGATCGACTGGGCTCGGACCCTGCTCGCCCTCGGCGCCGAGACGCTCGACGAGGCGGTGCTCCGGGACACCCTCGGGGTGGTGCTCAAGCACCAGGACGACCTGCTCAAGGCCGCCGCGAAGCTGGCACCGGCGTGACGGGCCCCGGCCCCGCGACCGCCCCTGCGACCGGCCCGGACCCGGCGGGCGTGTCCGACCTGGCGGCCCGGCTCACCGGCCTCGTCCAGGCGCTGCGCGGCCACGGCCTGCGGATCGGGCCCGGCGAGACCGCGGACGCGGCGGCCGCCCTGGAGGTGCTCGGGCTCGCCGACCGGGAGCGCGTCCGCGCGGGACTGGCCGCGGTACTGCTGCGCGCCGACGGCCAGCGGGCGGTGTTCGACGCCGTCTTCGACCTCTTCTTCCCGCTCGGTGTCGGGACCCCGCACGGCGCCGCGGCGGCCGCCGACCCCGCGGACCCGGCCGAGCAGGCCGCGCTCCTCGCCGACCTGCGGGACCGGCTCGCCGAGGCGCTGGCCGCCGGCGACACCGCTGCCGGGGCCCGGCTCGCGGGCGAGGCCGTCGAGGCACTCGGCCGCTACGGCACCTCCCCCGGCACGGACGGCTGGTCCGCGTACCAGACCCTCGGCCGCCTTCAGCCGGAGACCCTGCTGGCCCGGGTGCTCGCCGCCCTGCGGGCCGGCGACGGCGGCCGGGGAACCGACGGCGACCTCGCCGACCGGCTGGCCGAGGATGAAGTCCGCCGCCGGATCCGGGAGTTCCGGGCACAGGTCGGCACCGAGGCCCGCCGCCGGGTCGCCGAACTGCGCGGCACCGAGCGGATCGCCGAACGCGCCGTCGCCCCCGCCCCGGACCGGGTCGACTTCCTCACCGCCGGCGCCGACCAGCTCGCCGAACTGCGGCGCACCGTACAACCGTTGGCCCGCAAGCTGGCCACCCGGCTGGCCGCGCGCCGCCGCCGGGCCGCCCACGGCCGGATCGACCTGCGGCGCACCCTGCGGCGCTCGCTCTCCACCGGCGGGGTGCCGATGCGGCCGGCCTACCGGCAGCGCCGCCCGGCCCGGCCGGAGATCGTGCTGCTCTGCGACGTCTCCGGTTCCGTGGCGGGCTTCGCCGGCTTCACCATGCTGCTGGTCCGCGCGATGCGCGACCAGTTCGGCCGGGTCCGGGTGTTCGCCTTCGTGAACCGCACCGACGAGGTGACCCGGCTGGTCGCCGCCGACGCCGACCCGGTCGGGCTGACCCGCCGCATCCTCACCGAGGCGGCGGTGGCCGGCTGGCACGGCAGCAGCGACTACGGCGCCGCCCTGGGCGAGTTCGCCGACCGCCACCTGGACGCGGTCGGCCCGCGCACCGCCGTCCTCGTCCTCGGCGACGCCCGCACCAACGGCTGGGACCCGAACCTCCCCGCCCTGCGCCGGATCGCCGACCGCGCCCGCCGGGTCATCTGGCTCAACCCCGAACAGGCCGCCCTCTGGGGCACCGGCGACTCCGCCGCCCTCGCCTACGCGGGCCTGGTCGAGATGCACCCGTGCCGCAACGCCCGCCGCCTCACCGAGCTGGTCTCCCGCCTGCTGCCGGTGTGACGTCGCCGCCCCGGACCGTCAGGCGGCCAGTTGCGGGTAGAGGCCGGCGAGGTCGCCGGAGAGGGCGGCCTTGACGCGGCGGGAGAGGTCGTCGGCGAGCACCTCGTGGGCGTCGGACTCGATGCCGTCCAGGGCCTGGTCGGCCACGTCGGCCGGGTCCGCCTTGGGGCCGGCGACCGCGGTGGTCATGTCGGTGTCCACGTAACCGACGTGCAGGCCGGTCACGTTGATGCCCCGCGGCTGCAACTCCAGCCGCAGCGAGTTGGTCTGCGACCAGAGCGCGGCCTTGGAGGCGCTGTAGGAGCCGGCCAGGCCGATCCAGGACAGCACGGAGTGGACGTTGAGCAGGTGGCCGCCGCCGTTGCGCTCGATGACCGGCACGAAGGCGCGGGCGGTGAGCAGCGGGCCGTAGAAGTTGGTCTCGAACTCGCGGCGGACGTCCTCCACCGGGGAGTCCAGGAAGGAGGCGTTGACGGCCGCGCCGGCGTTGTTGATCAGCACGGTGATGTCCTGTGCGCGGGCCGCGGCGGCCGCCACCGACGCCGGGTCGGTGACCTCCAGCGCCAGCGGGACGGCCTCGGGATGGGTGACCGTCCGCGGGTCGCGCGCGGTCGCGTAGACCTTGCGGGCCCCGCGTTCGTACAGCGCGTCCACCAGCGCCCGGCCGATGCCGCGGCTGCCGCCGGTGACGAGGACGGTGGCGCCCTTGATCGCGGTCATGGGATTCTCCCCTCGGAGGAAACCGATCGGTTTCCACCAAGGTAAACCGATCGGTTTCCTACCGCAAGCGGCGGCCCCTCAGTCGGTCCCGATCGAGCGGAGCACCGCCAGCACCAGCGTCCGCGCCACCTCGGCCGCCTCCCGGACGGACACCTGCTCGCGCGGGCTGTGCGCGACCCGCACGTCCCCCGGCCCGAACTGCAGCGTCGGCACCCCCGCGGCCGCGTACAGCCGCAGGTCGCTGCCGTACGGCGCACCCCGCTCGCGCAGCTCCGGACCGCCCACCGCGTCGGCGTGCGCCCGCCGGACGAGGTCGCGCAGCGGGTGCCCCGCCGGCAGCCGGCCACTGGCGAACAGACCGCCGGGCCAGCTCACCACCGCCGGGTGCTCCCGCAGCCACGGGTCCGCCGTGCAGGCCCGCGCCACGCACTCCTCCAGGGCGGCCCGCGCCTGCGCCGGGTCCTCGCCCAGCCGCACCCCGAGCCGCCCCTCGGCGACCAGCCGGTCCGGCACACTGCTCGCCCAGTCCCCCGCCCGGACGGTGCCCACCGACAGTGCGTACGGGATCGGGTACTCCGCCATCAGCGGGTCCGGATCGGTGTTGCGGACGGACTCCAGCCGGGCCAGCGCCGCATGGATCGGCAGATAGGCGTCGATCGCACTGGCGCCCGCCTCCCGGGTGCTGGCGTGCGCGGCCCGTCCCGGCACCTCGATCCGGAAGGTCAGCGCCCCGGCGTTCGCCGTCACCATCGTGCCGCCGGTCGGCTCGGTGATCAGGCAGGCGTCGCCGGTGTACCCGCGCCTCAGGGTGCCGAACGCCCCCAGCCCGCCGTCCTCCTCGCCCACCACGAAGTGCACCGCAACCCGGCCGCGCAGGCGGGCACCGCTCGCCCGGATCGCCGCCAGCGCCGCCAGGTGCGCAGCCAGGCCCGCCTTCATGTCGCACGCGCCCCGCCCGTGCACGACGTCACCGACCACCCGCGGCACGAACGGATCACCCACCCACTGCGCCGGGTCTCCCGGCGGGACGACGTCCACGTGCCCCTGCAGCACCACCGTCGGGCCGTCCTCACCGCCCGTTCCGCCCACCAGCCCCCAGGCCTCCTCGCGCGGCGTCTCCGTCCCGGGGAAGTCCGGGTCCGCGCGCAGCGCCGGCAGGTCCATCGACCACAGGTCGGTCTCCAGGCCCAACCCGTCGAGCAGTCCGGCCAGCCGGTGCTGGATCTCCGACTCCGCGGCGCTGCCGGTGACGCTGGGGATCGCGATCAGGTCGAGCAGGGTGCGGGCGACGAACGCCTCGTCGACGGCCGCCAGCGCGGCGGCCTCCCGGGCGGTGAGGTCTGCGGTCACGGGCGGGGCCTTCCGGACGGGGCCCGCCCCCGCCGGCCGAACGGGGCCGGCCCGGGCGGGCCGGTGGATCGCCGGACCAGCCTGGCAGACCAGCGCTACCCGGTCACGGGGCGGCGGTCGCCTCCGCCCGGACGGCGGCCAGGTCCGCGGCACCGAAGCCGACCGAGAACCGCTTGCACCAGATCACCGCACTGCGGACCCTGCCCAGGTCGGTGCCGGCCGGCACCGCGTAGTTCTGGTTGCCGATGTTGCCCTTGAGACGGTCGAGTTCGACCGCGCCCTCGCCCAGCGAGTCCAGCCGGGACTCCGCCGCGGGCAGCGCCGACAGGTACACCCGGACGTCCGGGCCCTCCGAGGTCCGCAGGTCCTCCAGCCGCAGCACCACCCCGCCGTCGGCCAACCGCACCAGCCGGGCGGTGCCGGTGGTGGAGTGCTCCCCCGAGACGAACCCGCCCCGCGCCAGATCCGCCGGCCCGGCCGCCCGGCCCGGGGACGCCTGAGCCGAGGAGGACACCGCCGGGGAGGACACCGAGGCGGGGACCGGCGACGGCAGCGCCTCGTTCACCTCGGTACTGGTGAACGCCTTCCACGGAGCGAACAGATACACCCCGAACCCGGCCGCCACCAGGACGGGCACGGCAAGCCACACCACGGCCCGCCGGGAGAACCCGCGTCCGGAGAACCTGCGGCGCGGCGGTACACGGTCGGACATCTCGGCGGCTCCCCCGGGTGCGTTCGGTACGGCGGACTCCCAGGAGTACCGCGCCCCCGGCACCCGGCGCCACCCCCGCCGACCTGCGGTAAGAACCCCGTAACCTGCCCGGCCCGGACGCCGGTTCACCGCCCGGACGGGACCGCCGAACCGTCCGACAGATCCTTCACGAAGGTCGTCGCGCTGCGCCGGACCGTCATGCCGACCCGCTCGTACACGCCGAGCGCATCGGTGCCCGAGTGCGTCCACAGCGTGCAGGACCGCCGGCCGTCACGGTGGAACGCCCGGAAGGCGTGCCGCAGCAGCAGCCGCGCGACACCCTGCCGCCGGTGGTCGCGGCGCACCGCGACCCGCTCGACATACCCGCCCGCCTCGTCCGGCAGGTCCAGCGAGAGGACGGCACCGATCAACTCCCCGCCCGCGAAGGCCAACGGCGACATCGCCGGGGCGAACGCGGGCCGCTCCACGGCGAGGCTCGCCCACTCCCCGTACGGCTTGCGCCGCGCCTGCCACTCGTCGAAGGCGTCCTCGGTCAGCCGGTGCACCGCTGGCCCGTCCCCGGGCCGGAACGGCCGGACCACGAGGCCCGCCGGGGGCTCCGGAACGGACGGCTCCTCCCCCATCGCGAACTCCAGCTGCCAGGCCCGCACCAGCGGCCCGTACCCGCGCGAGCGGACCAGTGCCACGGCCGCCGGATCGCCGTCCGGCACGGTCTGCACGAGCCGCGCCGTCCCGGACTGCCGGGCCCGCGCCTCCGCCCAGTCCAGCAGGGCCGACCCCAACCCCCGCCCCCGGTGCGACGGGTGGACGTCCACCGCCGACCGCCGCTCCACCCACGCCCGCGCGGCCGGCCGCCCCTCCCGGTCGTGCACCAGCAGCGTATCCGCCTCCAACTCCAGCCCCGGCCTGGCCAGTTCCGCCGCGATCCCACCCTGGTCCGTCTCCACCCGCCCGTACAGCGCGCGCTCGCAGGCCGCCACCAGCCCGTGGATCGCCGGCACGTCCTCGGCACCCACCGCACGGCCCCGGTAGCCCACGGGCAACTCGGGCACCACACCCACCACCGGCCCCACCTCCCCGACAGCCGACCCACCCGTCCCGTACCCGCTCCCGCACCCCACCAGTCCCAGGGCGATGTACCGGGTCGGGTGCCACTGGTCCTGGACTCGCGGCTTCGCCGTCCATCCGGACTGGGTGGCCGCGGCCGCCGACCAGCTGGCCGCCGCCTGCCCGGCGTGGTCCGCCGGCCGTCCCGATCTTCTCGAACTCGCTCTCTTCCGCGGCAAGCAGCGCCTCTGAGCGGTCGCCGCCCCGCACCGGACCTTCACAGCACCGGCGCACCGCGGACCACCTCCCGCACACGACGCCCGCACCGTCGCCGTCCCGCCGCTGACCTGCTGTCCGAGAGGGGGCACCGGGTGCAGCGCGCGGGCACGGTGACGCTAGGTTCTTGAGGGGTCGTCCGACGGGAAGGGCGGCCGGGGACCGGGACGAAGGGACGTGGGCGTGCAGGGGCAACTGCTGGATGAGCGCTACGAACTGCTGGAACGGCTGGGCCCGGCGGGGGCGGGTGAGCGCTGGCGGGCGTACGACCGGCAGCTCGGCACCCCGGTGGAGGTCGCCGTGCTGGCCGAGCCCGGCGGTGACCCGCAGGAGGCGGCCCGGCTCGCCTCGGCCGCCCGCGCCGCGGCGGACCGTCCCGCGCACCCCCACCTGGTGACCGTGCTGGACGCCGGGGAGGATCCGGCGAGCGGCACCGTGTTCGCCGTCCTGGAGGAGGTGCACGGCCGCAGCCTGGAGGAGGCGCTGGCCGCCGACGGCGCGCCCGGCGCGGCCCGGGCCGCGGAGTGGACCCGGCAGATCTGTGCCGGCCTCGCGGTCTCGCACGCCGCGGGAGCGGTGCACCGGGACCTCCGTCCGGCCCACCTGGTCCTCGCCGCCGACGGCACGGTGAAGCTGCCGGGCCTGGTGGTCGACGCGCCGCCGTCCGGCCGGTCGGACGGCGGTCCGGCCGGCGCGCTGGCCGCAGTGCCGTGGATGTCCCCGGAGCTGGTGCGCGGCGAGGAGCAGGTCGACGCCCGCAGCGACCTGTACGCGGTGGGCTGCCTGCTGTACCAACTGTTGACCGGCAGGCCGCCGTTCGGCCACCGCGAGCCGACCCTGCAGTTCGGCGCGCAGCTGCGGGAGGCCCCGGCGGCGCCGAGCACTCTCCGGCCGGGCATCCCCGCCGGACTGGACGCGCTGGTGCTGCGGCTGCTCGCCAAGGAACCGGCGGACCGCCCGGCGAACGCCGGCCAGGTGCTCGCCCAACTCGAGCTGCTCGCACCGGAGATCGCCGCGGCTGGCACGGCGGACGCACAGGCCGGTCCGGTCCCCGCGGGCTTCCCGGCCGCGGCGTCGGCGGGCTTCCCGGCCCCGCAGCCGCTCGCGCCGGTGGCCGCACTGGACTTCGCCCCGTGGGACGAGGACGAGGAGCGGACCTCGTGGTGGCAGCGTTCGGCGGGCCGCCGCGCCGCGCTGGTCGCGGGCAGTGCCGCCCTGGCGCTGGCCCTGGTCTCCGGGGTCACCTGGGCGGTGAGCGCGCAGGGCGGTGCGGACGGCGGCGACCCGAAGGCCGCGGGCAGCTCCGCACCAACCGTCCGGGTGGGTGGCGACACCGTGCTGGGCGGGGACGCACCCGCGGAGGGCACCACCTCGGCCAGCCCGTCGTCCGCCGCGCCGTCCGACTCCGCCTCGGCGGCGGACCCGTCGCAGTCCCTCGGGGCCTCGCCGGGTGCCGCGACCACGGCCGGTCCGACCGGCGGCGGGCAGCCCGGCGCGACCGGCGCCCCGGCGACCACCCCCGGCACGGGCGGCGCCCCGGCCACGGCCACCCCGCCCAAGGCGCCGCCGGCTCCGGCGACTTCGGCCGGAACGTACGGCTGCAGCGGCGGACTGGTCGGCAGCTACCCGGTGACCACCGCCTCGGGCGTGGTGTTCGGCTACTTCTACATCTGGTTCGACAACGCCAGCGGCAAGAACTGCGCCGCCACCATCAAGACGGTGAACAGCGGGTACGGCACGGCCTCGGCGGTGAGCGCGAGCATCAGCCGGTGCAGCCAGACCACGGCGGCCGCGAGCTGCAGTACTGTCGCCGGCACCACCGCCACCGACCAGGGCAACTTCGCGAAGTACGCCGGCCCGGTGCGGGTGAGCGCGGTGAAGACCTGCATCACCGCCGCCGGCAGCATCACCTGGGCGGGCCAGACCGCCACCACCCGCTCGTTGGGCAATCGCGCCGTGCACTGCGGCTGAGCCGCCCCGGACGGCGCAGGACCGCCCCCGGCACGGTCTCACCGTGCCGGGGGCGGTGTCGTCGGTCGGTCGGGACCGGCCGGGATCAGCCGCGACGGGCGGCGGCGACGAGCCCCGCCACGTGGCCGGCCGCGTCCGCGACCGGCACCCGGACGGTCTCGCCGGTGGCGCGCTCGACGACCTCGACCACGCCCTCCTTCAGGCCGCGCGGGCCGACGGTGATCCGGTACGGGATGCCGATCAGCTCGCAGTCCGCGAACTTCACGCCCGGGCGCTCGTCCCGGTCGTCCAGGACGGTGTCCACGCCGGCGGCGCGGAGGTCCCCGTAGAGGCTCTCGACGACCTTGGCGGTGTCCTCGTCGGTCTTGCCGATCGGTACCACCACGACCTCGAACGGGGCCACCGACACCGGCCAGACGATGCCCTTCTCGTCGTGGTGGGCCTCGACCACGGCGGCGATCGCCCGCTCCACGCCGATGCCGTAGCTGCCCATGATCGGCCTGATCCGGCCGCCGTCCGGGCCGAGCACGGTGATGTCCAGCGCCTCGGTGTACTTGTAGCCGAGCTTGAAGATGTGGCCGACCTCGACGGTGCGCACCACCTGCAGCGGCTCGCCGCAGTCCGCGCACGGCTCGCCGGCCGAGATCTCGCGGAAGTCCGCCCAGCCGGTGGCCGGGATGTCCCGGGCGACGTCGACGCCGCTCAGGTGGACGCCGTCCCGGTTGGCGCCGGTGGTCATCGAGCGGCGGCCGCGCAGCGCCTCGTCCGCCCAGACGGTGAGGCCCTCGACGCCGACCGCGCCGAGGCTGCCGGGGGAGGCGCCGAGCGCCTCCTTGATCTCCTCGGGCGTCGCCGGGCGCACCGCGGTGGCCGCGGCGGCATCGATGAGCTTCTGCTCGACCAGGGTGTGGTCGCCGCGCATCAGCACCAGGGTCAGGCGGCCGTCCAGCACGTACACCAGGGTCTTGATCTGACGGTCGGCGGGCACGCCGTGACGGATCGTCAACTCCTCGATGGTGCGCGCCTGCGGGGTGTCGAAGGGCTCGGGGGCGGCGGGGCCCTCCGGGTCCTCGACGGCCGGCAGGGCGGCGGCGGCCTTCTCCATGTTGGCTGCGTAGCGGCAGGCCGCACAGTGCACGACGAGGTCCTCGCCGGCCTCGGTGGGCGACATGAACTCCACGGAGGCCGAGCCGCCCATGCTGCCGCTGGAGGCCTGCACGGGGATGGCGGGCACCCCGAGGCGGGCGAAGATCCGGGTGTAGGCCTCGTGGTGCAGGTCGAAGGAGCGGTCCAGGCCGGCCTGGTCGAGGTCGAAGCTGTACGAGTCCTTCATGGTGAACTCACGCACCCGCAGCAGGCCGGACTTCGGCCGCGGCTCGTCCCGGAACTTGGTCTGGAACTGGTACCACATCTGCGGCAGTTGGCGGTACGAGGCGAGCTCGTCGGCGAGCGTGGTGAAGATCTCCTCGTGCGTCATGCCGAGGGCGATGTCGGCGCCCTTGCGGTCCTTGACGCGGAACATCTCGTCGCCCATCACGTCCCAGCGGCCGGAGCGCTGCCAGATCTCGGCCGGGTGCATGGCGGGCAGCAGCCACTCCTGCGAGCCGATCCGGTCCATCTCCTCGCGCACGATCCCGACGACCTTGGAGCGCACCCGGACGGCCAGCGGCAGCAGCGAGTAGTGCCCGGCCATCAGCTGGCGGACGAACCCGGCCCGGACCAGCAGCCGGTGGCTCGCTGCGTCCGCGTCGGCCGGGTCCTCGCGCAGCGTCGGGGTGTACATCTGGGACCAGCGCATATCTGTCTTTCCTGTCTGGGTGTCAGAACTGTCCGGTGGAGGGCGCGGTGGCGTCCGGGCGGCGTTCCGCCCCGGCTCCGGCGGCATCCGCCTCCCGGTCCGGCGGCGCGGGGCGCCGGGCCGCTGGCGCCCGTCGGCAGGCTGCCGCGGCACCGGCGACGGCCGAGGTGAACGCTACCGGGTCCGCCCCGACGACCGAAGGGCGGACCACGGCGGGCGGGCGCCCGCCCCGCACCGGCGCGTACCGCGGGATCCGGCGCGGGACCGGCAGACCGCCACCACCGACCCGCCCGCCGCCCCACCGGCCGCCCCGGAGACACGCCGCGCGGCTGCGCCGACCGAGTGAAGTCGGCGGGGCCCCGCGCGTCGCCCAAAACCTCGGATACGAAGAATCCCGGAACCGTGCCGAATTCGACGAAGTTTTCGGGCGGCCGGCGTCGGCGCATTGCATCGCGAATGCTGGCGTTATTCACGCGAATTCGATCACCGGACGTATCCGGTTCCTTGCTCTGCGTCGCGACGCCCCCGTAGTGTCCAGCTCCGTCGGACACCCGTCCGACCGGGGCGGTCGAACCGCGGCCGCCCCGAGCGCAACCGTACGGAGAATGGATCCACATGATCGACATGTCCGTCCTGGAGACCGAGACCGCCGAGCTGCTCCCGAAGCGGGAGGCGCTGAGCCGCTTCAGCCTCAACCTCCACAAGACCACGGTCATCAAGCACGCCGCCGTCTACGCGGAGAACACCTCGGTCGCCTACAACGACCACTCGTGGGACTCCCTGGCGGCGTCGGAGGCCAAGCAGTACATCAACATCCACCAGTGACGGCCGACCGCCGCTGACCCCCTGCCGGCCCTACCGGACGGCCGGGGCGGCATGAGCGGGTGAGCACGCGCGGCAGGGCAGTCGCGCGTTCCGGGCCCCCGACCGGAGGCTATGACCCGTTCATGGAAAGAATCGGCGGAAAGTGTTTCCGGTGGCGCCAGAATCGCCGCCGGAAACACTTTCCGCTCCTCTAACGACTGCCAGCTCGGAAGGTGACGTGACCGAGAGCGGAAAAGGTCTCGGCAGCCCGATCCCCACGGCGGCGGAACGCATCGGCACCGTCGGCGGCACCCGCCGCCGGGCCGAACCCGACCCGTGGGCGCGACCCGGCGCCGAACCTCCCCCCGACCCGCCGCCCGATGCCGGCCCGAGCCCACTGCCCGGGCCGCAGACCGCAGCCGGGCCCCCGCAGATCCCCGACGAACCCCCGCAGCCCGCCGCCGGGCTCGTCCTCCAGGGCGAGTACCAGGACTCGGGCTTCACCACCCCGCGGTACCTCGTCCAACGGGCCGACGGCCAGATGGTCCAGCTCACCCGACTGCTCTACCTGGTGACCGGCGCCATGGACGGCACCCGCTCCCACGCGGAGATCGCCCAACTGGTCAGCGGACCCTCCGGGCACGACCTCGGCGCGGAGCACATCGCCCGGCTGGTCGAGCACAAGCTCCGCCCCATGGGCCTGGTCGCCGCACCGGCCGGCTCCGGCGCCCGGATGCCCCTGCCGGTCACCGACCTGCTGCTCACCCTCCGGGCGCACAGGGTCCTGCTGCGGCCCCCGTCGGTGAACACCGTCGCCGCCGCCCTCTCCTGGCTCCACCGGCCGGCCGCCGTGCTGACCGTCCTGCTCCTCACCGCCGCGGCCGACGTCTGGCTCTTCGCGGTGCACGGTGCGATGACCCCCGTCCTGCACACCGTGCAGCAGCCCACACTGCTGCTCGCCGTCTTCGCCCTCACCCTGCTGTCCACGGTGTTCCACGAGTTCGGGCACGCCTCGGGCTGCCGGCACGGGGGCGGCCGGCCGGGCTGCATCGGCTGCGGCATCTACCTGGTGTGGCCGGCCATGTACACCGACGTCACGGACGTCTACCGGCTGCGCAGACCGGCCCGGCTCCGGACGGACCTCGGCGGCGTCTACTTCAACGTGGTGTTCGCCGCCGCCCTGTTCGCCGCCTACGCCGCGACCGGCCAGGAGTTCCTGCTGGCCGCCGTCTACTTGACCCACTTCGAGATCGTCGAACAGCTGCTGCCGGTCCTCCGGTTCGACGGCTACTACATCCTCGCCGACCTGGCCGGCGTCCCCGACCTCTTCGGCAAGGTCGGGCCGATCCTGCGCAGCATGGTCCCGGGCCGCCCCGCACCGCCCGAGGTGGCCGGACTGAAACGGTCGTCCAGGATCACCGTGACGGCCTGGGTGGTGACCATGGTCCCGCTGCTGGCCCTCCAGATCGGCTACGTGCTGTGGAACCTGCCGCGGCTGGTAGGGACCGGCGTGCGCTCGTTCGGCGACCAGGCCGCCGCCACCGCGTCGGCGCTGTCGGAGGGGGCGCTCGCCTCCGCGGCGCTCGGTGCGATCGGTGCCTGCGTGCTGATCCTGCCGACCGTCGGCCTGCTGTACCTGATGGTGCAGATGGCCCGCCGGGGCGGTCGGGCGCTCTCACGGGCGCACCGCAGCAGGCGCGGACGGGCCGTCCTCCTGCTGGTCGCGGCGGCCTGCACGGGGGCTGCGCTGGCCTTCGTCTGGGGACACCGGCCGGCACCGGCGCCACTCGCCCCGCGGCCGCCCCCGGCACCCACCCCGGCCCCGGCCGGCCGGACCGAACTCTCGCTCACCCCGTCCGCGGTGCTCACCGACCCGCCGTCCGCGACGAAACCCACCACTCCCACGGTCGACCGGACCCGGCGCAGCCGGCCGACCACCGTCGCCCCACGACCCCGGACCGGCCGCAGCGCCACATCGGCCCCCGCGCCGCGCGCCGCGGTCTCCCCGTCGGCCACTCCCCCGCCCGCCGGCCCCTCGGCAACCGCGCCGTCGACCGCCGGGACGTCCGTCGAGCCTTCCGCCGAGCCTTCCGCGAGCCCCACTCCGGAGCCCACCGCGGCGGCGACGGCCCCGGCGGAGACCGGCACACCGACCGGCGAGTCCTCCCCGAGCACCACGGCCGCGAGCGAACCCGTTCCGGCCGACCCGTCGGCCATCCCCACCCCGATCGCCCCCAGCACCGCAGCCACCCCCTGACACCCCTTCATGGAGTCTCTCGTGAACCGATCGCACCGCAGGATCTCGCCCCGACACCTCGGCCGGCTCTTCCGCTCGGGCCCGCTCGTCCCGGCCGCGGCCGCGGCCGTGCTGCTCGTCGGGCCGGCAGCCGGCACCGCCGACGCGTCACAGGTCCGCTGGGAGCAGACCCACGCGGTCAGCGTGGCGACCCCGGTGCGGACCCACGACACCGACGTCGCCTTCGAGATCCGCCAGTTCGGCTGGACGGCCGGGGTCTCCGCGGACAACCGGGCCGTGGCCACCGCCCGCTACTGCACCGCCGAACAGCACTGCCGGTCCGTCGCGCTCTCCTTCCAGATCGTCACCACCGGCGGCAGCCAGGTGAAGGTCGACGCGGACAACAGCAGCAAGGCCACCACCACGCACTGCACCGGCTGCGAGGCCGTCGCCGGCGCCTACCAGTTCGTCATCAACACCCCGCAGCCCGTCCGGCTCGGCCAGGACGCACTGCGCAGACTCTCCGCCGTGGAGAAGACCGTCCGGTGGGCCGCGCGCAACCAGGACCCGGCGCAGCTCAAGGCCACCGTCGACGGCAAGGTCGCGGAGATCACCGAGATCCTCCAGAACGCCGTGGCCGCCCAGCCCGCCGCCCCGCCCGACTCCCTCCCCCGCGGCCTCGCCGCCCGGCCCGGGGTGACGGTGCACCGGATGCTCGACGGCTGGCCCGGCAGCGACTAGTCCGTCGGGCGGACCGCCCGGTTCCGCGCCGCCGCCTCGGCCCGCCGTCCCGGCGGCGGGGGCGGCGCGGTCGAGGCCCGGACGACCAGCCGGGTCTGCAGCAGTCGGCGCACCGGCTGCTGCTCGCCGCGGATCGCGGCGAGCAGCGTCCCGGCGGCCGTCCGGCCCTTGGCCTCGATGTCCTGCCGGACGGTCGTCAGCGCCGGACGGGTGCGGGCGGCCTCCGCCAGGTCGTCGAAGCCCACCACGGACACCTCGCCGGGCACGTCGACGCCGAGGTCGCGCAGGCCCTCCAGGGCGCCGAACGCCAGGATGTCGGAGAGCGCGAGGATCGCGGTGGGCGCCTCGGGCCCGGCCATCCAGCGCTGGGCGGTGCGGTAACCGTCGGCCCGGCTGATCGGCACCTCCGCCAGCTCGACGTCGGCCGGGCCCCGCCCCGCCTCGGCGAGGCCCTCGGCCAGGCCGGCCAGGCGCCGGGCGAGCGGCCCGCGGTAGCCGCGGACGGCGGCCTCCGGTCCGGGGTCGAAGGCGAGCACCGCGATCCGGCGGTGGCCGAGGCCGATCAGGTGGCGGACGGCCTCGCGGGTGCCGCGCCGGTCGTCGACGTCCACGCCGGGCGCGTCGGACTGCGGGTCGCCGTCGACCAGCACCACCGGGGTCCGGTGGCGGGCGAGTTCGGCGACCTCGCCGCGGTCGGTCTCCAGGCCGCAGACCACGAAGCCGTCCACGGCGGCGTACGGGATCGCGTCGAGCACGGAGTCCCGCAGCGGCGGGGTGAGCAGCAGGGTGTAGCCCTCCCGGTCGCACACCTCGCCGACGCCGCGCAGGAATTCGGTGTAGTAGGGGTTGCGCAGGATCTCCGCGAGGCCCTGCGGCAGCAGCACGCCGACCGCCCGGGTCCGCCCGGCGCGCAGCATCCGGGCCAACGGGCTGGGCCGGTAGCCGAGTTCCTCGGCGACCGCCAGGATGCGCTCGTGGGTGGCCCGGGACAACTGGTCGGGGCTGTTGAACGCGAAGGAGACCGCGGTGCGGGAGAATCCCGCTGCGGCCGCCACGTCACCGGCCGTCGGCTTGCCGCGCCCGCGGCCGGTGTTGTCTCCAGGCATGGTCGTGCCCTCTCGTCTCCCCCGTTCGCCCGTCTGTCCCGTTCGCCGCGGTGCCCGGGCGGGCCGGCGGGCGGAGTCTCCCCGCCGGCCGGCCCGCCCGGGGCGCTACTTGAGGTACGGGCCGTCGGTGCCGATCTTGCCCGGGGCGGCGTTCTTCCCGCCCAGGTCGAGCACGTAGACCCGCAGGTTGCCCTTGCCCGGCGCGGCGACCGCCAGGGTGCCGTTGGTGACGGTCTTCACGTCACCGGTGACGGCGTCCTTGTAGGTGCCGTTGGGGATCCCGCTGTAGGTGGCGCCGTCGGTGACGGCGACCAGGGCGAAGCTGTCCACCCCGCTCGCGGCGTCGGTGTAGCGGCGCTTGAAGTTCATGCCTCCGCCGCTGACGCCGTCGGTGGAGTACTGGCCCGTCTGCAGGGCGGGGATCGCCCGGCGGATCTGGTTCAGCCGCTGCAGTTGCCTGACCAGCGGCTGCTGGAGGGTGGTGGCGACGGCGCCGGAGGCGCCGGAGACCACCGAGAAGTCGCTCGCCGTCACGGTTCCGGCGATCCTGTCGCCGTAGTAGGCGCGGCCGGTGGTGGCGAGCGGGCAGGACGGGCCGCAGTCGATCTGCTTGCCGGCCTGGAACTCGATCTCCGAGCCGTAGTACAGCGTCGGAATGCCGCGGAAGGTCCACATCAGCGCCATGTTCTCGGCCCAGGCGTCGGTGCCGCCCGCGTACCGGGTGCTGGACTTGTTCGGCCCGAAGTCGTGGCTGTCCACGTACACCACGTTGTAGGTGGCGTCGTTGTAGCTGTCGTCCGAGTCCTTGCCGTTGGAGTAGGCGTTGTGGGCGTCGCCGAAGTTCATGTGCATCCGCATGTCGATGACGTTCATGCCGGAGAACTTCGAGTGGTCGGGCGCGTGGTAGGCGTTGCCGTCCAGGAAGGCGTTGGTGGAGGTGGGCTGGTTCCCGGTGCCGAGCTGCTCCTCGTAGGTGTACTGGTCGAGGGCGGCCTGCACGTCGTCGGCGGTGTAGTCCTTGCGCTCCTTCCAGGTGAAGAACTGCGCCGAGTGGTTCACCGAGCCGCGGTTCCACTTGTCGTTGACGAAGGCGCCGACCTCGCCGAAGACGAAGAAGTTCTGCGCCTTCTCCGGGCCCCAGTCCTGGGTGACGCGCTGCTGGATCGCCGGCAGGAAGCGGCGGTTCCAGGTCACCCGCGGCACGTGCACGGCGGTGTCGACGCGGAAGCCGTCCACGCCCATGTCGATGTACTTGTCGTAGGCGCCGATCAGGTAGTTCTGCACCTCGGGGCTCTCGGTGTTGAAGTCCGCGAGGTCCTCGTGCAGCCAGCAGGAGCGTGAGTCCTCGCCCTCCCAGTTGCCGATCCAGCACCGGTGGTAGTACTTCGACGGGAACATCCCCGATGTCGGCGAGGGCCACTGGCAGTTGTAGACGGTGTAGCCCTCGGCGCTCTTGTACTGGGTGGGCGTGCCCCAGCCGACGCAGGTGGAGCCGGCCGGCTGCTCGGTGGACCAGAGGTCGCCGTTGTACCAGGACTTGCCGGTCTTCGGGTCGATCGTCAGGCCGTCGTACTCGAAGCCGGACTGCTTCTCGTCGTAGTACCAGGACCACTGCGAGTCCCGGACGCCGTACACCGCGGGCACGTACAGGCCCTTGGCTCCCCACCGGGAGCTGTGGTTGTAGACCACGTCCTGGTAGATCTTGATGCCCTTGGCGTGCGCCGCGTTGATCAGGTCCTGGTACGAGGCGCCGGCGGACTCCAGCCGCGGGTCGACCTTGTAGAAGTCCCAGCCGTGGTAGCCGTGGTAGTCGTAGTCGGAGCGGTTGAGCACCACCGGGGTGATCCAGATCGCCGAGAAGCCGAGTCCCTTGACGTAGTCGAGCTTCTGGACGAGGCCCTTGAAGTCGCCCCGGAACATCGGGTCCCCGTTGGCCGCGTTGCCGGACTTCACGTCCTGGCTGCCGCCCCGGTTGTTGCTGCCGTCACCGTCGTTGAAGCGCGCGGTGAGGACGAAGTAGATCGGGTCCTTGCGCGGGTCGGTGCCGATCATCTGGCCGGCGGTGGGCTGCGCGGGGGCGTCGCCGGTGGTGGCGACGGCGGCCGCGGAGGCCGCCGAGAGGTTCCCTGCCGCGTCCTGGGCCTTCACCGTGTAGGTGTAGACGGTGCGCGGCTCCAGGCCGGTGTCGGAGTACACCGTGGACGTCGTGTTGACCACCGAGGTGCCCTTGGTGCCGCCGGTGCGGGTCACCTGGTAACCCGTCACACCCTTGTCGTCGGTGGACGGGTCCCAGGTGAGGACGATCGAGGTGTCGGTCGCCGTCGCGGCCGGGTTCGCGGGCACGCCGGGCGCGGTGGTGTCCGGGACGACCGCGGCGCACGGGTCGGCGGCGTTCGCCGTCACCTTGCCGTTCTGGACGGTCACCGTGCCGGACGGAACGACGTAGTTGGCGCCGTTGTTGTTGTCCCAGGTGCCGTTGCCGTTGTTGAAGGTCGCGGCCATGGTCGAGGCGGTTCCGAGCGAGACGGTCTTCTTGAACCAGCCGGTGCAGGCCGCGTCCATGCCGACGCCGGGCACGGTCGTCCAGGCGCCACCGGCCGGCGCGTAGTGCAGATTGACGGTGCTCCAGCCGACCACCGCGGTCGAGTAGTACACCGTCGAGGTGGTGCCGGTGGTGGGGGACGGGCTGGGCGAGGGGTCGGTGCCGCTGCCCGCGCACGGGTCGCTGTGCGCGATCACCCCGTCCTTGACGGTGATCGAGCCGGTGCCCAGCGCGTAGTTGCGGCCGCCGTTGTTGTCCCAGGTGCCGGAGCCGTTGTTGAAGGTGGCCTGCAGCCCGGTGGCGGAGCCCAGGTCGACCGTCCTCTTCACCCAGTCGGTGCAGGCGGCCTCCATGGCGGTGCCCGGCACGGTCGTCCAGCTGCCGCCGTCCGGGGCCCAGTGCAGGTTGTACGTCGACCAGTTGCGGGTCTTCGTGTAGTAGAAGACGGTCGCCGTGTTGGAGGCCGTGGGGGCGGTGGTGGCGGCGTTCGCCGCGCCGCCCAGTGGCGCCGTGGACAGCAGCGTGGCCGCGAGACCGGCCGCCGCGGTCAAGGCGACGGCCGTGGGCCGCCGCCGGTGGCGTGATCGCGATGTCACAGTGAACCCCTCGGGTAGCGCCGCGGGCAGGGGGGAACCCGGCTCCACCGCACCCGGGGAACGCGGGAGCAGCATGGGGGACGGAGGCACGGGACTGCCGGAGCGGCAGGAACGGGTGGGTGGGTGGTGCGGGTGGGACGGCGGCGCGGGCAGGGGGCCGGCGGCCGTACGTCCTGACTGGCGGCGCCCTGGCCGGCGGGTGCGCCGGCTCCCCGGGCGGGCTGCCGCGGTCGGGCGGCCGCTCCACCACGGCCGCCGCTTCTTGCGCAATTCACTGCAAGAAGCATCAGGAGATTACCGAGCAAGGACCCCCCTGTAAACCCTCTTCACGCACGGCGAGGCTTGCCGGACAACGGTTCTGACCTGCCGTCGACTCTCTGAATCGAGCCAGAACGACCTCTGGCCCGATTCAGCAAGAAATGTCTTGCAGAAAGTTTCTGATTTCTCGGGCGGACACCTTGACCCGCCCTTTGCC
Organism: Kitasatospora sp. NPDC085879; assembly: GCF_040686255.1. Lineage (NCBI taxonomy): Bacteria > Bacillati > Actinomycetota > Actinomycetes > Kitasatosporales > Streptomycetaceae > Kitasatospora > Kitasatospora sp. NPDC085879. The sequence continues at coordinate 38,439 of NZ_JBFBJZ010000001.1, read as the reverse complement.
GCACGGCATCGTCCTCATCGACCGGCACCACCCCTGCCGGCCCCCACCCACCGGACTCCCCCACGCCCGGCGGGCCGCGGGCCCCACCACCCGCATCCCCGACCCCCTACGCCCGCGCCCGGGAGCCGCCACCGCCGCATCGCACTCCGCTCCTTTACCACGGCACCATCGGCATCCGCAGCAGAACAGCGGATCTCCCGGTCGAACGCCGCCGATCCCACGATCCCCTCGCACCGCCTGCCAGCATGGTCGGTGACCGCTGCCACGGACCCAACGGCGCGGCACACGCGAGGAGTTGCACCAATGGACATGTGGGCGTCCTGCCTCTGGGGGCTTGGCGGCGCGGCCGCGATCGAGGCCTGGGCGTTGCACGAGGCCATCAACGCGGCCGGTGGCTTCCCCTGGAAGCGCCGCGGCCGGCCCAGGCTCGCACCGTATGCGGTCGCCGTGGTAATCCGGCTCAGCGTCGGAACGGTCGTGACCGCCGCGTGCGCCGCCTCCCACCAAGTCGCCGGACCGGCGGCAGCCCTGGCCATCGGCGTGGCCGCACCCAAGATCCTGCAGCAGACCTTCCGGCGCATCCCCGAGGTCCCGCCCATCCCACCCGCTCCGACCGGGCCCCCGCACGCCGCCGCCCGGCGCACCCTGATCGTCCCCCCGGCCATCGACCCACCCGCCGCCCGCGAGAACGCCCCCGGCCGACGGAGGGAGCGCCGTGGCCGCTGACCGCGATGCCCGGCGACGCCGCCGCGGACGGCAGGGCCGAACGGACCGTCACACACCTGGGCCCGAGCCGGCCGAGGGATTCGGAACCTGGCTCCGCGCCGCCCTCGCCTTCGAGCCGTTGTGCGTGCCGGGGCCGGGCGCCGACCTCCACGATGCCGACCTCGCCGGCGCCGACCTCTCCCGCGCCGACCTCCGGGCGGCCGACCTCACCGGAGCCAGCCTCGCCGGAGCACGGCTGCACGGGGTGGACCTGCGCACCGCGATCCTGACCGACACCAACCTCTACGGCGCCGACCTCTGCCGCGCCGACCTGTCCGGCGCCCTCCTGCAGGACGCGAACCTCTACGCCGCCGATCTGACCGGCGCCGTCCTCGTCCGGGCACAGCTCTACAACGCCCACATCGCGGCCGCCCGACTCTCCGGCACCACCCTCGTCGAATCCGACCTGCGGTACGCCCTCCTCACCGGCGCCACCATGGACGGCGCGGACCTGAGCCGGGCCCGGCTCACCCGCGCCGTGCTGACCGGGGCCGCCCTGCGCGGCGGTCTCCTGCACCGGGCCGACCTCAGTGAGGCCCTGCTCACCTCGGCCGACCTCACCGGAGCGGACCTGAGCCAGGCGATCCTGGACCGAGTGTGCCTCGCCGCCGCAACCCTGGTGGACGGAGACCTGCGCGGCGCCGGCCTGGCCCATGCCGATCTGACGGACGCCGACCTGACCGGCGCCCGGCTGGAGGGCGCCGACCTCATCGGCGCCAGCTGGTCACTCCGGACGGAATGGCCCGCCCATCTCTACATCGACATCCGGAGCCGCTCGGAGGAGGTGGCGCCCGGCATCTTCCGTATCGTCGCGGCCGAGGCCAGAACGTGGGAGCAGCCCAGGGAACCGGTCCTGACCTGAGAGCACCCGGGTACGGGCGGCACCGGCCGGCCCGTACGCTAGCGGCCGCGGGGCTTGCCGCGCCGCGCGCCACCCGATCCGCCGGAAGCTCCGGCACCGCCCCGGGCACGGCCGCCCGCCGACGCGGGCCGCTTCGGCTTCTGCTGCTGCTTGGGCCTCGGCTTCTGCTGCTGCTTCGCCGGTGCGGCGGGATTCTCCGCGGGCTGGGCGCCGCGGCCGCGCGAACTGTTCACCGTCCGGCCGCGGACGATGCCGATGAACTCCTCCACCAGGTCCGTCGTCCTGTCCTCCCGCCAGGAGAGGGCGATCTGCGACTGCGGCACCTCGGCCAGCGTCCGGTAGGTGAGGTCGCGGCGGTGGTGCAGCCGGGCCAGCGACTGCGGCACCGCCAGCACGCCGATGCCCGCCGCCACCAGCTCGATCGCGTCCGCCGTGGTCGCCGGCCGCTCGAAGGCGGGCAGGCCCGGCACGCTCTCCCAGCCGAGGGTGTCGTCGAGCGGGTGCAGCACGACCTCCTCGGCCAGGTCCGCCGGCGCCACCTCCTCCGCCGCGGCCAGCCAGTGGTCCTTCGGGAACACCACGACCGTCGTCTCGGTGTACAGCGGGATCGCGCTGAGCAGCGCCCGGTCGACCGGCAGCCGCACCAGGCCGGCGTCCGCCGCGCCCGAGACGAGCGTCTCCGTGCCGTCCCCCGCCGCCACGGACACCAGCTCGAGCGGGACGTCGGGCAGCCTCTCCGCCCAGACACGCACCCACTTGGTGGGGGTCACGCCCGGAACGTACGCCAGCCGGAAGGAAGAAGGGGTCGCCTGCATCTCAGTCACAGAGCCCAGGCTACCCACCGTGATCGGGGCGGGCTTCCGCTCGCTTACCCTTGTCACCATGACATCGCGCAAGCCCCGGACGACCCAGACGATGAAGCCCGCCACGGCGGCCAAGAAGCTGGGCGTCTACCTCGAGGCCACCCCCGCCGAATTCCAGGAGGGCGTGGTCTCCCGTGACGAGCTGAACGCGCTGCAGACCGAGCCCCCGACGTGGCTGCAGGAGCTGCGCCGCAACGGCCCCCACCCCCGCCAGGTGGTCGCGTCCCGCCTCGGCGTCTCCGTCTCCGGCCTGGCCCGCGGCGGCATCACCGAGGCCCTCACCAGCGAGCAGATCGAGGCCCTCCGCGAGGAGAACCCCGAGTGGCTCCAGAAGGAGCGCTCCACCCAGGCCGAGGTCCGCAGGGAGGCCGACCGCATCAAGGAGAAGCAGGCCAAGCAGGCCAAGCAGGCCGCCGCCCGCACCAACCGCTGAGGCCGCACGCAGTGCCGCAGGGGCCCGCCCGGTATCCACCGGGCGGGCCCCTCGTCTTCCGTTCGGACCGCGCCGCCCGCGACGTGTGCCGTCAGCAGGTACCGCCGTCGCGCCAGACGGCCCAGGAACCGGGGTCGTTCGGCACTGCGCCGGTGGAGTAGTAGGTGGCGGTGTACGTGTGGCCCGCGTGGGCGACGGTGTCACCGGGCACGTAGGACCTGGTGGAGCTCCAGGCGGCCGGGCACGCCGTGCCGCCGCCTCCCCCGCCGGTGCGGGCGGTGGTCGCGGTGACGGCCGTGGACTGGGCGCCCGCCTTCCCCGCGGAGTCGACGGCGGCGACCGTGTAGCGGTAGCCCGTGCCGGCGGTGAGGCCGGTGTCGGTGTAGGACGCGCCGGAGGCCGTACCGACCTTCGTCCCGCCCCGGTAGACGCTGTACGAGGCGGCGCCCGGGACGGCCGTCCAGGTCAGCGGGACGCTGCTCGTGGTGGTGGCACCGGCGCGCAGTCCGGTGGGCGCGGGCAGGGCACTCGTCCCGCCGCCACCACCCCCACCGCCGCCCGTGCCTCCGCCGGAGCCGACGAACTTCCAGGTGATCCCGGACACCACGCCGAGGTTCAGGTCGGCGAGCTTCTGGAAGGCCGTCTTGCTCAGGTCGATGTGCTCGGCGGTGCAGGACGGGCACTTGTCCTTGACCGGGACAGTGATCGTCTTTCCGTTGTAGGTGACCTGGACGGAGACGCCCTTGCAGAGGTCGTCGTTGTTCGGGTTGGCAGCCGTCCACCAGGCCGTGGAGACGGCGACCAGGTCCTCCGCGGCCGCGTTGATGGCCGTCCCGCAGGCCCCGTAGCCCGCGTCGTCGTACCAGGTCATCTTGCCCGTCCTGGCCTGCCCGACCGGGATCGAGGCCAGCGCCGAACCGATGCCGAACACCGTGAGCATCAAGGCGCCGATCAGGGCAGCGATCCACCGCCGGCGAATCCGCTTGGGAACGGAGTGCACGCGTCCTCCTGGGGGTTGGGAGTGGCGTCACGTCGTGCCGGCAGTTCCGCACACAGCCCCGACTGACTGGCCATCATCAATAGCCACCCCGGCCCTTCCCGGTCAACGCCTGTCCACCGCACCCGCGGAGGGCGCACCCCGCCCGCTCCGCCGCCATCTCCCCAGGTCACCGCCGCCACTGGCCGCCGCACAGCGCCGCACAGCGCCGCAGCGGCTTCCCCACGGACAGAACACCCTTATGCGCCCGTTAAGTTCGCGACAAGGTCCGGTCCTGGGCGGCACCGCGCTGTCGCACCCGGCCCGTATGCTCACCGGCATGGACGCTCAATCCGCCGCGCAGAAGCCGAAGTCCGATCCGGACTGGGCGTGGGACGAACTCGTTCTGGTCTGCGACCTGGTCGCCCGGAACGGGTGGAAGCAGATCCACGCGCGCGAGGGCGACCCCCGGGTCGAGCAGATGGTCGGCCTGCTGCACGCCCTGCCGATCCATCCTCCACACGTGCGAGGTCCCAAGTTCCGCAACCGCAACGGCGTCGGCCGCAAGATGCTGGACTTCGAGACCGCCCGGGACCCGGACCGGAAGGCCACTAAGGGCGGCGTGGGCGTCCTCAAGGTCCTTGAGGCCTTCGAGCAGCGCCCGGACGAGATGGCCGCGTACGCCGACCGGCTCCGGGACGCGGCCCTGTCCGGAGTGCTGGACGACCTGCCCCCGGTCGACGACCCGCAATCCGGCGGGTACAGCGCGATCGAGGGCCGGGTACTGCTGCAGTTGCATCTGCGCCGCGAGCGGAACCAGAAGCTCCGCAGGGAGAAGATCCGTCAGGTGACCGCCCGGGGCGGCGCGCTTGCCTGCGAGGCCTGCGGGTTCGATTTCGCCCGGGTCTACGGCGACCGCGGCGCGGGGTACATCGAATGCCACCACATCGTGCCGCTGCACCAGGCGGGAGAAGGCCGCGTTCGACTCGACGACCTCGCGCTGATTTGTTCGAACTGCCACCGAATGATCCACCGGCAGGCGCCGTGGCTCACTCCGCCCCAGCTGAAGGACCTGATCTGGGCCCAGAGCGAGGCCGTGCTCACGGTCTCGGCCGTGGAGTTCACCGGCCATGGGGACGCTGTCGCCCGTTGAGCAGCACCCGCCGGCCGCGGGCACCGAAAAGGCCGGTGGCCGGACCCTTGTCGGATCCGGCCACCGGCCTGCGGTTTGTCGCGCGTTCGACCGATCAGACCGCCGGGGCCGGGTAGGTCGGGTACTCCACGCCGGAGACGTGCTGGACGACCCGGATGACCTGGCACGAGTAGCCGAACTCGTTGTCGTACCAGAGGTAGAGGATGGCGTTGTCGCCGTCGACCTTGGTGGCGCCGGCATCGACGATCGACGCGTGGCGCGAGCCGATGAAGTCGCTGGAGACCGCGTCGGGGGCGGTGGTGAAGTCGATCTGACGCTTCAGCGGCGAGTTCAGCGAGACGTCGCGGAGGTACTCCAGGACCTCGTCGCGGGTGGTCTCACGGCCCAGGCGCAGGCTGAGGATCGCGATCGAGACGTCCGGCACCGGGACGCGGATCGAGCTGCCAGTGATCGGCGCCTTCAGCTCGGGCAGCGCCTTGGCGACGGCGGAGGCGGCACCGGTCTCGGTGATGACCATGTTGAGCGGCGCGGAGCGGCCGCGACGGTCGGCCTTGTGGTAGTTGTCCAGCAGGTTCTGGTCGTTGGTGAACGAGTGGACGGTCTCCACGTGGCCGCGGAGCACGCCGTACTCGTCCTCCATCGCCTTCAGCGGCGGGACGATCGCGTTGGTGGTGCAGGACGCGCAGGACAGGATCTGCTCGTCCGGCTTGATGGTGTCGTGGTTGACGCCGTGCACGATGTTCGGGACGTCGCCCTTGCCCGGCGCGGTCAGCACGACCTTGTCGATGCCGGGGCGGAGGTGCTTCGACAGGCCCTCGCGGTCACGCCACTTGCCGGTGTTGTCGATCAGGATGGCGTCGTTGATGCCGTACGCCGTGTAGTCGATCTCCGACGGGTCGTTGGCGTAGATCACCTTGATCTCGTTGCCGTTGGCGACGATGGTGCTGTTCGCCTCGTCAACGGTGATGGTGCCCTGGAACTGGCCGTGGATGGAGTCGCGGCGCAGCAGCGAGGCGCGCTTCACGATGTCCTGGTCACCGCCCTGGCGCACGACGATGGCGCGCAGCCGCAGGCCGTGCCCGGAGCCGGCCTTCTCGATCAGCAGGCGGGCGACCAGGCGGCCGATGCGGCCGAAGCCGTAGAGGACCACGTCGCGCGAGCCGGTGCGCTCGATCTTGTTGGCACCGGTGGCACCGGACACCGCCTCGGCGGTGAACTCCGCGATCGACAGGCCGCGGTCGTCGGCCCGGTAGGTGGCCGCGAGCATGCCGATGTCGATCTGCGAGGGACCGAGGTCGAGCGTGGTGAGCGCCTGGAGGAACGGCATCGTCTCGGTGACCGAGAGCTCCTCGCCGGCGATCTGGCGGGCGAACCGGTGGGTCTTGAGGATGCTGACAACCGACTTGTTCACCAGGGAGCGGCTGTGCAGCAGGACAGTGACGTCCCTCTCCCGGTGCAGTCGGCCGATGATCGGGATCATCGACTCCGCGATCTCCTCGCGGTTCATCCAGTCCGTGAACACGTCGTCGTTGACAGTCACAAGTCCATCTTTCGAGCTAGGAGGGTGCCTCCATGCTAGCTTTCGAAAGTTGTTGATCATCTGGGCGGTCCTGCACCCGACCGCTCCCCGGCCGCCTCGGCGGCCGAATCGCACGCCGTTCCGCCGCGCCCGCCCCGTCGCTCGTGCGGACGCGCTCGACCGGCCGTCGACCGGGCGGGGGCCGAGCTCGCCGGAGTCCGCACCACCCCTCGGCCACTGACACCACTTGAATGATAAATCGGGCATCGAAGCCGTATTCCTTCAACAAATGACACATGAGGTGCCATGCACGGGCCCCGGCCGCACCTCAAGCACGGGACATTGGCGGGACTCCACGGCCCCCGGCCACCGGAGGCCGAACACCACCTGTGTTCATTTCACGGACGGACTCCGGCCGGGCACGAAGTGATCACCCACTGCTCGCACCACCTGCTGCGTACGCAACCGATGCGCTCGCGGCCGACTCGCGCCACCCGGAGTAGACGCGCGTAGATTCCGGCGGCCGTCCCGCGGCCGGTCGCCGTCCGGTCGCTGGCCACCGTGGCAAACCTCACAGGCGGCCGACCGCCCGGGCACGCGCACACGGGCGTGACCGCCCGGCGGTGCTCAGCCGGCCGTCACCCGGGCCGCCGCCCTCACCTGGGTCTCCACGGCGGCCTTCGCCTCGGCCATCGCGGCGGCATTGGCCGCGATCACCTGCTGCTGGTAGCCGGCGTCGACGGCGTACCAGACACCGACCACGTTGTGCGCGTGACGGCAGCCGGCGTCCGCGGTGGCCACCTTCAGCTCCTGCGGCGTCGGCGTCGGCGACTTCCGCCACTGCGGGTCGCCCAGGGCCGCCAGCGGGTCGGCGTAGTCGAAGCCCGCGTCCTTCATGCACTGCGACCACTGGCGGAACACCGCCTGCGTCCGCGGGTCGTTCCGGGACTGCTCCAGCGTCGTGAACTTGGCGTCGTCCGCGAACTGGGTGTCGCCGATCCCGCCGTCCGCGGACCCGGTCAGTTCCTTGACGGCCTCGCCGACGCAGCCGCGCTCCGGCACCGACCGCCCGTTGACGGTCCGCCCGCCCGACCCGGCCCGTGCCGCCGCATCCGCGGTCCCCCGCAGGACGAGCTCCATCTCGGGCGACATCGACGGAGCGCTCGGCTTCGCGCCCGCCCCCGCCGGCACCCCGCCCTCGGGGTGGTAGCCCCACTTCGCCATCAGCGCCGCGTTCTGGTGGCCGTAGCGGGAGTCCACCCGGGTGGTCGGGGCGTCGCTGTCGCGCCGGCTTCCGCTGCCGGACGGCGGGGCGTAGCTCAGGCCGAAGGAGGCCATGCAGCGGACGATGAGCTTCTGCTGCGCCTTCTCGACCGCGGACTGCTGCTCCGCGTTGAGCAGATAGGGGTCGAGCGGCAGCGGTTCGGCGTTGGCGGAGTCCAGCTGCCGCGTCGCGCCGACCGTGGGCGGTGCCGCGGCGGTCTGCACGCTCGCCCTCGGGCTCGGCGCCACGGCGTCCGTGTCGGCGGAACCCGCCGCGCCCCCGCAGCCCGCCAGGAGCAGCGGCAGCAGGGTGAGCATCACGGCGGAGCGGGCGGGGCGGCTGGACACAGGCGGGTCTCTTTCGGAACGGCGCGGCCGGCGGGGACGGGTGGGTAGCCGTGCACGGTCCCCGGCCGGCCGGCAGCGCGGCCGGGGACCGGTGCGTGTTCTCGGTGCTGACGGGTGCCGTCAGCTCACGGACCGGAAATCACGGGCCCGGGGATCACGGGCCGACGAACTCGCCCGAGGCGTTGTTGTTCTTCAGCTGGGAGTTGAGGTCCCGGCGGGTGTTCATCGGGATCGGCTGGCAGGCGACGCTGCAGTCCCAGCCGCTGTTGTAGAAGACGTTGAACGTGCCGTACCAGTGGTTGTCCACGGCGGCCGCGTTGTTCTTCACCGCGACACCGGCGCCGGAGCTGCCGTTCTTGCCGGCCTTGAACGTCAGGCCCGCGTAGTTCTCGATGCTGGTGTTCTCGATGTACACGGCGCCGTAGCCGTGGGCGCTGGAGTTGTAGTAGAGGCAGACCTGGCCGCCCTGGCAGTCGGCAGTGAAGGCGGAGGCGCTGCCGGCGGACGCAAGTCCGGCCGTCACGACGGTGCCGGCCACGAGCGCGGCCGAGATGAACTTCCTGATCGCCATGGTGATCCTTCCGTACGGGGCTCCGGTGCGTCCGGCGCCCTCCGCGGGCGACCGTCCGGTCCCCGCCACGTGATGCCGGCCGCCGTGGTGATCACGGCGGCCGGTGGCGCACTCATGCTGGCGAAGGGCGGTATCGCGGCCGTAGCCGCCCGGTGGCGCGGCCCGCTCGGGCCCCGACTCCCTTGCGCGGGGCCGTCGTTGCGGCCCGGCGGGCCTGCCGGGGATGCGCCCTGAGGCGATACGCGCGCGCTATCGGCACCTCCTAGCGTCTCGACCGGATCTGAGGCCCCGACGCGGGCCCGACGACGCAACCCCCTTGCCCGGCACCGGGAATGGGGTCGGCCGATCCTCCACCGAACCAGAAGGAACCACCGCATGGCATCCGTCATCAAGACCCGGAACGCCACCCGACTGCTCGCGGCCGTCGCCGTCCTGAGCGGCCTGGTGATGAGCGTCGCGCAGGCCCACGCGGCAACCCCGTCGCCCAATACCGAGGCACCGGCCGCCACCGCTGCCGCGCTGCCCGTGGTGGACATGGAAGCCACTGTCAAGGCTGCCCAGATCGACCCCCGACGGGCCGACAGCACGCTGACCCCGGGGGCCAAGGACTCGGTCCTGGCCGTCGAGCGGGCTCTGCAGGCCCGTAACCTCCTCGACGCCCGCTGGGTGGACGGGTACTTCGGCACCACCACCATCACTGCCTACGCAGCCTTCCAGCGCTCCCTCGGCTACACCGGCCTGGACGCCAACGGACTGCCCGGCGCCACCTCCCTCGCCACACTCGGGCAGGGCCGGTTCACCGTCAGCCACAAGATCGGACCCGGCGCGAAGCTGCAGCGCAACGGATACACCGTCAACACCCGTACCCAGGACATGCTCACCGAAGCCGAGCGCCTCCTGGGCTTCAAGCTCACCCTGTCCCAGGGCTCCTACAACCCCGGCGGCGACCCCACCTCCGCCGGCACCCACGACGGCGGCGGCGTCGTGGACATCAGCGTCGACGGCATGTCCAGCAGCACCCGCACCTCCGTCGCCCGGGCACTGCGCCAGGTCGGATTCGCCGCCTGGGTCCGCAACCCCAACCAGGGTGACTGGCCGTGGCACATCCACGCCGCAGCGATCAGCGACACCGATCTGTCCACCCAGGCCCAGCACCAGACCGGTGACTACTACCTCGGCCTCAACGGCCTGGCCAACCAGGCCGCCGACGACGGCCCCCGCATCCCGATCCAGACCTGGGAGGAGTACCAGCGCAGCCACTGACCGCGCACACGGCACCACCCGAGCACGACCGAAGAACCCGTCGATGACACGTCACGAAAAGAGCAAGCCTTGAAGAACATACGCACCATGGTCACCGTCGCCGGCACCGCACTGGCCATGGCCGTCCCCCTCATCGCCACCACCCCCGCCTTCGCCGCCGGCCGCGACGGATCCTGCGACTCCGGAGAGTTCTGCCTCTACTACAACAGCGACCAGGCCGGCTCGGTCTCCGACTTCACCGGCTCCATCAGCGACTACGGCGCCACCCAGCCGTCCTGCTACGAGTTCAAGGGCGCCGGCAACGGCCAGGGCGTCTGCGTCAAGAACAACGCCGCCTCGGTGTGGAACCGCACCGGGAAGACCGTCCGCGTCTACTTCAACAGCGGCTACGCCGGCGCCAGCCAGGACTTCGCCCCCGGCGCCAAGGGCAACCTCAACTCCACGCTGAAGAACAACGAGGCCTCCCACCAGTTCCTCGGCAGCAGCGGCGGCGGCAGCAACCAGAGCCCCACCAACGACTTCGACCACGGCACCCGCGGCTTCGCCGCCGACAACTGCACCGCCTTCGCGGCGTACCGCATCGCCAGCCGTCTCGGCGTCCCGAACTTCAGCAACTCCTGGGGCGGCACCACCTGGGGCAACGCCAACACCTGGGACGACGCCGCCCGCCGCGTCGGCGTCACCGTCAACACCACCCCCAGCGTCGGTGCCATCGCCGTCAACGACACCCACGGGGACTACGGCCACGTCGCCTACGTCAACGCGGTCTACTCCGACGGCTCCTTCGACGTCGAGGAGTACAACTGGAACAACCGCCTCGCCTACGGCACCCGCAGCCACCTCCGCGTCAGCAGCGCTGAGAACTCCTTCCAGCACATGCTCCACTTCTGAGCAACCACCAGCAGGACACCGGCACACCCGCGCCAAGGACAACCTCGCAGCCGGGGTGATCTAGCGAGCGTGCAGGTGACGGCGGTGTGACGATGTGCGCCGGAGCCGCAGCGACACGCATCGAAAGCCCCGTCGGGCAGGCGACCTTTCCAAGTCGACTTCGCCCGACGGGGCTTCGACACGCCGCCGGCCTGCCGACGCCCACCCCGTCAAGGTGAGCCGTGCCGGCACTGCAGAGGTGCTTCGAGGGCTTGCCGCCTCCGTTTCGCGCAATGGATCTGCTCCGCAACGCTCCGGCGGGCTCCGCACCACACGGACCGGGCAGCGATCGTGAGCGTGTCGCACGTCAGCCTTTGCGGCAGGGCTCCCCTTCCCGGGGGTCCTGCAGTGCGAAGCAGCCTGATCGACCATGGCGAGGCCGCCGGCGTCGCCGCCTTCGCCATCGCGTCGGGATTTGTCGCGATCACCTGCTGCCGGCAGGCGGGGTCCGCGGCACCGGTCAGCTCCTCGGCCGCCGCACCGATGCAGCCGTGCTCGGGCACCTTCCGCCCGTTGACCGCCCGACCGCCCGACCCGGCCCGTGCCTCCGGGTCGGCGGTGCGCCTCTCCGATCGAGCGCCCTCCGCGGGCCTCGGCGGTGGGCGCGAACGGCGTGTGCTCCGCCCGCGATACGGCCGCGATATCAAGATCTCCTAGCGTCTCGGACGAAGTCGGGGCCTTCCCCAGGCCCGCCGACTCCACCCGAAACGACGCCCGTCCAAAGGAGACACCGTTGCGTAAGCTCATAGGCCGCGCCACCACGGCCGCCGTCCTGTCGGCGGTCGCCGCGGCCAGCGTGGTCCTCGCGCCCGGCACGGCGGAGGCGGCAAGCTACAACAGCGCCTGCGGCAGCGGGTACCGGGAGATCGACCACCTGACGCTGAACGGCTATGGCACGGTGTTCCTGACCTACAACGGCTCCACCGGGAAGAACTGCGTCGTGACCGTCCGGGACCACCCAGGTGCCGCCCTCTACATGAACGCCCTCGTCAGGCTCGCCGGTTCGCAGGAGTGGATCGGCGACTACGGCGACTTCACCACCTACGCGGGCCCGGTGTACGTCTCCGCGGCCGGCCGGTGCATCGACTGGGGCGGCGAGATCGAGACCGCTTTCGAGTACCGCCAGAACGTCCACTGCGGCTGAAGACCGGTCCCGGACAGTCCCCTTCACGGCAGCAGCGAGCCCGGCCGGACCGGGCCGGCGGTGGACGGTCAGCTGAAGATACGGGATGGCGTAGCTGTGGCTGCCATACACGTTGGTGACGTGGACGCTGCTGGTACCGCGCGGCGGGGCGGCCTCGATGATCTGGCCGTTGCCGATGCACAGCGCGACATGGTCGGTGTTGCCCAGGCTGCCCCAGAAGATCAGGTCGCCGGCCTTGAGCGAGCTGTACGAGACCTGGGTGGCCTGGACGGACCGCACATTGGTGTTGGCGCCGATGTCACGGCCCGCGGCGGCCAAGAAGATGTACTCGGTGAAGCCGGAGCAGTCGAAGCCGTAACGGTTGTAGTCGTTGTAGCCTCCCGGCGAGAGCGAGGCGATGCCGCAGCTCGGACCGCCCTTGCCGCCGCCGCCCCAGGCGTAGCTGAGGCTCTTGGGGGTCTGCTCCTTGGCGAGCGCGATGATCCGGCTGATCTTCTCGGCGCTGGTGCCGGCGGTGCTGCCGGCCGGGCCGCCGATCCGGCCGGGCCCGGCGGTGTCACAGGTGCCGTTGCCGGTCGACGGGCCGGTGTCGCCGCCCGGCGAGCCGCCGGGCGGCTGGTCGTTGTCGCAGCGCGGCATGGTCGACAGGAAGCCGTCGGTGCCGGTCTTCACGTGGACGTCGGTGACCCACAGGCCGTCCGCGATCTTGTCCCAGATGGTGTTGCCGTACGCCGAGCCGCCGGTGGCCTGGCAGACGACCGGCACCGACTCGCCGCTGCGGCAGGAGTTCACCTGCACGACGGCGGCGGACAGGCTGGGGCTCTGCCGGCCGTCGAGGTCGGCGGTGGCCGGGAAGGACGCGGGGTCGAGCGAGGTGTCGCCGCAGCGCGGCACGCCGGGCGCGAAGCCGTCCGAGCCGGTCTGCACGTAGAAGTCCGACACCCAGACGCCGTCACTGGTCTTGTCCCAGATCGCCGAGCCGTACGCCTCCTCACCCCGCGCCTGGCACGCGACGGCACGGTGTGCCCCTTGAGGTACATGTCCACCTTGACGGTGTCGGCGTTCAGCGACGGCCCGTCGCGGCCGTTGAGGTCCTCCTCGGCCGTGAAGTTCGTGGCCGCGGCGGCCGGCGAGGCGGCCAGTACGGGCAGCCCGACCGCGGCGGCCGCCACCGCAGGGGTGTCAGAGCCCGGACGAGTGTGATGCGAGTGCGTATGTGCATGCCCATGGTCCTCCGTGGACTGGGGCGTGACGCGACGGCCGGAAGTCGGCTCCGCGGACGGTCCGGCAGTCCCGGGCGAGGGGAACCCCGTACCTGCCGTGTAGCGCGCCGGTCTCCTCCCGGTAGCCGCCGCTCCCGAAACTTTCGAACCGCCAGATCGTGCTCTGTGCAGCCTTGTTGGCTCACGAACGCCGTCCCCGGCGGGCTACAGGGGCGCTACACCGGACCGGTAGAAGAGGACGCACCTGTGCCAGACAGCGCACCAACCCCAGGAGCACCTCCATGCGCACCACGCTCTCCGCCCTGGCGGCCGCCGGCCTCATGCTCATCGGCGGCATCACCCTCGCACCACAGGCGAGCGCCGCCAGCACCTACGGCTGCAGCGGCAACCTGGTCGACACCTACGACCTCAAGACCGACGGCGGCACCGGCACCAAGTACGGCGAGCTGTACCTCTACTACTCCAGCGCCAACGGCGGCACCAACTGCGCGGCCGCCGTCGACACCCACTTCGCCTCCGGCGTCAGCAAGTACCAGGCCGTGTACATCTGGCGCTGCGTGGCCGGCACCCACGCCGGTGAGTTCTGCAACTACGACCAGTCCGACGACGATTCCGGCACATTCACCTGGTACGCCGGCCCCGCCAGGATCACCGGCACCGCCAACCGCTGCATCATGGTCTACGGCCGCGTCGACGACCCCAACAACTCCAAGGTCGCCGAGAAGAGCACCCTGGCCACCCACTGCGGCTGACGGAGCGGGGCGGCCGGGGTCGCCCCGACCGCCCCGAACCGGGCGGGCCCCGCCCGGTCCCGGGGCGCTGTGGGCCTGAACTGCGATGACAGCGCGACCTATTGACGTCCACTCACACGCGGCCGCACTCTGAACGCATGTTCAGAACCAACGTTCAGATCGAGCCGCCCGCCGATGTGGCGGTGGTCGGCGGGGGCATGGCCGGAATGGCGACCGCACTCCGGCTCCAGGCCGCCGGACTCTCCACGGTGGTGCTGGAGGCGCACGGCCACGCCGGCGGCTGTGCCGGGTACTACCGCAAGCGGGGCTTCTCCTTCGACGTGGGGGCGACCACCCTGGTCGACTTCGCGCCCGGCGGGGTCGGCGCCGAGCTGCTGGAGAGCGTCGGCATCGGGGCGTTGGAGGCGCAGACCCTGCCGGGATACCGGGCCTTCCTGCCGGACCGCGAGGTCGTGCTGCACCGCGACGCGGCCGCCTGGCACGCCGAACGGCTGCGGATGCTCGGCGACACCGAGCGGCACCGGCGTTTCTGGGCCCTGCTGGACCGCCTGGCGGAGACCTTCTGGCGGGCCAGCCGGTCGGGTGTCCGGCTGCCGGTGCGCGGGCCCGCCACCGCCGTACGGGATCTGCGCGCGGTCGGCCTCGCGGGCCTGCCGCTCGCCCGCCACCTCAACCGGACGCTCGGGGACGCGCTGCGCAGCCACGGCCTGCGGGCCGAGGCACCGCTGGTCGGGCTGCTGGGCATGCTGGTCGAGGACACCGTGCACGCCGGGATCGACGAGGCGCCGCTGATCAACGCCGCGCTCGGCGTGACCATCCGGGGCGCCGGGCTGAGTCGGCACGCCGGCGGTATGCACGGCTTCTGGCGGGTGCTGGTGCGGCACTACCGGGGGCTCGGCGGCTCGCTCCGGGTGGGCTGCGAGGTCTCCCGGGTGGAGGGCGCACCCGGGGACTACCTTCTCACCACCCGTCAGGGCACCGTCCGGGCCAGGCGCCTGGTCTGCGCGGTTCCGGCCGCCACCACGGCCCGGATCTGCGCCGCGCTCCCGGTCGCCGGCCGGCTGCGGCCGTACCTGGCGCGCGACGAGAGGGCGTTGGGCGGCGCCTGCGTGGTCTTCCTCGGGGTGCCCGAGGAGGAGGTGGCCGGCCAGGACCTCACCCACCACCAGCTACTGCAGTCGTACGACCGGCCGCTGGGCGACGGCAACAACATGTTCGTATCCGTCTCCGCGCCGGGGGACGAGGCGAGTGCCCCGCCCGGCCACCGGGCCGTGATGATCTCCACCCACACCGAGCTCGCCGCCTGGAACGGGCTCGACGAGAACGAGTACGCCCTGCGCAAGAAGGAGATCGGCGAGCGGCTGGTCGGCCACGCCCGGCGCGCCTACCCGGAGTTGGCAAGCCGGGCGGTGTTCGCGGAGACCGGCACGCCGCGCAGCTACCAGCGGTTCGGGTTCCGCCCGGGCGGAGCGGTCGGCGGCCCGCGCCAGCGGCTGCGCAACACCAACCAGTACGCCGTCCCGCACGATCTCGGCGGGCCGGGGCTGTGGCTGGTCGGCGACTCGACCTGGCCCGGACTGGGCACGGTGGCCTGCGTGTTGGGCAGCCGGATCGTCGCCGAGGGCATGCTCCGCGAGAAGGGACACCGCCGGTGACCGCACCGACCCTGGCCGAACTCGGCACCGATCTGCTGGTCACCTCTCGGCGCCGGCGGGCCGTGGCGCTGGCCCGCCCGTTCGCCGGGGTGCTGCTCTTCGCGGGCGTGGCCTGGGCGGGCTGGTGGTGGCTCACCCCGCTGGTCGCCTTCCTGGTCTTCGTCGCGGTCGTCAACGTGACCCACGACGTGGTGCACCGCACGATCGGACTGTCCGAACGGGCCACCGAGTGGGCGCTGTTCGCGACCGGCCTGGTGCTGCTGGAGAGCGGCCACGCCTACCGGGCCACCCACACCCAGCACCACCGGTTCTTCCCGCACCCCGACGACCCCGAGGGCCACCCCGCCGACCTGTCGTTCCTCGGTGCGCTGCTGCACGGCCCGGTCTTCCTGATCCGCCTGTGGTGGTGGTCGTTCCGGCGCGGGAAGGACCGCGGTTGGCTGCTCGCCGAGGCTGCCGCACCGGTCACCGCGCTGGTGGGCGGGGTGCTGCTCTGGCCCTATGCTCCTGGGGTGCTGACGTACGCGGTGATGATGATTGCGGGAAGCTGGGTGTACCCGCTGCTGACGGTGTACCTGCCGCACCACGGCTACGGCGACACCCCGCTGACCCGGACCAGGACGCTGCGGGGGCGGGTCGTCCCGGCGCTCTTCCTGGAGCTCACCTACCACCTGGAGCACCACCTCTACCCGCAGGTGCCCAGCCACCATCTGCCGGAGCTGGCACGCCGGTTGGACCCGTACCTGACCGCCAACGGCGTCCGGCCGGTGCGCGTTGTCTGAGCTCCGCAGCGCCGACGGCCGGGGCGCCGAGACCAGAACCCGAATCCTGGACGCCACCCTCGCCAGCCTGGTCCGCAACGGCTACGGCGGCACCACCGCCCGGGCGATCGCGCAGAGCGGGGGTTTCGCGCCCGGCGTCATCTACTACCACTTCGCCGACCTGGACGACCTGTTGGTGGCGACGCTGGCGCACACCTGCGAGGCACGGGCCCGGCGCTACCGCTCCGAACTGTCCGGGATCGACCGGGCCGGGCGCGCGGTCGAGCTGCTCCGCGAGCTCTACCGCGAGGACACCGAGGTCGGGCACATCGCCGCCGTCCAGGAGATCTACGCGGGTGCCCGCCCCGGCTCACGGGCCGCCGAGCGGCTGGCGCTGGAGACGCGCCGCTGGGAGGAGCTGGCCGAGGAGGTGCTGACCACGCTGCTGCGCGGCAAGCCGCTGGCGTCCCTGGTGAGGGTCCCGGTCCTGGCGAGCGCCGCCGTGGCGTTCTACCTCGGCATGGAGACGCTGACGCATCTGGACGGCGACCGCTCGCGGCCGGCCCAGCTCTTCGACCAGGCGGCCCGGCTCGCCTCCGTCTTCGACCGGATCCCCCGCCTGCGCCGGCGCGGCTGACCGACCCGACCGGCTCCGCGCCGCACGGACGCCCGCGGTCCGGCCCCGGTCCCGGGACCCGCGCCGGCGGACCATCAGGAACCGGCCGGGTCGATCACGATCTCCCGCTTGAGGATCTTGCCCGTGGGCCCCTTGGGCAGCGCGTCGGTGAAGCGGACCACGCGGGGGTACTTGTACGCGGCCACCCGCGCGCGGACGTGCTCGCGGATCTCGTCCGCGGTGGCGTGCGCCCGGGGCTTGAGGGCGACCACGGCCGCGACCTCCTCGCCCAGGAGGCCGTCCGGCACGCCGACCACCGCGGCCTCGGCCACGGCGGGGTGCTCGTACAGCACCTCCTCGATCTCGCGCGGATAGACGTTGTAGCCACCACGGATGATCATGTCCTTCTTGCGGTCGACGACGAACCAGTAGCCGTCCTCGTCCACGCGGGCCAGGTCGCCGGTGTGGAACCAGCCGTCGCGGACCGCCTCGGCGGTGGCGTCCGGACGGTTCCAGTAGCCCGCCATCACGTTCTCGCCGCGCACGGCGATCTCGCCCACCTGGCCCGGCGCACTGTCCTCGCCCGTCCCGGTGACCAGCCGCAGCTCCACACCGCGCACCGGCAGGCCGATCGAGCCGGGCTTGCGGGGACGGTCCGGCGGGTTGAAGGCGGCCACCGGAGAGGTCTCCGACAGCCCGTACCCCTCCAGCACGGGCACGTCGAACCGCTGCTCGAAGCCGTGCAGCACCTCGACGGGCAGGGCCGCTCCCCCGGAGACGGCCAGGCGCAGCCGCGAGGCGTCGAAGCCGTCGGGCAGTCCGGCGTGGAGCAGGGCCGTGTACATGGTGGGCACGCCGAGGAAGACGGTGACGCCGTCGTCGGCGAGGATCCGCAGCGCCGCGTCCGGGTCGAAGCGCGGGAGCAGGGCGAGGGTCGCCCCTGCGGCGACGGCGGTGTTGAGCGCGCAGGTCTGCCCGAAGGCGTGGAACAGCGGGAGACCGCCGAAGAGGACGTCGCCGGGGCGGGCGTGGAAGAGCGTCTCGGCGGTGGTGGCGGTGTTGGACCGCAGGTTGTGGTGGGTGAGCCCGGCGCCCTTCGGGGTGCCGGTCGTGCCGGAGGTGTAGAGGATGACCGCGAGGTCGTCGTCGGCGCGATCGACCACTCCCGGCATCGGCTCGGTGGCGGCGAGCAGGGCCTCGAACGCGTCCGGCTCGGCGACCAGACAGGCCGTGCCGGTCGTGGCCGCGGCCTCGGCGGTCTCCTGCTGCGCCGCCGGTGCCGCCAGCACCAGCCGGGTGCCCGAGTCGCGCAGGGTGAAGGCGATCTCCCGGGCCTTGAGCAGCGGGTTCATGGGGACGACCACGGCACCGGCGCGCAGGATGCCGTAGTAGGCGACGGGGAAGTGCGCGATGTTGGGCATGACCAGCCCGACGCGGTCGCCGGGGCGGACGCCGCGGGCGTGCAGCAGCGCGGCGGCGCAGGCGCTGAGGTCGTCGAGTTCGGTGTAGCCGAGGGCGGTGGCGCCCTGGCGGACGGCGGTGCGGCTGCCGTGGGCGGCGGCGGAGTCCACCAGCAGGCCGGCGAGGTTGGTCATGGCGGGGGTCCTCGGATTCGGGTCGTGGGACGGCGGGGGTGGGGGGCGGGATCTCAGCGGGCGGGGTCTCAGCGGGCGGAGGCGGCGGTCCGCGTGGGGTGGGGCTCGGCGGGGGCGGCCCGGGGTGCGACGACGTCCCGGGGCGCGACCCCGCCGCGGCCGGGGCCACCCGCGCCCTGGTGGTCGGTGCCCCAGAACCACGCCGGCAGTGCCCGGCGCTGATGCGGCGTCAGCCACAGGCGCAGCAGGTGGCGTCTGCGCTGCGGGTCGTCGAAGTCCTGGTATGCCTCGCGGCGGTGCAAGACCGCGTGGTTGTTCACCAGCGCCGGGGCCGGATCGGCACCCGCGCGGATCCCTGCAGCGTAGGGAGTCCACCGCCCGGATGCTTGACCTGGCGGGACTCTGGACTTATCACTTGGGGACGCACGGTCCGGCAGCCCTGGAGCAGCCCATGAAACCCCTCATCCGCAGCGCCGCCCTGAACGGCTACATCGAGCTGAGCCGCTCGCTCGGGATCGACCCGCAGCCTCTGCTGAGGAGCGTCGGCCTGGACGCGGCCGCGCTCGCCGTCCAGGACCGCTGGATCTCGGGCGCGGCCGGCGTTCGCCTGCTGGAGCTCAGCGCCGCCGCGGCCCACCGCGAGGACTTCGGGCTGCGCCTGGCCGAGTACCGGCGCCTGTCGACGCTGGGACCGATCGGTCTGGTGGTCCGCGAGGAGCCCGACGTGCGCAGCGCGATCGGCCTGCTCGTGCGGCACGAGCACATGTACAACGAGGCGCTGCACACCCGGCTGTCCGAGGCCCAGGGCCTGGCCACCCTCAAGGTGGCACTGGACGTGGGCGAGCCGGTCGAGCACCGCCAGGCCACCGATCTGGCGGTCGCGGCCTATCACCGCGTGCTGCGCAGCTTTCTGGGCGAGCACTGGCAGCCGCTCACCGTGTGCTTCACCCATGGGGCACCCGCGGACCCGGCCCCGTACCGGCGCTTCTTCGGCCCCTCGGTGGAGTTCGAGCGCGAGTTCGACGGCATCGTCTTCTACGCGGGCGACCTGTCCGCCCGCAACGCACTGTCCGACCCGCAGCTGCGCACCTACGCCCAGCAGTACTTCGAGGCCATCGCCGCGCCCCGGGACCCGTCCGCGGCCGACCGGGTCCGGGAGTTGATCGAGGTGCTGCTGCCGACCGGGCGCTGCTCCGTCGAGCAGGTCGCCCACAGCCTCGGCGTCGACCGGCGCACCGTCCACCGCCGGCTGAGCGACTCGGGCGAGACCTTCTCCTCCCTGCTCAACGCCACACGGCGGCAGCTCGCCGAGCAGCTGGTGGCGAATCCGCGCAGGTCCCTCACGGACATCTCGGCGCTGCTCGGGTTCTCCTCACCCAGCGCCTTCTCGCGCTGGTTCGGCGAGCAGTTCGGCTGCAGCGCCCGCGAGTGGCGGGCCGGGCGGCGGGCGCAGCAGTCCGCCGGGCAGGAGTAGGCCCGCTCTTTCGAGGCCGATCCGCTCGGTGTCCCAGAATGGCAAGTCGACCGTCTCCTTTCGTAAAGCGGCCGAGGGCGCTCCGGCCTACCGTGGTCACACCCCGCTGAGGGGCCGGCTCCCCGGAGAGCGCCGCGCGATGCAATTCCCCGGTGCGCGGGCCTTCGGGGTTCCGGCCGGCTGCCCCGCGACCGGCCGCCAGGCCGTACGGGCCTCCGCGCCATCGCCTCGATCCTCGTCCTGAACAGCGCCGTCCCACGCCGGGGCGCCGCCGACGAGTGGTCGCCCCCTCCCCGAAGGAGACGGACCGTGCACTTCCACGACGACTCGCTGTACCCGGAGAACCAGGAGAAGCTGGTCATCCAGGCCGCGCCCTACGGTCCCGAGTGGCTGCCCGGTGACGCCGAGGACATCCCGCTCACCATGGACGAGCAGGTACAGGCCGCCGTCGACTGCTACAACGCCGGCGCCACGGTGCTCCACATCCACGTGCGCGAACTCGACGGCCACGGCTCCAAGCGCATGTCGATGTTCAACGAGATGATCGCCCGGCTGCGCCAGGCCGTCCCCGACATGGTGCTGCAGATCGGCGGCTCGATCTCGTTCGCCCCCGAGGAGGGCGGCGACGAGGCGAAGTGGCTCAGCTACGACACCCGCCACCTGCTGGCCGAGGTCGACCCGCGGCCCGACCAGGTCACGATCGCGATCAACACCAGCCAGATGAACATCGTCGAGATCATGACCGACGACGACCTGGAGGGCACCTCGATCGGGAAGAACCCCACGCTGCACACCGCGTACCGCAACATGGTGGTCGAGGCCGGCCCCGAGTTCTACCTGGAGCACCTCAGGCGGCTCCACGCCAACGGCATCCAGCCGCACTTCCAGCTCGCCCACCTCGCCCAGTTGGAGACGGTCGAGCGGCTGATCCGCGCCGGCGTGTACACCGGGCCGCTGGTGCTCAACTACGTGGCCATCGGGGGCGGTTTCGCCGGCCGCCACCCGGCCGACCTGGTCGAGTTCGTCCGCCGCGTCCCGGACGGCGCGGTGCTCACCATCGAGAGCTCGATGCGCGCCGTCGCCCCGATGAACGCCATCGGCATCGCCCTCGGCTGCCACGTCCGCGTGGGCAACGAGGACAACCTGTGGGGCCGCAAGGGCGAGCGCATGACCTCGGTGCAGCAGATCGAGCAGATGGTGAGGATCTCCGAGAACCTCGGCCGCGAGATCGCCACCGGCCCCGAAGCCCGCGAGATCTACCACCTCGGCGAGTACTACGCCGACGCCGACGAGACCCTGGCCCGCCTCGGCATGGTGCCCAACCGCCGCCCCGGGCAGCGCGGTTCGATGCTGCGTCCCGAGGGCTCCCGCGCCCTGGTCTGAGCCGGGCCCCACGGCGGTCGCGGGCGGCGGAACGCCGGCTCCCGGCGGCTGCCCCGTGACCGCCGCCCACCCGGACCGGCGCCGACCCGACGTGCCCCCGCGGCCTCGGCCGTTCCCCGGACGCGCCGCCGCACCACCGACGAGCAACGGAGTACCCCTGTGGCGCACGCCATCCGCTTCCACGAGACCGGCGACCCCGACGTCCTGCGCTGGGAGGAGGTGACCGTCGGCGATCCCGGCCCGGGCGAGGTGCGCATCCGGCACGAGGCCGTCGGCCTGAACTTCGCCGACACCTACTTCCGCACCGGCCTGTACCCCGCCCCGCTCCCCGCGGGAATGGGCGTCGAGGCGGCCGGCGTGGTCGAGGCCGTCGGCGACGGCGTCGACCACGTCGCCGAGGGCGACCGGGTGACCTACACCGGCAGCCCGCTGGGCGCCTACAGCACCGAGCGGGTCATGCCCGCCTCGCACCTCATCAAGCTGCCCGAGGCGATCGACTGCGAGACCGCCGCGGCGATGACCATGCGCGGACTGACCTCCGCGTACCTGATGCGCCGGATCGCCCCGCTCAAGACCGGCGACACGATCCTGCTGCACGCGGCGGCCGGCGGCGTCGGCCTCATCGTCTCGCAGTGGGCCAAGCTGCTGGGGCTGACCGTCATCGGCACCGTCTCCACCGAGGAGAAGGCCGAGCTGGCCCGCGCCCACGGCACCGACCACGTGATCCACTACCGGCGCGAGGACGTGGCCGCCCGGGTGCGCGAGCTGACCGACGGCGCCGGCGTCCCGGTGGTGCTCGACAGTGTCGGCAGGGACACCTACGCCGGCTCGCTCGCCTCGCTGCGCAGGCGCGGCCTGCTGGTCTGCTTCGGCACCGCCTCCGGGCCGGTGCCGCCCATCGACGCCATGCAACTCGCCCTGGCCGGCTCGGTGTTCGTCACCCGTCCCGCGCTGGCTGACTACATCGCCGACCCCGCCGACCGCGACGAGCTGTCCGCGGAGCTGTTCGGCCACGTCGCCTCCGGCCGCATCACGATCGAGACCAACCAGCGCTACGCCCTCAAGGACGCCGCGCAGGCCCACCGCGACCTGGAAGCCGGCCGCACCACCGGCTCGTCCGTCTTCGTCCTGTGACCACGCCCCGCGTGGACTCCCCCAGACCCCTGGAGTGAGCACCATGACCCACACGCACACCCGCGAGGCGCCCGGCCCCGCCCTGATCCGCCCCACCAGCCTCGGCTCGATCAAGGCCGAACCGCTGACCTGCACCATCGGCGCCGAACTGTCGGGCGTCCACCTCGGCGAAGCGGCGCGCGACGACGACCTGTTCGCCGAGATCAGGGCGCTGCTGCTGCAGTACAAGGTGCTGTTCCTGCGCGACCAGGACATCACCCGGGCCGAGCACGTGGCCTTCGCCTCGCGGTTCGGTGCCCTGGAGGACCACCCCGTCGCCGGCAGCGACCCCGACCACCCCGGCCTGGTCCGCATCTACAAGGACCTCGACAGCAAGCCCGAGCACTACGAGAACGCCCTGCACACCGACGGGACCTGGCGGGAGAACCCGTCCATGGGCGCCGTACTGCGCTGCGTCGAGTCCCCGCCGGTCGGCGGAGACACCATCTGGGTCAACATGGCCGAGGCCTACCGCCGCCTCCCCGAGCACGTCAAAGCCCAGATCGCGGACCTGCGCGCCCGGCACAGCATCGAGGCCACCTTCGGCGCGGTGATGCCGACCGAGATGCGCCACCAGCTCAAGGCGCGGTACCCCGACGCCGAGCACCCCGTGGTGCGGACCCACCCCGAGACCGAGGAGAAGATCCTCTTCGTCAACAGCTTCGCCACGCACTTCGTCAACTTCCACACGCCCGAGCGGGTCCGCTTCGGCCAGGACTACGCGCCCGGCGCCGCCCAGCTGCTGACCTACCTGATCAGCCAGGCCGCCGTCCCGGAGTACCAGGTCCGCTGGCGCTGGCAGCCGAACACCGTCGCGATCTGGGACAACCGCTCCACCCAGCACTACGCCGTCCAGGACTACTGGCCCGCCGTCCGCAAGATGGAGCGCGCGGGAATCGTCGGCGACAGACCCTTCTGATCATCAGAGTCCGAGCCCCCAAGGGCACCGGGAAAGGTGAGGTGGCAACAGTGAGGTTCCCCACCACCGCCGAGGCGCCGACGGAGACCCCCTCCGCAGCGCCGGCCGTGACCAGGCGCTACGCCTGGGTGGTCTTCGTCCTGAGTTTCGCGCTCCTGCTGTCCGACTACATGTCACGGCAGGTGCTCAACGTGGTCTTCCCGCTCCTGAAAGCCGAATGGCTGCTGTCCGACTCCCGGTTGGGCTCGCTCAGCGGGATCGTCGCGCTGACGGTCGGCCTGCTGACCTTCCCGATGTCGTTCGTCGCGGACCGCTGGGGCCGGGTCAGGAGCCTGGTACTCGCCGCCGCCCTGTGGAGCCTCGCGACACTGGGCTGCGCCGCGGCGGCGAGCTACGACCAGATGTTCCTCGGCCGGCTCTTCGTCGGCATCGGCGAGGCCGCCTACGGCAGCGTCGGCATCGCCGTGGTGCTCAGCGTCTTCCCGGTCGCCATGCGGGCCACCCTGTCCGGTGCGTTCATCGCCGGCGGCGCGTTCGGCTCGGTCCTGGGCGTCGCGGTCGGCGGCGCCATAGCCCAGGCGTTCGGCTGGCGCTGGGCCTTCGCCGCCATGGGTGTCTTCGGCCTGGTGCTGGCCGCGGTCTACGCGGTCGTGGTCACCGAGAAACGGCTCGACCCGCGACGGGACCCGGCCGCGGACGGCGCCCGGCCCGCGGGCAAGGAGACGGCCCCGCTGCGCTCCCTGCTGCC
Organism: Kitasatospora sp. NPDC085879; assembly: GCF_040686255.1. NCBI lineage: Bacteria > Bacillati > Actinomycetota > Actinomycetes > Kitasatosporales > Streptomycetaceae > Kitasatospora > Kitasatospora sp. NPDC085879. The sequence goes on along the minus strand of NZ_JBFBJZ010000001.1, from coordinate 14,050 downwards.
GCAGCTGTTCTCCTCCGTCTCGGTGGTCAGCGCCTACGTCGGCAGCGGCCTGCAACTGTTCATCGCGGGAGCACTGATCTCCTGGCTGCCCAGCTTCTTCAACCGCTACTACCACATGGCCACCGGCCGGGCCGGAGCCACCGCCGGACTCTACGCCCTGCTCATCGGCGCCGGCATGATCGCCGGCGGCCTCGTCTCGGACCGCGTCAGCCAGACGTTCCCGCAGCGCAAGTGGGCCGTCGCGGTCGCCTGCAGCCTCTGCTCGCTCGTGCTCCTGACGGCCGCCTTCAGCCTGCCGACGGGTGCCGCGCAGCTCGCGCTGCTCGCCGCCGGCGCGCTGGTCTGCGCCGGCACCGCCGGCCCCGCGGCCGCGATGGTGGCCAACCTGACCCCGGTCGCCATCTCCGCCACGGCCTTCGCGACGCTGACCCTCGCCAACAGCTTCCTCGGGCTAGCCCCGGGACCGTCCGTGACGGGCATGCTCGCCGACCACCTGGGACTGCGCGAGGCGCTGCAGGTGATCCCCCTCGTCTCCGTCCCCGCCGTGGCCGCCTTCCTGCTCGGCCGCCGGTTCTACACCCGCGACCTGGACCGGCTCACCGCCCGCGCCGAGCCCGGGACGCCCCGCCCCACCGAAACGGAACTCCCCGTATGAGCCGTCCCACCGAACCCGCCGTCGTGATCGTGCCGGGGCTGCGCGACCACGTCGCCGAGCACTGGCAGACCCTGCTGGCCGACGCACTCACCGCCGCCGGCCGCGACGTGCACACCGTCCCCCCGCTGACGCGGGACCGGCTCAGCCGCGCAGCCCAGGTCGAGGCCCTCCACCAGGTGATCGCCCGGATCGACGGGCCCGTCGTGCTGGTGGCCCACAGCGCCGGCGTGATCACCGCCGTCCACTGGGCCCACCGGTACGGCGGCGAGGTGACCGGGGCACTGCTCGCCACCCCGCCGGACTTCGACAGCCCGCTGCCGGAGGGCTACCCCGCCCCCGAGGAGCTGGCCGACAACGGCTGGACACCCGTCCCGCGCAATCCACTGCCCTTCCCGACCCTCGTGGCGGCCAGCGCGAACGACCCGCTGGGCGGCTTCGCCCGGATCGCCGAGCTGGCCCGGGACTGGGAGAGCCGCCTCGTCGAACTCGGCGCGGTCGGCCACCTCAACCCCGCCTCCGGCCACGGCCCCTGGCCCCGCGCCCTGGAACTGCTGGCGGAACTTCCGCAGGACTGAACCGCCCGCCCACGGCGGCGTCCGGACCACAACTCCCCCACCCGAACCACCCAGGGAGACGACGATGAGCACCGACAGCGACCTGCTGTGGTCGCCCGACCCCGGCCAGGCGGAGCACTCCACCGTCGCCGCGTTCCTGCGGTGGCTGGAGCAGGAGCGCCGACTGCGCTTCTCCGGCTACGCCGAGCTGTGGCGGTGGAGCAGCACCGACCTGGCCGGCTTCTGGTCGGCGGTGTGGGAGTTCCACGGTCTGGACGCCGCCACCGGCCACCGTGCCGACCACCCCGGCCGGGTACTGGCCGACACCGCGATGCCGGGGGCCCGCTGGTTCCCCGGTGCGCGGATCAACTTCGCCGAGCGGTGCCTGGCCGCCGCCGACGGCACCCGTCCCGCGCTGGTCGCCCTCGGCGAGGAGGACGAGCCGCGGGAGACCTCCTGGCAGGAGCTGCGCGACGAGGTCGCCACCGTCGCCCAGGCGCTGCGCGCCATGGGCGTGGGGCCGGGCGACTGCGTCGCCGGCTACCTGCCGAACCTGCCGCAGACCGTCGTCGCGCTGCTGGCCACCGCCGCCGTCGGCGCGGTCTGGACGGTCTGCTCACCCGACTTCGGCACACCCAGTGTCCTCGCCCGGCTGCAGCAGGCCCGCCCCACCGTGCTGGTGGCCGCCGACGGCTACCGGCACGGCGGCAAGGACTTCGACCGGCGCCCGGCCGTGGCGGAGATCGCCGAGCAGCTGCCGACCGTGCGCCACCTGCTCGCCGTGGACCACCTGTTCACCGGCGCCGACCGGCCCTGGACCGCGCGCCGCGACCTCCGCCAGCATGCCTGGACGGCACTTCCCCCCGCCGACGGCCCGCTCCGCTTCGCGGACGTGCCCTTCGACCACCCGCTGTGGATCCTGTGGTCGTCGGGGACCACCGGCGTTCCCAAGGGCATCGTGCAGGGCCACGGCGGCATCACCGTCGAACTGCTCAAGGCCCTCGGCCTCGGCGCCGACCTGCGCCCCGACGACCGCTACCTCTTCCTCACCTCGACCGGCTGGATGGTGTGGAACTTCCTGGTCGGCGGCCTGCTGCTCGGCAGCACCGTGATCCTCTACGACGGCAGCCCCACCCACCCCGACACCGACGGCGCCTGGCGCGTCGCCGAACGCACCGGGGCGACCGTCGTCGGCGTCGGCGCCGCCTACCTCGCCGCCGGCGAGAAGGCCGGCTCCCGCCCGGCCGCCACGCACGGGCTGAGCAGGCTGCGCACCGTCCTGCAGACCGGCTCCTCGCTGCCCGCGTCCACCTGGCACTGGGCGCACCGCGAGCTCCCCTCGGTGTGGCTGCAGTCGATCTGCGGCGGGACCGACGTGTGCTCCGTACTGGCCGGCGCCTCCGCGCTCCTGCCGGTCCGGGCGGGACGCATCCCCGGCCCGGCGCTCGGCGTGGCACTGGCCGCCTGGGACCCCTCCGGCCGGCCCCTCACCGGGGCGCAGGGCGAGCTCGTGGTCACGGCTCCGATGCCGTCCATGCCGCTGCACTTCGTCGGCGACCCCGACGGCTCCCGCTACCGCGCCGCCTACTTCGCCACCTACCCGGGCGTGTGGCGGCACGGGGACTGGGTCACCGTCGACGACGACCTGTCCGTCGTCGTGTCCGGACGCTCCGACTCCACCCTCAACCGCATGGGCGTGCGCATGGGCTCGGCCGACATCTACGCCGTCGTCGAACAGCTCCCGGAGATCGCGGACAGCCTCGTCATCGGCGCGGAGCAGCCCGACGGCGGCTACTGGATGCCGCTCTTCGTGACCATGGCCGACGGCGCGGTACTCGACGACGCCCTGCGTGCCCGGATCACCGCCGCGATCCGCCGCGAACTCTCCCCACGCCACGTCCCCGACGCGGTCGTACAGGTCCCCGCCGTCCCCCGCACCCTGACCGGCAAGAAGCTCGAAGTCCCGGTCAAGCGCATCCTGCAGGGCGCCCGCGTCGAGGACGTCAGCAGCGAGGGCGCGGTCCAGCACCCCGACATGCTCCACTGGTTCGCGGAGTTCGCCGCTACCGATTCGAACACCCACTCCCCTTGAATGGAACGTACTTCGCCAGTTCAGCGGACAAATCCACCGGTCGTTCGCATAACACCGCTGCGGGTCGACCGACGTCTGCCGATCGACTGACAAGGGCTCCCCGACGGACACACGCTCGCCGTCGGCGGCCACACCGCCAACGGCACCGTCAGCCGATGGAACGTCACCGAACCGGACCACCCCGAGCCCATCGGCCAGCCACTAACCGTGACCACCGGCCCCGCCTCCGTCGTGGCCATCAGCCCCGACGGGAGCATCCTCGCCGCCACCACCGACCAAGGCGTCGCAGGCCTGTGGAACCTGAGCGTCGACGACGCGATCCGGCGGATCTGCCGAACCACCGCAGGTACCCTCGACGCGAAGCAGTGGAGTCGGTACGTGCCGCTCCCCTATGCCGCACCGTGCCCCCCGGTTGACACGCTTGTTCGGCTTCGGACTGGTCGTGATCGCACCGGCGCCGGCCACCTGCCCCGGCATGCCACCAGCCCGTCCGACTGCTGACAACACTCGACGGGCGACCCCCGCCCTCGACGAGGCCCAGGAAAGGAACGCCGTCATCAGCCTGGAGACACCGCCGTTCGCACCGGAGCACGCCTCGGCGGACGAGCTCCGCGCCTGGTACGAGCTCGCCGTCACGACAATCGCCGCGGACTACCCGAACTCCCCGGTGCCGCCGTACGACTCCTACGTGCAGCAACTGTGCCAGCCCACCTCGTACCTCGGGCTGCAACGGCTGTGGGTCGCACGGGAGGACGGGCGGCTGATCGGCACGGCGAGCGCGGCCGTCCCGACCGACGAGAACAGCGAGCGGGCCGTCATCACCGTGCGCGTGTCGGCCGAGAACCGCAGGCACGGTGTCGGCACACGCCTGCTCCAGGCGATGCTGCCGGAGCTCCGCGAGCGCGGCTGCCGGATGATCGCCGGTCAGGCCAAGGCAGGCACGGACGCCACGAGGTGGACGGACGCCCTCGGATTCCGCACGGTCGCGCAGCGCGCCTCACACCACCTGGACCTCAGGAACGTGGACCCGGCACGCTGGCAGGTTCCGCCGGCGCCCGGGTTCCGGATCCGGACGTGGGTGGACACGGCCCCGGACGACGTCGTGCAGAGCTTCGCCCGAGCACGGAATGCCATCGCCGACTCGCCGACCGGTGAGGCCAGTTACCGGCACCCCGACTGGACCGTGGAACAGGTGCGGCGGTACGAGGCCAGGATGCGCGAGATCGGCGAGTCGCATCGGTACGTCGTGGCCGTGGACGACCGCAGCGGGGCGGTGGCGGGCTTCACCGAGATCGCCCTCGTCCCGCAGCAGTCGAGCTACTGCCACCAGGAGGACACCGCCGTGCTGCCCGAGTTCCGCGGGCTCGGACTCGGCCGGGCGATCAAGGCTTCGATGCTGCAGTGGCTCACCGCCGACCTCCCCCGACTGGAACGGGTGCTCACGATGACGACAGCCGACAACCACCACATGATCCGCGTCAACGCCCGACTCGGCTACGTGACCGACCACGTCGTGGCAAGCGTCGAGTCCGACATCGATGCACTTGAAGCCCGACTCGCCGACTCTCGACCACGCCCCTGTTGATCCTCCGTCATGCCGTCGAGGCGGCCGATCGGACCACCGGCGGCCCCGCCTCGACGCGGCGCAGCACCGGAAGCAGGCGATCCAGGTCGGCGCCGGTCCGGATCTGACTCTCGTCCCACCAGGTGGCGCCGGCGTCGCGCAGCGGACCGATCACGTCCCGGGCCCTGACCGCGTCCGCAGGCGTGGCACCGCCCAGCACGAACTCGAAGGGGCGCTCGGTCCCGGCCGTCCGGTGCTCGCGCACGGCGCCGACCGGTTCCCGTACCTCCGCCACGTCCGGCACATGACCGTGCCGAGCCGTCTCGACCAGCGGCACCGCACCGGCCCACAGCGCCGCCTGCCGCATGGGCCACGACGCGGAATCCCCCGATCCACACCGGTGGACCAGGCCGCTGCACGGTAGCGGGCTCCAGCGTCACGTCCCGAACCTCGTAGTGCCGACCGTGGTGGTTCACCCGCTCGCCGGACCAGAAGCGACCCGGCAGTTCGAGTCCCTCGTCCAGCCGCTCGGCGAGGAGGCGCGGCTCGGCGGCGTCCCCGAAGCTGCGGTACTCGGTCGGACCGCCCAGGCCGGCGGCGAAGAGCACCCGGCCGCCGCTGAGGTGGTCAGGGTGGCCGCCTGGCGGGCGAGTTGCTGCGGTCGGCACCGTGCGACCGGCGTCAGCAGGGTTCTACAGGACGGATGCGGAGACCCGCGCCAAGCTACGCGAGCTGGTGTCCAGTCAGGTGGAGGACCTCGCTGCGGCCTACGACGCAGTCACCTGAGCGCCGATCCGCGCACCTCGAGGTGGCCGACCCGCACTTCCGCCAGTAAGCACCCGGCCCCGTTGGCGGCGTGCGCCGACCCCATGCCCCAGTACGGCGCACCATCCGAGGCGTGTCCGCCGCCGTCCGGGTGTTCCTTGTCCGGGCCGGGCAACCCTCGGCGCCGTTGGGTGATCGGATAGTTACTCTGCGAGCACGGCCCGCTCCCACGGCGCGGCCGGAGCGACGGAGAGGAAGCCCGAATGCGGATTGCGGTGTGTCAGAACAAGGGCGGCTCGGGGAAGTCGGCGATGGTGGTGAACCTCGCCGCAGCCCTGGCCGAGGCCGGCGAGGAGGTCGACGTCGCCGACGTCGACCCGCAGGGGAACGCGTCCCGCCGGCTGGGTGCCCGGCCGGAACCGGACCAGATGACGATCAGCGAAGCGATCAAGTGCGACGCGCTGGGCGCGGCCAGGGACGCGTACGTGCCGTGCGGGTGGGGCGGGATCTACGGTCAGCGCATCCGTGTCCTGCCGGCCAGGTTCGAGCTGGAGAACCGGATCTCAGAGGCCGGTACGGTCGGCGCCGTGAAACGGCTCAGACGGGCGCTGGCGGGGTGCGACGACCGGAGGATCACGCTGCTCGACTGCCCGCCCTCCCTCGGGCACCTGACCCAGCTCGCGATGGTGGCCGCCGACGTGGTGCTCATCGTGGCCGAGCCGGAGTTCGACGGGATCGAGGGCGCCGTGCGGGTGCTGAACTTCGTCCGGGACCACGCCGACGACCTCAGCAACCCTCGGCTCCGCGTGGCCGGTGTCGTCCCGTCGCGGGTCCGCACGGGTCTCGGCGTGCACGACTTCCAGATCGAGGGCCTCGACACCTGCTTCCCCGGCCTGGTGTGGGCTCCGCACATCCGCGAGCGCGCCGTCGTCAAGGCCGCCGCCGACTCCGTGGCACCACTCCGTTCGCTGCGGACCGTCCCCGCCCGCGAGGTCGCGGACGACTTCGCCAAGCTCGCCGAGAAGGTTCAGCACCTCCAGGAGGCCGCGGCATGAGCGAGCGCCCGCGCCTCCAGCGCCCCGACAGCACCGCGACCCTCGCCGGACCGGAGACCCTGCTCATCGGCAACCGCCCGGGAAGCCGCCGCGCCACCACACCCTCCGACCTCCCGGACTCTCCAGACTCGCCCGCCACGTCGGTCCGGCTCCGCGAGTGCACCTTGGCCGAGCTCGAAGCCCGGGTCGCCGCTGCTCAGGCCGAAGGCGTGGAGGCCGTCCGGCAGGCCGAGGCGCAGTTCGAGGCGGACAAGCAGGCCGCGCACGTCCGGTTCGCCCAGCACGCCGGACCGGCACTGTGGGAGATCCACGACCGCAGGCTCTACAAGGCGAGCCACGCCACCTGGGACGAGTACCTGACCGAGCGCTGGAACCTGTCCCGGTCCTACGCGCACCGCCTGCTGGAGATGATCCCCGTCCAGGCGGCACTGTTGCCAAATCCGGCTTTTGGCAACCTGGTCCTCCGCGAGTCCCAGGCCCGGGTGCTGGTGCCCGTCCTGCGCGAGTACGGCGCCGAGCAGGTCCGGGAGGTGGTGGAGAAGGTCCTCGCCCACGGCGTCCGGCCGACCGCCAAAGCCCTGACCGCGGCCCGCGCCGAGCTCGGCTACACCCCCGGCAACGTCGCCGAGTGGGAGCGCCGTGAGCCGGTCGACCGGCCGGGTCCCACCCCCGACCTGGAGGAGAGCCGCCTGGCCCTCGGCGACCTCGAACGGCTCGCCGGCGTCCTCCGGGCCGCCCTGCGCGACCTTCCCACCACCCTTCCGACCACAGCCGCGCGCTCCTTCCCCGAAGAGGCCGAGGCCGCGGTGGCCGACCTCCGCAGGCAGCTGCGCCGGGCAGCCGGCCTGATCGGGGCGGACCTGGTGGAGCGGCAGCGCCGTTCGGCGGGCGACGGACGCTGACGGCCGCCCGGGGGCGGGGCCGGTGCGCGTGAAGCGGTGCCGCGGTGACCAACGCAACGGACGGCCCGTGCCTGTGTGCTGAGCCCGTTCTCGGCCTCCGCGCTCTGCGGCACCACCGGTCACGCCGGCCACCCGGGCCGGCGTGACCGCCTCCAGGGTGCAGCACTCCCGGCCGGCGTAACTCCTGTTCGTATCCACCAGGTTGGGGATCAGGTCGTGCCGCCGCGTGAGCTGGACGTCGATCTGCGCCCAGGACGCCTTAACCCGATTGCACAGGCGGACCGGCCGGTTGGAGATCAGGCCTGCTGGCGCGATCGTCGCGATCCTCGATCAGATGTCGGACATCCCCGCACTTTTCGATCCCCGGATCCCACTGGCCCACGCACGCCGACCTCATGACGCCCAATCCGTGGGAGGCGCGTGAGAGCCAGTACGCGAGCGGGAGGTCGAAAGTGACTTGCTTCACCTCGGATCACAGGCTTGTTCCGCTCCCTCCAGAGTCCCCGATATCGCTGCTCGGAACGGCGCGGCTGTGACTGTCGACTCCCGGGCCAAACGATCCTGCATCACTCACCGACAGACAGCAGCGATGGGAGGCTGCGGGCATCCTTCGCGAACCGTGACGCTCAGCGCACCCCACAAAAGGCCGTCCCCGCATCGCTGCGGGGACGGCCTTCCGGCCTGCGTTAACGCAACACCGACCGGGACAACAGGATCTGAATCCGCGGGCCCCAGGGCCCCCGTCCTCCCCCTATGATCTTCCCGCCGAAAGGGCGGACATTTCTGCGATCACGAGTTGCAGAGTCAGGCATCCTGCCTCACTTATCCGCATATTCGCCTCCTCGCGATCGCCCTACCGGTAACTTCTCCCGGCACTTTCCAGAATACTCCGCACCGCCGGAATTCGAGCCCCCATGCGCATAAATCTTTTTAAAAAATTACCGCGCGCCCTCATGTTTGACCAGAAAAGTCATCCGAGAGATACCTTGGGCCGCGCCCCGCAGCGGCGAGATCCATCCTGGTCGAGGGTGTAGCGGGTGAGGGCCAGTGCCATGCCGGGACAGGGGAAATGCCGGTGAGGCGTGCGCCGATCCATGTGGAGGCAGGGCAGGGAACCAGCGGAGGAAGAGGACCGGGGCAGGAGACAGAGGTGCTCATGGCGGATTTCGCGCGGGAGAACCTCGGAGCGGCGGCGGACCGGTCTGAGGGCTTCGGTGAACGGCTACTGGGGCGGCTCCTGGACCGGACTCACGAGATGCCGCCGCAGCCCATCGCTCCGCTGGTGGCGGCAGAGGTCCGTGCGATCGGTGGCCGGAGATCGTCGTACGACAATGGCGCCACCGTCTCCTGCACAACCGACTCGCGGCTCGGCCGCGGAGGGCGCTGCGTCCCCTGCCGAAGGTCGTCGTCACGACCGTCCCGTCCCACGTGTGGCACAGCGGCGGCACCGGGCAACCCGATGCGTCCGACCGCGCACAGCGGCACATCCGCTTCGTCGGGCCACCGGGACGGTTCCTCGTCCGCCCCGGGAAGGCCAACCCTCGGGAAGGGCGGGCGCACCGGACGGTTGCCCGGGGCCGACCAGGGCACGGAGGTGGACATCGGGCCCCTTGGGCGGGCCCTGGAGGCCGGACGGGTGGGCGGCATGGCGGGGCTCCGGTGGTGGACCCGGGACCGAATCCGGACAATTTGGTCATGGCAGGCCTTGAGGCGAGCCCCGGAACGGTGCATCTGGCCCACGGGGCGGGATACGTCAGCCCCGGCGTCGCGCTCGGCGAGTCGGTCAAGGGCATTGTTCGCATCGACGAGCGCGGATGGGTGCACGTTACTCAGGAGGACGGATCTCGGGTGTCGTTCCCGCCTCATGCCGTAGAACGCATCAACTGGGGCGAGCCCGCTTCCTAGAACCGCCGCTCCGAGCCTCACCGTGGGCATGGGATCACGCGTCTCCGGGGCCGCTCATCGAGCAGCGAACGAACGTCAGCCGTACGGTCGGGAGGGCAGCCCTTCGGAGGACGAGATGGCGAAATACCGGTCGCGTGTGCGTGTGCTCTCTGACGAAGACGTGGAAGTCACCACGCGGCATGGAGAGCACGCCGAGGGCGACTTCGATGGAACTGCGCAGGAGTACGCCGAGTTCCTGGTCGACACGGCTGTGAGGCAGGGCGGGGACGACCCGGGTCCGATGCGACCTGCACGCGTTGTCGCCGATGTCTGGGAAGCGGGCGGATCGGAGAGCACCGTCGCCGGGCACGCAGAGTGGCCATAGCTCGCACGTGCAGGGTCGTGCACGGTTCCCTCGGCTCCGCACGATCTCGATGCCCGAGGCCACGGTCGCATGGGGGTACGAAGGAGGCTCCCTGCCGACATTCCGGAGCTCCTCCACGTACGCGTCCCGATAGTCTCCTCGCCATCAGGCCAGACCTCCCCTCTCAAGTGGCCCGGCCGACCGCGCACCGTTGCGCTCCGTCCGCGCTGTTGTACTCCGACTCGCGGGCGAGAACCCAAACCGGGGCTACCGGCGGATCCACGGCGAGCTCGCCGCCCTGGCTCTTCGACCGCTTCCATCTGCCAGGGTTCTGACTTCGTACACCTCCAGGTCCTTCGATGTGATCAGGATCCGGCAGATTGGTCCGCCCACAGCGCCGTCCTCACAAGGCACCGGTGGGCTGACGCGCACGGACGTTCCGGCTGACAGCCGGGCCCCGCTGCAGCCTTTGGTCACCCGCACGAGTGAAGGTCGGCGTGGGGCCGGATCGCCCACGGAAGCAGGTCGGGCGTCCGCGCCTAACGTGGTTTCGGAAAGTCACCGCCGGTCGGCCGGTCGACCGCCGTCGCCGCATCCCCAGGGTCAAGAGGTACGTAATGAATCGTTTCATCACCCTTTCCGTCGGTGTGGCCGCCATGGCAGCCACTGCCTCCGGATGCAGCAGTACCGGTACCACGACTTCCTCGACCCCGACCGCGAGCACCAGCGCCCCCACGACCGCCACCGGCTCTGCTGCTCCCAGCCAGAGCGTCGCCACGGTGAAGACGGCGAGCTCGCCGTTCGGTCAGATCCTGGTCGACGGTGCCGGTAGGACGTTGTATCTGTTCAAGGCCGATACCGGGACGACCTCGACCTGTAACGGCTCCTGTACGCAGAATTGGCCGCCGCAGACCACGACCGGGACACCCAACAGCAGCGGAGTGACCGCGTCCCTGGTCGGAACGACCACCCGTTCGGACAGCTCGACCCAGGTGACCTACAACGGCCACCCGTTGTACTACTTCTTCAAGGACACAAGGCCCGGAGAAACCAACGGCCAGGGCGTCAACGCCTTCGGCGCTTCGTGGTACGTGGTCAGTCCCAGCGGTGACGCGATCACCAGCGCACCCTCCGCGTCGGCTTCACCGTCTGCCAGTTCCACGGGTGGCGGCTACTGAGGCCCGCTCCTGAACCTGTGGGACTCGAGAAATCGGCACACGCCGCTGACCTGCGCGGGCCCGCATGAGCATCCCTGCGCTTGCGTGATCATCGGACGCTCGTTCGTGTGGCCCATCCACTCGTGCGGCGTGCGCTCGGCCGGCGCCGGCCGTCGACGTAGGTGCGGGTCAGCGTGGTCATAGCGGTCACGTGTCTCAGCCTGGTCGTGGTCGGACGAGCGCCCCAACGACACTGGACCGCACATCGAGGCGCTGCCCTGGAGGGCTCCTTGCCCTGCCAGGACAGCGCGGTTCGGCGGTGCGCGGCTCGTCCGACGCTGTCGGGACCTACAGCGCCGAGAGGTTGCCGACCAGATCGTCCAGGCCCAGGGAGCCCTGGGAGAGGGCCTTCATGTGCCAGGTCTTGAGGTCGAAGGAGGGGCCCTGGCGCCGCCGGGCGGCTTCGCGGCCTGCCAGCCAGACGCGTTCGCCGAGCTTGTACCCGATGGCCTGGCCCGGCCAGCCCAAGTAGCGGTCGATCTGGCCGCCCCGCTCCTCGGCCGAGGCGCCGTTGTAGGTGGCCATGAACTCCGCGGCCAGGGCCGGGGTCCAGCGCTCGCCGGGATGGAAGCCGGAGTCGGCGGGGATGGCGAGCCGCAGGTGCATCCCGATGTCGATGATCACCCGGATGGTCCGCAGCATCTGCTCGTCCAGGAAACCCATGCGGTAGCCGGGTTCGGCGAAGAACCCCAGGTCGTCCATGAGCCGCTCGGCGTACAGTGCCCAGCCCTCGATGTTGGCGCTGACGATGCCCAGCGTGGCCTGGTAGCGGCTCAGCCGGTCTGCCACGGCGACCCACTGGGCGAGCTGCAGGTGGTGGCCTGGCACGCCCTCGTGGTACCAGGTGCTGACGAGCTGCCAGGTCGGGAAGGACTCCCGGCCGAGTGTGGGCAGGTAGGTCCGGCCGGGGCGGCTGAAGTCGAGGCTGGGGCCCGAGTAGTAGGGCCCTCCGACGCTGCCCGCGGGCGCGATCAGGGACTCGACCTTGCGTATCGGTCCGGTGATGTCGAAGTGGCGGCCGTCGAGGGCATCGATCGCCCCGTCCATGAGCTGCTGCAGCCAGTCCCGGATGCCCTCCTCGCCCTTGACCGCGTGGCCGTGCAGCTCCAGGTGGTGCATGGCCTCCAGCGGAGTCGAGCCGGGCAGGACGCCGGCGGCCGCGGCCTGCATGTCGGCGAGCGTCCCGTGGAACTCGCTCCAGGCCCAGTCGTACGCCTCCTCCAGGTCGAGGTCGGCGCCGGTGTTGTAGCGGGCGGCACGCAGGTAGCGCTCGGGGCCGACGGCGTCCGGCGTGCCGGCGGCGGCGGGGGCATAGGTGTCCCGCATCCAGTCCCGGAACTCCGCGACCGCGGCGGTGGCCCGCAGGGCGGCGGCGTCCAGTTCAGCGCGGAGCGACTCGGGACCGCCCGCGACGAAGCCGGCGAACCAGCCGGCGCCAGCGCCCGCCTGCGGTCCGGCCGCCCGGTCTGCCGTTCCTCCGGTCCAGGCGGTGAGCTGGCCGATGACCACGTCCACCTGGCGCGGGGCGGCGAGCAGGTCGCGGGAGATCCCCTTGGTGAGGGTGGCCCGGTAACCGTCCAGCGCGCCGGGGAGATTGCGCAGTCGCCCGGCCACGGCCGCCCAGTCCTCGTCGGTGGCGGTGGGCATGAAGGTGAAGATGTCCCGGACCTGGTGGACGTGGGCGCCGATCGCCCGCAGCTGGCGGTAGTTGTCACCGGCGTCCTGGACGGCGAGTTCGGCGGTGAGTCGCTCCCGCAGCAGCCTGGCGCAGGCCAGCTCGGCGGGATCGGCCGTCACCGGGGCGGCGTCGAGTGCGGCGAGGGAACGGCGTGCTATCTCGGCGTGGGCTTCGAAGCCCTCCGGCGAGAGGTCCGGCTGCCGGTCGTCGCCGGGGTGCAGGCCCAGCCATGCGGATTCCAGCGGGTCGTGCGCTGCGACCTGGTCGAGGTAGCTGTCGGCGATGGCGCGTGGGGTGGTCCGTTCATCTGACATGCCAGCATCATGACGCACTGTCATCCGGAGCAGTCAGGAGCGGTCACTCTGCTCGTCCTGTCCCCACGCACCCCGTTCCGCAACGGGGGACCGCTCGATTGTGACGTGGTTCCTGGCCGCCCGACTCCGGCATCCGGGCTTCCGTCTGGTCAAGTGACGGACTCGGCCGCTCTCGGCCCGCGGCTCAGGTCGCGCCGCGCTGCAGCCACAGCCGCATCCACAGCCACGCGGTCAGCACGCCTGCACGGTACCGGGCAGCCAGCTTCGACCCGGATGGGTGCGCCACGAGGTGCCATGGCGTCGAGGTGGCCGGGGTGCTTCCTCCGAGACCCTCCTCGTCCGCGCCTTCGTCCAGGCCGCTCGGGACCATCTCGACGGCCGCCCCTGCATGCGAGCTCGCTGGACGGGGCGAGCGCGGCGCGGCGGAACCCGGTGCACCGGCAGCAGCGCTCTCAACGGCGGGCTTGCGCCGCCCTGCTCGCGAGTGTGTCGACGGCTCGCTGGAACTGGCGTCGCCAGCGTGAGGCGATCACCGGCTTGGTCAGGCCGATGACCGTGCCGTCGAACACCTCGGTATTGCCGATTCGGGTTCCCCCTCCAACCCGCGCGGTGAAGGTCCACTCGGTGCCCTGGTGCAACGGCGACCAGGACGGCCAGCTGCGCTCCGTCACGCAATGCTCTCCACCACCGCCAACATCTACGACCACCTCTCCCGCCAGGCCGCCCGCGACGCCGTCGACGCCATCGCCGAGATCCTCGCCCAGGCCGACAAAGACGCCACCCACCAGCGATGGCCCAGCTGGCTGCGACCACACCGCGATCACTCCAGCCGGAGTCAGGAACACCCGGCGAGTCCCAAACTCCCAGCAATGTCAGCCGCTTGAAGCCTGGCCGGCGCGGTCGAAGAACTGAGAGGACGTTAAGTCCGTTTCTGGTAGCGGCCACGTCCGGGTTGGGCGAGGAGTCCCTGACGAACGAGTCGTCCCAAGCGGGAGCGGGTGACGTT